>JANXYV010000015.1 GCA_025355875.1 Prolixibacteraceae bacterium | reverse complement strand
ACGTATTCTTGTTTGCTTGTGCTATCGCCTGATGACAATTTCTGTCAGGACGGTAGCCAAACGAACTGTTGTGAAAATGTGGTTCTAAAATGCGTTCCAGATGTGTTTTGGCTACTTGCTGAGCGATGCGGTCCAACAGTGTTGGGATTCCCAATTTACGCTCGCCCCCGCCTTTCTTTTTGATGGCAACTTCTTTTACGGGCATCGGAAAGTAACTGCCGGAAGTTAGCCTGTTCCATAGCTTGTACAGTTCGGGTTTCAAGTTGTTGTCCAACCATGCCCAATCCATATCATCTACGCCACCGCTACCTTTGTTGGCTCGTACTTTCTTGTATGCCTGCAAAACCATTACCCTGGTAATTGGCTGTGATTTTATTTCATAATAGTCAATCATCGCATGGTTGCTGAGCCATAGCCGAAGCATCGCTGCTTGTTGTTAATTAATGAAATGTAAACAAGCTAAGTCCTTCGCTCCGATTCCATTACAGAAGTTTCATCACTACTACGGCTTAGTCTGCCACCGGTACTTCATACAATCCCTGTATGACGGCTTCCCGCTTCGGCTGGCTCGCTTCGACACACTCAGCGCCTCGCAGCGCCACGCTTTGCGGTTAACCGTGCAGTACCGACTTCTCTTGTTCCATACAAAACCCTGTATTGCCTTCCTGTCAACTTTATCCCGGATGTCGTGTAAACAGTAATCAGGTTTCCTTTACACTCTTAACGGACACCTACGTAAACATCCGCTTTCGACATCTCCTCTTTGCTTTTACGAGACTTCATAGTTGCTTTAATTTATTCAGCTCGACAATACACACCTTCGGGGATCGAGTCCCCGTTTTTCCTTATCGTTCACCACCGAGGGAGTTTCCGCCCAACGCAGCATAAGGTGGTTTGCAAACTACCCCTGAAGGTCGTCTGCGGAAGGCCAATCCCTTTGTTGTTGATAATAATGATTCCATTGCCAGTTCGCTCGGCTTAGGCTTTCGTTTTATCACCTATAAAAGGCTTCCATCTTTTGTACAGCATTCTTTCCGCTTTCACGGGTTGATTCAAGACACACATCGAGTCACGCAAGGGAATTTCCCCCTCAGCCTCTCACAGAACCGGGTTTGAAAGTTGGACTCACATCCGGAGCATCGGCATACTTGATGTTGTGTTTCAGGCTGAAAAAAGGAATGGTCACCCAACGGCCGTCGGTGTTCCCTTTTTCAGTCAGGTAAGTGTATTCCCACAAATCGTGGATATTCTTGCCTTCCTTGTTGGCAATGTTGAGCTGAAAAGTCATTTCGCGTCCTGAACCATCAGGTTTAAACCAGAACTGAACGCCATTGCAACTGCTTAAATCCCATTTATCGACCCGGCAAAACGGAACATAGAACTTGTCCTCAGATTTCGTGGTGGTGTATTCACATTTCAGGCTGTATTTTCCACCTGCTTTCACTGTTGGTTCCAAAGTTCGGGTATTAGGTGCACCATGTCCGGGTTTATACCATGCTTTGGACAGTTGGTCGTTGCTGGTGTAGTTGTCGAAATTGTCGATTACTTTTAATCCGACGGCTTTTGGAGGAGTTTCAGTTTTTTGGATAGAGGACTTTTTGTCATCCAGGATTTGAAGTTTGATGTTCCGAAAATCAATGGGCTGTCCTTCAGCCTGAAGGGCTATGTAACCGTCTTTCAACAGTTTTCCTTCAGGAACAGGATAATTCTCCGGAAGCAGGAATCCGCCAACCCGTGGTTCGGAGGTAACCAAAACCGTATCCCCATTCACTATGTTGATGATTTCCTTTCCGGAGTGAACCACGATATCCAGATTAACCCATTCGCCGTTGCTGTAAAACTTCGAATTGGCATTGATGCAATGCTCGTTGGAAGGCGAACCTTTGACCGAAATGGTTGTTCCAGGAGTACAAATATTGGCCGTGGTTTGCTTCAGCTTATCGGTGCAACCCAGCAATTGCACTTCGATCGAAACCGGCCAGTTTTCAGTCACATCCATGCTTTCGGGCGACTGCGAACAAACCATCACGCCGCTGTTCCGGATGCAATACGATGGCGCATCAGGAAGCAACTCGCCCACAAAACGGTATTCCACGTGCAGTTTGAATGACGAAAGTTTTTCCTTGTAGAACAGGTGTCCAAAACGCCCGTTAAACGCAGCAAACCGGCTGTAATCCACTCTCAGGATTCCATCTTCAACCCTGAAATTATTCAGTGGATTTTCTCCGGATTGGTATCCGGTAACCTTTGGTATCCAGCCATCCAGGTTTTTACCATTAAAAATGGTGATCCATTTGCCTTCCTTTTGATCGGTTTTCGGATTTCCGGATGAAAGTCCCTGTATAACAAACAGAATACATACCATCAGAATTAGCTTCTTCATCGTTTTTAGGTTTAGAATTTTTTGGCAGTAACGCTGAACAAATATACAAACTTAACTTGTACGTACAAGCATATACCTGCCTTTTTCCGGGCAAAAAAAAGAAAGCTAAAATTGGTAAATCACTTTTTCTGATGAAATCTCTTCTGCGCTAGCGAGTCGGTTTCAAAATCCATCACGAATTGAACCACACCATAGTAGTCGTCGATGCCTTTTTTTACTTTGTTAGATTTCAGGTAAGCATCGTTCATTTTTCCGGCAGCCTTGTCAATTTTGTCATTGCGCATGTTTGCCCAGTGTTTCTGAATTTTCCGCATGTCGTCGATGACCGGTTTGCTGATCTGATGCACCAATTCCCTGAAACGAGGCAGACGGTTTCCCTGTGAAAGAAAATAGCTCATCAGGTTTAGGTTCGCACTGTAGCGCAGTTGTTTTGATTCGCATGTACTACAAACCAGCCAACTGTAAAAGTTGGCTTCAGCTTCGCTTGTTACTCCAAACTGGTGAGCCATCTCGTGAGCTATAACCTGAGGATATTCCGCCATGAGCAGGCTGTCGTTCAGATGAATCTCACTGAAAAACGGTCCGTAATAACCGGCAATTCCGGCTTTGGCAAAGAATGAACTAAGGGTGATAGGCTTTGCAACCCGCACACCCTGCGGATAGTTGATTTTCAGGAACGAAGCATTTTTATGATACGAATTTTCAACCAGCTTCGAAATTTCAGGTTTTGATATGCTGTCGAAGCTGCAATACGACGCATTGGTTTCGGTGATCAGTTGTTCAAAAACGCGCCGAAATGCCAGGGTATCTGGTTTTGATTTGGCCATAAAAAGCCTTTCGTTCAGGTCGCTGCGGAAATAATTGAAGCCCCAGAACCAATAAAACAGACAGTAGCAGATGGCCAATGTCTGAATAAAAAACAGCAAAAACCGGCTGATTTTTATCTTCCTGAAAACAGTCAACAAGAGAATTGTAATCAGGAAGATGGCGAGCAGCGCGTAAAGTGAATCATCCAGCGAAAACGAAACCCATTTGTTGAGGAAGGAAAGCAAAAAGGCAAAAACCGGATACAATGTCCGGGAATAAATGATTTCGGTAACCGGATGGAACCGGCTGAAAAGTTCGGTTAATCCGAAGGTTGCCAAGGCCAGCCAGATGGGCCAGGCAGCTTTTCCAAAAAGTATTTTACTGAATTTGTTTTTTGCCACAGCATATAAAATTAGTCGCTAAGATCAGGTTTTTTACCTACTTTTCACAATCCAAAATCCAAGAAAATGAGAGTACATTTCATCGCCATCGGCGGAAGCGCCATGCACAACCTGGCCATTGCCCTACACAAAAAAGGATATCAAGTTTCCGGATCGGACGATGAGGTTTTTGAACCATCAAAAAGCCGGCTGAAAAGCTATGGTTTGCTTCCTGAAAAGGAAGGCTGGTTCACCGAGAACATTACTTCGGAATTGGATGCCGTTATTCTGGGAATGCATGCGCGGCTGGATAATCCGGAGCTGATCCGGGCACAGGAACTGGGACTGAAAATCTTCTCCTATCCGGAATATCTGTACGAGCAAACTAAGGATAAAATTCGCGTGGTGATTGGCGGAAGTCACGGAAAAACGACTATCACTTCGATGATTATGCACGTTTTTCGCTTCAACCGAATTGAGTTCGATTACATGGTTGGTGCGCAACTGGAAGGTTTTGATACGATGGTTTCGCTCACTGAAGAAGCCAGAATTGCAGTTTTCGAGGGCGATGAGTATTTGTCGTCGCCCATCGACCCTCGTCCAAAATTTCATTTGTATTTTCCAAATATTGCCTTGCTAAGCGGTATTGCATGGGATCACATCAATGTTTTTCCAACTTTCCCGTTTTACGTGGAGCAGTTCCAGATTTTTACCGGGCTGATTCAATCAAACGGGTCGCTGATTTACTTCGGAAACGATGAAAATCTGGAACAGCTTGCAGCGAAAAGTCGCGTCGATATAAAGAAATTTCCTTATTTGTCGCATCAATCAGTCATCGAAAACGGGATTACTTATTTGCTTGCAGGTAATAAAAAGATCAGACTTCAGATTTTTGGCGATCACAATCTGCAAAACATTTCCGGAGCACAACTGGTGTGCCGGCAATTGGGATTGAGCGACGAGCAGTTTTATTCTGCAATTGCAGAATTTAAAGGAGCTTCACGTCGTCTGGAAGTTTTGGCAGAGACTGAAAATTGTGTAGTCTTCAACGATTTTGCGCATTCTCCGTCCAAACTGAAAGCCACCACTGAGGCCGTAAAGAAACAGTTTCCGGAGCGAAAACTGGTCGCTGTTCTCGAATTGCATACTTTTAGTTCGCTAAAAAAGGAATTCCTTACGCAGTATAAAAACAGTATGGATGCCGCTGATTTGGCTATTGTATATTTTAATCCGCACACTATCGAACACAAAAAACTGGAGCCCATCACCGAACAACAAGTTGCCGAAGCATTCGATTCGCCCGGATTGATGGTTTCAACCAATTCCGATCAGCTTTTTGCGTTCCTGAAAACCCAGGATTGGGAAAATACGAATCTGTTGCTTATGACTTCCGGAAACTTTTCAGGAAAAAATTTAAAAGAACTTGCGAAAGATTTAATATAGGTAATAAAAATCAAAAGTTAGAGACAGCCAAGCGGTTTTGTTTTTATAGGTGTCTAAATTACACTTTAACTGTTTCATAACAGATTTTGATGGGTGCAAAGGTTTGCGGAATGCTTTGCATTCATTTACAGGAAACCTTCTATTGATACTCTGGATTTGTTTTTTCAGATTTGCACAGAACCATTACTTAAATGCTCTTGAATGACATTTACACATATTTCTAATTCTCTAAAAATTAAAGCAATGAAAGCAATTATGGCTGTTATTTTATTCCTGTTTATTGCATCTTCAGGAATAGCTGCTGGTATTGAAGGAAAATGGTCTGCAACCATGAAAAGTCCGGATGGAAATGAAATGGAACTCAATTTCGTTTTTAAAATGGAAGGTGAAAAGTTGACCGGATCGGTTGTAACGCCAAATGGTGATATGCCTATTTCAAACACTAAAATTAACGGTAAACAATTCTCGTTTGATGTATCATTTAACGATATGACGATTAAACACGATTGTACCCTAAAAGAAGATGACACTATTAGCATGAAAGTTGTTGGTGGTCCGATGGGTGACTCGGAAATGATCTTAAAAAGAAAAAAAGAATAGACAGCATAGTTTGTTAATAGTTAGAAGTTTAGGTTAGTTTAGGTTAGTTAGTTACCCCGCCGGCCTTTAGGTTGGCGGGGTTTTGCCTTGAAAATTAAGCATTTGAAGATCTTCTGTCAGATTAGTTAAAGCTTAAAACAGAAAGGTGTGCAAATTATATTTTTTCACAATGGATTCGATGCTGATCGTCGGTTTCGATTAAAGGTTTGAAAGAGAGATTTGTATCATTTTTCAAAAAAAATGTTCATTTAAGATTTGCTAAGATGGAAACTAATTCACGCCGAAATTTCATCCGGGAAATAACCCTGACCGGAGTTGCATCAATTTGTATACCAGGAATAAACAATTTTGCAAGTGAAACAAAAGCCGGACAAAAACTGAAAGCAAAAAATGAAACAATCTTTCTCTTTCAGGGCGACTCAATTACCGATGGAAACCGTGGACGCAATGCCGATCCCAATCACATTTTAGGACATGGATATGCATTTAGCATTGGCAGTCGGCTTGGGGCCGATTATCCGGAGAAAAAATACGTTTTCTATAACCGGGGTATCAGCGGAAACAAAGTGATTGATCTGGAAAAACGCTGGCAAACCGATACACTCGATCTCAAGCCGGATGTGCTGAGCATTCTGGTTGGTGTGAATGATTCGAGTTCGGTGGTCGTTCATTGGGAACCTGTCGTCACCGTTGAAAAGTACGAAGAAACCTACCAATCCTTGCTCGAACAGACTTTGGCAAAGTTTCCCGACATCATTTTCGTTTTGTGCGAGCCATTTATTCTGCCAGTCGGAAAAGTGGAAGAAAACTGGACAGCCTACCATGCCGACATCGTTCAGCGTCAGGCTGTCGTTCGGAAACTGGCATCGAAATACAATACGGTGTTTGTTGGATTTCAGGAGGTGTTCAATAAAGCTTGCGACAAGGCAGCTGCCGATTACTGGATCTGGGATGGCATTCATCCAACTGTTGCCGGGCACGAACTAATGGCGCGCGAATGGCTCAAACAAGTTGAAAAAAGAATCAAATTTTAAAAATCTGGTAATTGGGTAATTTTGGATGATTTAAACAGAATAAAGAATTTAAATTTACAAGCGATTTTAACGGAACTTTATAAACTCTTAAAAAGTGTCTTACAAACATTTATATCAAAATTAAAAACTTAAACGATGAAACATTTTAAACTTATCCTGATTGCCCTGGCATTGATGATTCTGACAGTTTCTGTTCAGGCATCAGTGGTATCATTCAAAAAAGATAACGACGGAATTACCTGCACCCTGGACAAAGGTTTAATGAAAGTGAAGATCTGCCTTGATAATATGATTGAGGTGAAATACACTACCTTACCGCTCTTCCTCGACAAACCTTCGCTGGTTATCATCAACGATTGGAAAACGACCCCCGGCTTTTCGGTGACCGAAAACCCAAAAGAAATAATCATCACAACTGCCAAACTAAAAGTAGTGGTGAACCGCTCGACAAATTCGGTCAAATACACCGATTTGAATGGGAACCCGATTTTGGCTGAAGACGAATCGCAAGGAAAGACCATGGCACAAGCCACGATCGCCGGAATCGAAACCTACAACTGTACTTCACAGTTCATTTCTCCGGCTGATGAAGCACTTTACGGGCTGGGCTGCCATCCTGAAGATTCGCTTTCGATCAACTACAAGGGCCGCAACCAGGACATGGCCATCAAGTATATGACCGGCGCCATTCCGGTGATATTGTCGACCAAAGGATACGGACTTTTCTGGGACAATTATTCAGCTTCCAATTTCTATGGCGCTGAGGCCGGAAATACCAAATACAAGTATGTTTCGGAAAGCGGAAACATGGTGGATTATTATTTTATTTATGGCCCTGATTTCGATCAGATTATTGCTGCCTTCCGCAATGCTTCAGGCATTGCGCCGATGTTCCCGAAATGGGCCTTTGGACTTTTCCAGTCTCAGGACCGGTACAAATCTCAGGCTGAAGTGTTGTCGGTAAAAGATAATTACCGCAAAAATAAAATTCCGGTCGATTGCATTGTTCAAGACTGGTTTTATTGGGAACCCAATGTGATTGGCTCGCACGTGATGTGGCCTGAACGGTATCCAAATCCAAAAGCAATGGTGGATGAACTGCATGCCGCAAATATTCACGCCATGATTTCAATCTGGCCGGTTTTCTCGAAAGGTACTGAACCGTACAATCAGATGGTTCACTCAGGCGGAATGACCGATATCCTTTGGTTCAATGTGTTTACCAAAATCATGGACAGCTATTACGATGCCCACAGCCCTCAGGCCCGCGATTTATACTGGAAACAGGCCAAAGACAGCCTGATTGGCCGCTATGGCTGGGATGCATGGTGGGTCGATCAATGCGAACCCGACAACGGAACCGAACTGGATGCCCGCCGGAAAAGCAATTTTGCTATCGGTCGCGGTATCGACTATTTCAACACCTATTCGCTCATGCACTCCGAAGGTTTGTACACGCACTGGCGGAAAGATATTCCAAATAAACGTGCATTTTTTCTCATACGTCAGTCTTTTGCAGGAGAGCAACGAAATGCGGCAACCTTATGGTCGTCTGATATTTCATGCACCTGGGCCGCCTATAAGAACCAGATTCCGCAGGGGATCAATTCCTGTGCAGCAGGCATCCCATTCTGGACTTCCGACATTGGCGGCTATCATTTCCATTGGAATGCTCCCGACTGGTCGGCTCCCGTCAACCGCGAACTGTTTACACGCTGGTTCCAGTTCGGAACATTCAGCCCGATTTTCCGGATTCACGGAAAAGGCGAACGGGCCATTTTCTCCGACAACTGGGATGCTCCAACAAAAGCGATTCTCCTGAAATACGACAATTTGCGCTACCGTCTGATGCCATACCTCTATTCTCTGGGATGGAAAGTGACCAGCGAAGGCTACACCATCATGCGTTCACTGGCTTTTGATTTCAGAAGTGACGAAGGAATCCGGAATATTCCTGATCAGTACATGTTTGGCCCGGCATTCCTGGTAAACCCGGTTACCCAGCGCATGTTCAGTCTTCCGAACAGCAAGGATATCAGGAAAATCAGGAAAGTATATTTGCCAAAATCGGCCAGCTGGTATGATTTCTGGACCGGGAAACTGATTTCGGGCGGACAAACCATTGATGCTGCTGCTCCAATAGAAACCCTTCCGTTGTACATCAAAGCCGGATCGATTGTGCCGATGGGACCTTACCTTCAGTATGCCACCGAAAAAGTGGCCGATCCGATTGAACTGCGTGTATATACCGGCGCCAATGCAGACTTTGTGCTCTACGAAGACGAAAGCGACACCTACAATTACGAAAAGGGAAAATATGCAACCATTGCGATGAACTGGAACGAAGCTGAAAAAACGCTTACAATCAGCGATCGCAAAGGGGATTTCCCCGGAATGTTGAAAGACCGCACGTTCCGGATTGTTTGGGTGACCAGCAAAAACGGAACCGGTATCGAACCAGCCAAACTGGCGGAAGAAGTGAAATATTCAGGAAAATCGGTAAAAATCAACAAGAGATGAATTTCAAAATCAAGCTTTCATTCTTCCTGATTTCAGGTTTTTTGATCCCAGCGAATTTGTTAGCTCAACCCATCGTGGTCAAGGTCAATCAGCCCAAAACAATGATCCAGCCCACGATGTGGGGAATTTTTTTCGAAGACATCAACCTTGCTGCCGATGGCGGAATTTATGCCGAACTGGTCAAAAACCGTTCGTTTGAGTTTGCAAAACCGCTGATGGGCTGGAAAATCATGAAACCGGACACCACTACCGGTGTTTTGATTCTGAACCAAAGTGCCACAAATCCCTCGAATCCGAGGTATGCACGAATTTCGGTTCCTGATGGCGAAAAATCATTCGGTCTGTCGAATGAAGGTTTCC
Organism: Prolixibacteraceae bacterium; assembly: GCA_025355875.1. Classification (GTDB taxonomy): domain Bacteria; phylum Bacteroidota; class Bacteroidia; order Bacteroidales; family Prolixibacteraceae; genus Aquipluma. Next base: position 20,044 of record JANXYV010000015.1, on the reverse strand, counting down.
GGGGAATGGGAATCAAGAAAGGGATGACTTATCATTTCTCGGTGCTGGCGCGGCAATCAGGAGAAAGCAATTTGAAAATGCGTATCGAACTGGTGAGCGCGTCCGGAGAAAAACTGGGTTCGGCCATGCTGGCTCCCGAAGGAAAAGAATGGAAAAAATGGACAGTCGACCTGACTTCTTCAGGAACTGAACAAAAAGCCCGGCTGAACATCTGGTTCGAGGGAAAAGGTTCGGTCGATCTGGATATGATTTCGCTTTTCCCCGACGATACATGGAAAAACCGTCCGGGTGGACTTCGTGCCGATCTGGTGCAATTGCTGGCCGATCTGAAACCGGGATTTCTGCGTTTCCCCGGAGGTTGTATTGTCGAAGGACGCGATTTGAACAACCGCTACCAGTGGAAGAAAACCATTGGAGATATTAGTCAAAGGCAAGTGATTGTCAATCGCTGGAACACTGAATTTAAACACCGGCAAACGCCTGATTATTATCAGTCGTTCGGTCTCGGATTCTTTGAGTATTTTCAGCTGGCCGAAGACATTGGGGCCGAACCTTTGCCAATCCTCAGTTGTGGAATGGCCTGCCAGTTCAATACTGCCGAACTGGTCCCGGTCGATCAGCTCGACCCATACATTCAGGATGCACTCGATCTGATCGAATTTGCCAACGGATCAGCCGATTCGAAATGGGGCAAAATCCGTCTTCAGATGGGACATCCGGCGCCATTCAACCTGAAAATGATCGGCGTGGGAAACGAACAATGGGGTACGCAGTACATCGAACGGTACACCGCTTTTGAAAAAGCCATCCATTCGAAATATCCTGCAATCAGTCTGATTTCCGGAACCGGCCCTTCGCCCGACGGAAAAGATTTTGATTATGCTTCCAAAGAATTGAAAAAACTTCAGGCGCAGATTGTCGACGAACATTACTATGCAAATCCCGAATGGTTCCTGAAAAATGCACGCCGCTACGATTCGTACGACCGGAACAGTTATAAAATATTCGCCGGAGAATATGCCGCACAGAGTAAATTTACCTGCAGTCCCGACAATCAGAATAACTGGCGCTGTGCTTTGGCAGAAGCGGCTTTCATGACTGGTTTGGAACGAAATGCTGATGTAGTCAGTATGTGTTCCTATGCACCGCTTTTAGCCCACGTCGAGGGCTGGCAATGGAAACCCGATCTAATCTGGTACGACAACCTTCGTTCGTTCGGAACCGATAATTATTACGTTCAGAAGATGTTTTCGAACAACAAAGGGACACAGGTTTTGCCTATGCTCATAGAAAATCAGCCACTCACCGGACAGAACGGACTGTTTGCTTCGGCCGCCTTCGATCAGGCTTCCGGAGAAATTATCCTGAAGCTGGTGAATGTGTCGGATCAGCCGAAGAAAGCAAATGTGATTCTCGAAGGTTCGAAAAAACTGGCTGCCAAAGGAAAAATGCTGGTGATGAAAAGTGAAGATCCTGACCGGATCAATTCGCTCGATCAGCCTACGTTGGTGAGTCCGCTCGAGTCTGAATTTGTGGTCAAAGGAAAGACCATAACTCCTGATCTGCCGGGCAATTCGTTCACGATGATACGGATCAGGCAAGCGAAATAACAAATTCATGATCTTTGTGTTCTTTTTACAATAAGAATGTGGTTTTTTTTTCTTTTATTTGAACGTTTTTCAGTAAATTGATGAATCAAACCTGATAATCTGATACACTATGAAATTTGGATACTTCGACGATCAGCATAGAGAATATGTGATCACCAACCCAAAAACACCCTGGCCATGGATCAACTACCTTGGCAATGAGGATTTTTTCTCGCTGATTTCAAACACTGCGGGTGGATATACCTTTTACAAGGATGCGAAGTTCCGCCGCCTGACCCGCTATCGCTACAACAACGTGCCAATGGACAGCGGTGGTAAATATTTCTACATCAAAGATGGAGATACCATATGGTCGCCGGGCTGGAAACCCTGCAAAACAGAACTCGACAGCTACGAGTGCCGTCATGGAATGAATTATACTTCGATAAAAGGAGTGAAAAATGGTGTTTCGGCAACTGCGCTTTATTTTGTGCCGTTGAAAACCTGGGCCGAAGTACAGAAACTGACGTTGACCAACAACTCGAAAGAAGTCAAAAAACTGAAAGTATTCTCTTTCGTTGAATGGTGTTTGTGGAATGCCGCTGCCGACATGGAAAACTTCCAGCGTAATTTCTCAACCGGCGAGGTGGAGATTGAAGATTCGGTGATTTACCACAAAACGGAATACAAGGAACGCCGTGATCATTATGCCTATTATTCGGTGAATGTTCCAGTTCAGGGTTTCGATACCGACCGCGAATCGTTCTTCGGTTTGTACAATGGTTTTGAGGAACCTCAGGTTGTTGCTGAAGGAAAATCGCGCAATACCGAGGCTCATGGCTGGTCTCCAATTGCTTCGCATTACCTCGAAGTGGAGCTTCAGCCGGGAGAGACCAAAGAGTTCGTTTTCGTTTTGGGATATGTAGAAAACAAGGAAGACGAAAAATGGGAATCGAAGAGTATCATCAATAAAACCAAAGCGAAAGAAACGATTGCCAAATTCGATACCATCGCCAAAGTTGATGCCGCATTGGCCGAACTGCGCGAATACTGGGACAATTTGCTGAGTATTTATACCATTGATTCGGGTGACGACAAACTTGATCGCATGGTCAACATTTGGAACCAGTACCAGTGTATGATTACCTTCTGCTTCTCGCGTTCGGCTTCGTATTTCGAAAGCGGAATTGGTCGTGGAATGGGATTTCGCGATTCGAACCAGGATCTGATTGGATTTGTTCACCAGATTCCGGAGCGTGCCCGCGAACGTATCATCGACATTGCTTCGACCCAATTTCAGGATGGTGGATGTTACCACCAGTATCAACCCTTGACGAAAAAAGGAAACAACGACATTGGCGGCGGATTTAACGACGACCCGATGTGGTTGATTCTCGGGACGATCAGCTACATCAAAGAAACAGGCGATTTCGGTATCCTGGCTGAAATGGTTCCGTTTGATAACGATATGTCGGTTGCTCGGACTTTGTTCGATCACCTGACGGTTTCATTCGATCATGTGGTCAACAACCTCGGACCTCACGGTTTGCCGTTGATTGGCCGCGCAGACTGGAACGACTGCCTCAACCTGAACTGCTTCTCGAACGACCCGAACGAATCGTTCCAAACCACCGAGAATAAATCAGAAGGAAGCAAGGCCGAATCGCTAATGATTGCCGGTCTGTTTGTCATTTATGGCCGTGATTACGTGACACTTTGTACAAAACTTGGTCTGGACGAAGAAGCAGCACGTGCTCAAAAGCACATTGATGCCATGATCGACGCTGTGAAGAAACATGGCTGGGACGGCGAATGGTTCCTCCGTGCTTATGACTATTACGGAAATAAAATTGGCAGCAAAGAAAACGAAGAAGGTAAAATATTCATCGAATCAAACGGATGGTGCACCATGGCCGGAATTGGCAAAGAAGAAGGCCTTTGCGAAAAAGCGTTGGATGCTCTAAAAGAACGATTGGATTGCGAACACGGTATCGTGCTCAATAATCCTGCATTTACCAAATACTACATCGAATACGGTGAAATTTCCAGTTATCCGGCTGGCTATAAGGAAAATGCCGGAATTTTCTGCCACAACAATCCATGGATCATGATTGGCGAAACGGTGGTTGGAAACGGAAACCGTGCCTGGGAATATTACCGGAAAATTTGTCCATCGTATCTCGAAGAGGTGAGCGATTTGCACAAGACTGAACCATATGTATATGCACAGATGATCGCCGGGAAAGATGCATCCAAACCGGGCGAAGCCAAAAACTCCTGGTTAACCGGAACTGCTTCCTGGAATTTCTACGCAATCACGCAATTCATCCTCGGTATTCAGCCAGACTATGATGGTTTGCTGGTCGATCCTTGTATCCCAACCGACTGGAAAGGATTCAAAGTGAGCCGCAAATTCAGGGGAGCGCATTATCACATCGAAGTTCAGAATCCAAATGGCGTATCGAAAGGTGTGAAAGAAATCATTGTTGACGGAAAATCACAGGCTTCGAACCTCATTCCGCTTTTCGAAGATGGAATCGACCATAAAGTGATCGTTGTAATGGGTTAATTTCAATTGAATTCTCTCATAAAGAAACCCGGTGTATTTATGCGTCGGGTTTTTGTTTGCGGTCTTTTAAAGAAATTTATCTTCCTCGGTTTTCCGGTCCTTTCCCAATCTGGTCGTCAATCCATTTTCCGTTTTCACAGAACCCAAGCAATTCCCGCTCGATGAAAGCTTTTACATCCAGTTCACTTTCCTGAAAATAAAGCAAATGAATATTAGGTCCGGCATCAATGGTAAAACTCATCGGTATTTTCGATTTTTCACGAAACCGCCTGATCCGGCTGATCAATTCCAGACTTTTTGGCTTCAGCAGCATAAAGGATGGATTCGAAGTCATCATCATGGCGTGCAAACTGAGCGCTTCATTTTCAACTATGGTGATGAATTTTTCCTGATCGCCTGTAAGCAAAGCCAGATAAAGTTCGTTGATATTTAAGCAGGCCTGTGCAACGCGTGAACGCTGATAAATGTGTTCATTCATTGACTGGTGACCGGCAGAACTCGAAACTTCTTTCTTTCCCGAATCAACTAACAAAATGGCATCACACAGACCAAAAAAAACAGGATGAATACCTTCAGAAAGCGGGATTGCATAATCATCGCTGCACGATTCGAACAACTGGGTTTTACCCCAAATGGCAAAGCCCGGATAAACCGAACGGCAGGCACTTCCACTTCCCATTCGTGCCAATTCCGATGCATTTTGCCAAAATTCAGAACTATCTGTTTCCTTTCCTGAATGTGCAAAATCCAATTCAGTCAAACACAGGGCCAATGCTCCAAACGACGAGGCCGACGAGGCAATTCCGGCGGAATGTGGAAAGCTGTTGCTGCTGTGAATCCTAAAATTGTATTTATTTACCCACGGAATCCGCTCCGAAATCTGATTGAGGTATTTTTCAATGCGATTGTCAAACGAACTTTCATTCCCTTCAAAATAGAATTCCACCTTCTGATTACCATCCTTGTACAGTTCAACCGAAGTCTCAGTAAACGAATTCTGTAGCACGAAACTCAACGAAGCGTTTATCGGTTTCTGAAAATCACGTTTCCCCCAATATTTGATCAACGCAATATTCGACGGACATCTCCATCTGCTCAAATGCGCATTTTTTGCTGTTCCTGTCACGATTATTGACGTTTTAAAATCAGATCATCCCATTTAAACATTGTGGTCAATCCTTTGTTTTCAAAATATTTTTTCACTCCTGAAAAAGGGAGTTTCGTTGATACCAAATAGAAGTCGCCGCCCCAGGCTCCAAGCGATTTAATTTCTCCATCAAAATCAGTAAAATATTCCAATTTCACCGGAGATTTTCCAATCACATCGGCAATCAGTTTTTCGTGCAGAACCATCAGTCGATTGAATTCTTTTTGCACACTGCACACTGCAAAAGCTTCGGAAAGTGCCGTCATTTCTGCAATTAAATGCTCCGGAACAGTTTTTTCTTTCAGGAATGTACTGACTTCTGTGGCTGTTTTTTTCTTCTGTCCGGAATACAACAAAAACAATCGATTCGAAAACGGATAATGCAGATCAATCGGCTCAACCAACTTATTTCTGAGATAAAAAATCGGTCCTTCTGCCGTGGCACAGGCAATATCAAACCCGGAACCCCGGAAAACGAGTTCGTTCAATTTAAACGGATCGACCCCGGCGTATTGCGAAAGCACGCTGATCAATGTGCTGCTACTTCCAAAACCCCATTCAGGATTGGCTTCCAGCATTGTCTCGAACAGCGTTCCGGCTTTTGGTGAAAATTCAGGATTCAAAACTTTTATTGTATTGAAAGTCCGACTCAGTGTTTCTGCCTTATCCGGATAACTGGTTTTCAGAATTGAAAAATCAGTCGGATTCAGTTTGCATGAAAACCATATTTTCCCTTCGTAAAATGCCTGCCATACCAACGAATCCGACTCTTTCAGTTCAGAAACAGTCAGGCTCTGACCAACTTTTAAGGGCAGTGCAATTGCCTTCGCCCCGCGAAGAACCAAATATTCTCCGGTTAAAAGCAATTTGCAATTGGCACGATATGTAGCTATACTAGACAATTGTTTCTTTTTACTCTGTGAAACTCTGTGGAAACTCCGTTTACTCTGTGGTTATATTTTTTGCCACAGAGAACGCAGAGAAAAACACAGAGTTACACAGAGATGAATTTCACGTTCTTTTGTTTTTCCAATACTCTTCCACTGCCGAATACGACACTGTTTTATCCTGAAAATATTCCTGAATTTTATGGCGGTGTATTTCCGGGATTTTCAACTGGTTCATGATGTTGCTCAGGTGCATTTTCATGTGTCCCTGCTGAATTCCCACCGAGACCAATGCTTTTACCGCACCAAAATTGGAGGCCATTCCAGCCACAGTCAGGTACATCATCAATTCTTTTGCCGATGGATTGTCCAGAATTTGCATGGCCAATTTCGCCAAAGGATGAACAGCAGTCACGCCGCCAATCACGCCTACAGCCAATGTCAGTTCGATGCTGAAATAAAATTTTCCATCCTGAATCCGAACGTCAGTCAGTCCGGTATATTGGCCATTCCGGGCGGCAAAAGCATGTCCACAGGCTTCAATGGCCCGAAAATCGTTTCCGGTGGCAACCGCCAATGCATCAATTCCGTTGAAAATACCTTTGTTGTGGGTCACTGCCCGGGAAACATCAGCTTGAGCAATCCGGATCGCCTGCTCAAATTTCCGGGCAAACAACTCACATTCCAGTGGAGATTTTCCTTCAAGAAGTTTAGCTATCGGGCATTCCACCCAAGCCCGAACCCGACTTTCCGGAGTATAATTCGATAAAATGGCCATGATGATTTCACATTCTCGCTGTCCTGTTGAAATCTTTTCGCTGGTCTGGAAAAAATTTTGAAGGCTTTTCCCAAACTGCTCGAGACAGGAATTGATGAAGTTGGCGCCCATGGCATCGCAGGTTTCAAAACCGGCATCCAACTGGAAATAGTTAGGATAAATATGAGGCAATGATTTCAGTTCAATTCCTGTAATTCCACCGCCACGTTCTTCCATTTTGGCCGTCAGATATGCACTTTCATCAAACAGCTTATCACGGATTTCAAGAAAAAGCGATTGAAGGTATTCTGGATTTCCATTCCAGATAAAATGCACCTGACCTTTTTTTTCAGTACCCAGAACTTCGGCATGAAAGCCGCCACGTTTCGCCCAAAATCCGGCAGCATTTGCCAAGGCCGCCACCACAGAACTTTCTTCGGAAACCAACGGGAAGAACAAATTTTTGCCGTTAACCACAAAATTGGGCGCAATGGAAAATGGTAAATGAAAATTGGAAACCGGATTTTCGCTCAGATCATCGATAATCTTTTGGATAGAAATGTCGGAGTTTTCAAAGCTTTCCAGCCAATTGGCGAGGTCTTCCTGAAAACCATATTTTTGAATTAGCGCATCAATGCGCTGTTGCTTGGTGTATTTCGAAAATCCTTTCAGGATGGATTCACCCATGATAATCGGGATTAATTTTCAAATATGCTTTGGCCAGACTCAAAGCCTGAACCTGATTCTGAAGGAAATTCTCCAGCGATTCGTAGCTTTCCGAAGTATGTTTCAACACTGCTGACGCCATGCCAAAAACTGCTGGCAACTCGCTTTTCGAAGTCAGGTAATAGCCATTCAGCGCATTTTGGACACCTCCGGAAATAATCAGTTGCCGGCAAGCCGGATTCGGATTTTCTTTCAGGATTTGATTCACCGAATCGACCATTTGGTTGGCTGATTGCCCCACAAAAGCAAATGGCAAGTTGGATTCGGGTTTTTGTTGATTTCCCCGAAGCATTTCGAGTTTCGAAAAATTGGTTCCACCGTAAGCGCCAAACTCAATAGCTTCGATTGGAAGCGCCAGCAATTGGCGTAAACTTTCAGGACCAAAACCCTGTCCAACCTCTTTCACAATCACTTTCAGCGAAACCAGATCCAAAAGTTGTTGAATGGTCTGCAATGGTGATTGTTTCAAACGGTTCCCTTCGGGTTGAAACCATTCCTGCAACGGATTAACATGAACAATCAGTCCGTCGGCCCGCAGTTCACCGACCAAATCAACGATGGCCTGTGTACTTTTTGAGGCAAGCAATTCTTCAATCTGTGCAATTCCGAGATTTGCCCAGAAAGGCTGATTGCCAATTTCATCCCGAAAATTAAAATCGTCCCAATGGGTTTTATCAAATAAAAGTCTGCGGCAGGAGCCCAAACCCATTCCCATGCCAAACTCGCGACAGGCCCGTGCGATGTTTCCATTAATGGTCCGCGCTACCCCGGTTCCGCCCGTCATGCTTGAAACCCAGATGGGTGTTTGCATGGTTTTCCCCAAAAAATGAATGCTTAAATCCGGATTTTCAGGATGAGCCGAAAGCATCGGTTCGTAGATGAAGCGTCGATCCTGATCGGACAGCTTTGTCTGAGATTCAAGGGCAAGTTGGATGTGTTCGAGTTTGCGGTCGGAAGCCATTAAGAATGATGAATTATAATTGATGAATTATGAATGCCAAAACATTCTGCAAATTACAGCTTTTTCAGTTGTGAACCGTACTTTAGGCACTCCAAACTTTGGGCACTCCGAACTAATCTTTTAAAATATTCCTTGAAATCACCATTCGGAGAATTTCTGAAGTCCCTTCGCCGATTTGCAGCAAACGCTGATCGCGGTAGAAGCGTTCGATTGGCCATTCACGGTTTTTAAACAAGCCGGCACCACCCAAAATCTGAACGGCTTCATCAGCAACTTCACGTGCAATCTCGGCTGCATAGAGTTTGGCCATGGCGGCCTGCTGTGCAAACGGATGCCCGTTATCCTTCAGCCAGCAAGCATTGTATAAAGTGTTTCGCGCATTTTCAATTTTGAGCGCCATGTCGGCCAGTTTGAAGGCAATCACCTGAAATTCGTTCAGCGTTTTACCAAACTGCTTGCGGTGTTTGGCATACGATTTTGCTATTTCGTAGGCTCCCTGAGCGAGCCCCAAACCGATGGCTGCAATCGACAAACGCCCTGAATCCAATGTTTTCAGCATGATTTTAAACCCGTAGCCGCGTTCACCCAACTGATTTTCGAGCGGAACATGGCAATCATTGAAATAGAGCATCCCGTTGTCGGCAGCCCGCCAAACCAGCTTCCCTTTCATGGTTTCGCGAATAAAACCCACACGCTCTTTTTCAATCAGGATAGCGGTAAATTCTTTGTGACCGTCTTTGTCACCAGTGACGGCAAGGGTCGTCATACCGGCCGAAATTTCCGAAGTTCCGTTGGTAATGTATTTCTTCGAACCGTTCACGACAAACTCATTTCCTGAAATTTGTGCAATGGTTTCCACACCCTGAGCATCGGAACCGGCATTTTCTTCAGTCAGACCAAAAGCCCACAGCTTTTCACCAGTGCAAAAGGCCGGAAGAAAAGTTTCCTTCTGCTTCTGCGTCCCGAATTCGACGATCGGCCCAACTCCCAACGAGTTGTGGGCTGCCAGAGTTGCGGCCATCGAACTGTCGATTCGCGCCATCTCTTCGATGGCTATCACATACGACAAATAATCGCTTCCCTGTCCGCCAAATTCAACGGGGGCAGTCATCCCCAAAACGCCGGTTTTGCCCATTTCAAGGACCAGATCAACCGGAAAAATTTCTTTCTCGTCAAAATCATCGATCACAGGTTTTACAAAAGTCTCTGCAAACTGCCGAACTTTCGCCCTGATCCGGTGATGTTTTTCTTGTAAGATTGCATTCATATAACGTTCAAAATTCCAAGTTTCAAATTCCAGGTTTTAGCAACAAGCATCTAGATGCCTGCTACTTGCAGTATTTCCTCCAATTCAAGAAGTAACTGCTTTTCAATTACCGGTTCACCCGGTTTGACATGTATTTTTTTGATTCGGGCATCTGCCGGAGAAAGCACATGAATTTCGGTTTTCATCGATTCTAGCGTCAGCAGAACCTCGCCTTTCCGAACCTCATCTCCGGCTGTACCAGTTATATTCAACACCTTTCCAAACAAATCGGCGTAAATAAGGTTTTGAAAACTTTGCTGAACCAGTGATTTTTTACGTTCAATCCTGACCTGCGATAACACAGAATTACTTCTGACTGCAAACGAAAATCCTCCGAAAAGCACGATGGTTTCATCCGCCTTTTCCACAAAGTAAAATACATGAGTTTGCCGTTTAATTTCCAATTCCAAACGGCGATCGTCCTTGCAGATAATTTTTATCCTGAAAGGAGTTTCATCAATACTGATTTGAAGGCTTTCCGGATTATCCCTGAAGGAGCAGTTGAAAACCCTATCTTCAAGTATTACTTCCATTTGAGACCTCATTCGCCAGTATCCGATCTGATTCCAGATTGAATTTCCGTAAGGATTTCCGGAGTAAAAATGATGAATCAGGTATGCAACAACCAGATGTTTTCGATTGATTTGGTTTCCCTTATTCTGAATCCGGTGATTGATCTGATCAAGATTTTCGTCAATAAAGCAGGTGTAAATATGATTATTCCTGAATTCTTCACTTTCGATGATTTCAGATAAAAACGGAAGATTGGTATGAAGTCCGGATTGCCAGGTTCTTTCCAGTGAATTCTTCATCAGGGAAATAGCCTCATTCCGATCAGTTCCCCAGACAACCAACTTTGCCAGCAGAGAATCATAATTGGAAGAAACCATCAATCCTTTCTTCACAAAGGTTTCAACGCGAAGAAAATCATTCTCCGGAGTTTCCCAGAGCTCCAGTTTCCCGGCTGATGGCTTGAAATTATTCTCAGCATCCTCGGCACACATTCGAACTTCGATAGCATGTCCTGAGATCTGAATTTCATCCTGATTCACCGTGATCGGCTTACCGGCAGCAACCTGAATTTGCATGGAAACCAGATCTGAATTGGTGATCATTTCGGTCACCGGATGCTCCACCTGGATGCGGGTGTTCATTTCCAGAAAGTAGAACTGACCGTTTTCATCAAGCAGAAATTCGATGGTCCCGGCATTGCGGTAATGCATCGATCGGGCAATTTTCACAGCAGAAGCAGTGAGCGCTGCTCTTAATTTTTCATCGACTGACGGAGATGGCGCTTCTTCAATAATTTTCTGAAATCGCCGCTGTACCGAACATTCCCGTTCGAAGAAGTGCAGCACATTCCCATGATGATCGGCCATGATCTGAACTTCGATGTGCCGTGCCCGAGGCAAATATTTCTCAACAAACAACTCTCCGTTTCCGAAATAATCCAGAGCCTGACGCCCGGCTTTCTGAAGTCCGGCAAATAATTCCTCCGCCGCCTGACAAATTACCATTCCTTTGCCGCCACCACCTCCGGAAGCTTTGACCATCACAGGAAATTCCATTTCTGAGCTGTGTTTCAGAATTTCATCTCTTGTTCCCCGAAATGATTTCAGAATGGGAATTCCTATCGATTCAACGTAGGCCAGTGCACGGTTCTTTTCGCCCATCAGCCGGATGTTTTCAGGAGTCGGACCAATAAAAACGAGTCCGGCTTCGGTGACTTTTTGCGCAAAATCAGCATTCTCTGAAAGAAATCCATACCCTGGATGGATGGCATCAACTCCCATTTCCAAGGCAACTTCAATGATTTTTTTCTGATTCAAGTAGGTTTCAGCAAGCATTCTTCCGGAAAGTAAAACTGCCTCATCCGCCATTGAAACATGCAGCGAACCGGCATCATCAGCGGCATAAATGGCCACCGAATGAATGCCGTTCTTCTTTGCTGCCCGGATAATCCGAACCGCAATTTCGCCCCGGTTGGCAATCAAAAGAGAAGCCTCCCCCGACCCCTCCGAAGGAGGGGAGAAAGAAACGGAATGCTTGGATTGTTGATTTGTCATATAATTTCAATTTAGACGAATGATTTCATTCAATGCTCGTCTTTAAGCCCTCCCCCTCGGGGAGGGTTTGGGTGGGGCTGTAGTTCGGTTTCCTTTTCTCCAAAAAGGCATGAATTCCCTTCTGACCATCGGGAGATAATAATGCCTCTGCCAGAATTCTTGCTGTTTCATTAGTATCGGAAACATTGATTTCGCCGGAGGCTACATGATTGATCATCTGTTTGGCCCTTTTTATTGCTGAAGGCGATGCTGCTTCGAACGATGATATAAAAGCGGAAAGTTTGGTTTCCAGCAACTCATCCTGAAAAACCAGGTCGACCAATCCGGCCTGATTTGCTTCAGGAACGAGGAATAATGTTCCGGGTAAAATCCATTTCCGGAGATTTTGAACCGACAGGCGTTTCGACACAAAAGGCAGAATAGTTGCCGGAAGTAACCCTAATTTGACTTCGCTGAACATGAAACGGGTATTCTCTTCTGCAAGTACAAAATCGCAGGCTGCCATCAGACCAATACCACCGCCAAACACATTTCCACGAACCGTGGCAATGGTAATTTGCGGCAACTGATAAATTTTCAACAGTAGTTCGGCCAAATGCTTATACCGTTCAGTATGTTGCTCAATTGAAAGCAATTCGCCACTGTAGAACCAGTTCAAATCTGCCCCGGCGCAAAATGAACGTCCGTTTCCGGAGAGCACAACAAAAAGGATTTCATTCATTTCGGAGACCTGATCCAATGCCTGATCCAGTTCGGAGATCATCTCCAGTATCAGCGAATTGTGTCGTTCAGGACGATTCAACCTGATTTGCGCCACCCGTCCTTCAATTTGTAATTCAATATATTTGAAATCGTTTTTCATTCTTTTTTAGTATTCTTTCTTTTTATATCATGTCCGTTACTTAAATGTGACGGCAAAGGATAATTTCCATCCACAACCCGAAACTCCCAACGCGCAACCCGTTTTACATCCGGAAGACCCCATATTCAGGCTTTTCAAAAGGTCGGTTCAGTGAAACTGAAATAGCCATTGCCAGCACTTTTCGGGTATCAGCCGGATCGATAATGCCATCGTCCCACAGTCGAGATGAGCTGTAATATGCCGAACTTTCTTCTTCAAATTGCTGAAGAAGTGAATTGGCAGAACCATTGCTCCCAATGCTGTTTAAAACTCCGGAAGCCTGCTCGCCACCCATGACCGAGATGCGCGAATGCGGCCACATGAAAAGGAAATGCGGATCGAATGCACGTCCTGCCATGGCGTAATTTCCGGCTCCAAACGAACTGCCAATCACAATGGTAAATTTCGGAACGGCAGCATTGGCCACCGCATTAATCAGCTTCGCTCCATCGCGGGCAATGCCGCCATGTTCGTATTTTTTGCCGACAACAAAGCCGGTTATATTCTGAAGAAAAAGCAATGGAATTTTACGCTGAACGCACAACTGAATGAAATGAGCACCCTTCAGCGAACTCTCGGAAGTCAGAAAGCTGTTGTTGGCAATAATTCCAATCGGGAATCCCCAAATTCGCGCAAAACCGGTAACCAAGGTTTTTCCGTAATTAGTCTTGAATTCCTGAAATTCACTGCCATCAACCAAACGGTCGATAATCGCATGCGCATTGATTGGTTTTTTCAGGTCGGATGGCAGCAAACCGTAGATTTCTTCTGCAGGATGGAGCGGCTCGTTCGCTGGTTGACAGTCCAGTTTCTGTTTTTCCTGAACCGGAAGACCTACAATAATGTTCCGGCAAATGCGAAGCGCATCCACATCATCCTCTGCAATATGGTCGGCCACTCCCGAAACTGAAGTATGAATCTCAGCCCCACCCAATTCTTCCGGAGTAACCTCCTCGCCGGTTGCGGCTTTCACCAAAGGTGGTCCGCCAATAAAAATGGTCCCCTGGTTGCGTACCATAATGGTCTCGTCGCTCATGGCCGGAACGTAGGCGCCACCGGCAGTACACGAGCCCATCACCACCGAAATCTGGGGAATTCCTTCGGCTGACATGCGTGCCTGATTGTAAAATACCCGGCCAAAATCGAAACGGTCGGGAAAAACATTCGCCTGTTCGGGAAGGTAAATTCCTCCCGAATCGACCAGGTAAATACAAATGAGTTTATTTTGGCGGGCAATTTCCTGAGCCCGAACATGTTTTTTGATGGTCTCGCGAATGTAAGTTCCGCCTTTCACGGTGGCATCGTTGGCAAGAATCAGGCACTCGCGATCTTCAACGACACCGATTCCGGTAATGATTCCGGCAGAAGGAAATGCATTTTCGTATTGATTGTATGCCGCAAATGATGAAAGCTCAAGAAATGGAGTATTTTGATCGACCAGCAAATTGATACGTTCGCGGGCAAGCAGTTTTCCTCTGGAACAATGCTTTTCTGCAGCTGAAGGCGTTCCGTGCGAGGTTACGGAGGCCAGTCTGCTTCGAAAATCTGCTAGAATCTCTTCGTAATTTTTGATGTTCTGGTGAAAATCTGTTTGTTTAATTTTATCGGTCATGTCCTTAAACAAATTCGTTTAAATCAGATAGACAAAAAACCTAATCATTTAGTTCACCAAACACATACATATTTTCTCCTATGCCTCTAATTTCGGTGAGTCGGATGGAATGAACGGTATTTTTCTCAGCTTTTGATGCTTTAAAACGAACAGGGACATAATTTTGACCATATCCATTGGCAATTCCCTGAGAGATTTTCTCGATTAAAACATCCTGAGTCTGACCAATGAATGAAGTAAAATAGTTCAGCTTATTTTCTTCGGAAAGTTCCCTGATCTGTAGTGACCGGGCATTTTTTACTTTCTCCGGAATGTGATTTTCCAGGCGCTCGGCACGGGTTCCCCTGCGAACGGAATATTTGAAAGTATGCACATGACTGAAATTAAATTCTTTCACCGCATCAATGGTTTGCTGAAATTCCTCTTCTGTTTCGCCCGGAAATCCAACTATGATATCAGTTGTAAAATTGAAATCAGGAAAAACTGACCGGAATTGATTGATTGTCTTGCGGAACTGCTCTACATCGTACATGCGGCGCATCCGGAGCAAAGTCTTTTCTGATCCGCTTTGAAGGCACAAATGCAGGTGAGGCATCAGTTTCGGATTGGCAAAAAGTTCGACAAAACGATCGCCAAATCCATCGGGTTCGAGCGACGAAATCCGTACCCGAAAATCACCAGGAATTTCCAGAATCTTCTCCAATAAATCTTCGAAATGTGCTTCACCATCTTCGTATCGGCCAATGTTGACACCAGTTATCACAATTTCCTTGAATCCGTTTTCGAGGGTTTTCCGCACACTTTCGAGCACTTCCTCAACCGGACGCGAAACGGCACGTCCACGCACCATTGGAATGATGCAAAAGGTGCAAAAATTGTCACAACCATCCTGAACCTTCACCGCACTACGGGTATGCAGGCTTTTCTGAACCGGTTCGTAGCGAAAAACATCCTGAGGCAACTGATTGGGGTGAATAATTTCTCCGGAGAAATGTGCATCGACCAAAGCAAGCACCGAACTCTTCCGGTTATTTTCGACCACAAAAGTAATGTTCTCCTGACTTTCGAGCTTTTCCTTGAAATTATTGGCCATACAGCCAGTTACCACCACAATGGCATCTTTGTTTTTGCGAGCTGCCTGACTGATTACTGTCCGCGATTTCTGGTCACTTTGGTTGGTCACCGTGCAGGTATTGACCACAACCACATCGGGCGATCCGTCAAAATCGACCAGTTGGTAGCCTGCATTATCGAAATCGGTGACCAGAGCGTCCGTTTCGTATTGATTGAGCCGGCAGCCAAGGGTTTTAAAAGCGACTTTCTTTGTATTGGTTGGATTCACTTTTTTGTTTCTTGTTATTTAATGCCCCTCACATAAATGTGACGGCAAAGGATAATGTCGAAATGATTCACTGATTACTGAGACTGAACACTTCCTGAAGCTCCCCGCTCATCGAAAAATCGGCAGATGAAGTAATTTTTACATCGACAATTTTCCCCATCAGCGAAGCATCAAAACGATCGAGACGCACGTTGATTTTACCTTCGGTTAGTCCGGTTGAAAAGCCAGTTTTGCGGTCGGTTCCGTTTATCAGAACACGCATGGTCTTGCCAACCAAAGTTTCGTTATATTCCCTGGAATGGCTTTTCAAAACTTCCGAAAGCCGGTGCAGGCGGTCTTTTTTGTCTTCAGTAGCGACTTCGTTTTCCCAACGGTAACTGGCAGCTCCGGGACGTGGCGAATACATAGCGATGTATGCCATATTGAAACGGAATTCGTTCATTGCAGCCACAGTATTCTGAAATTCAGCTTCTCCTTCGCTTGAAAAACCAACAATGATGTCGGTAAACAAAGTGGCTTGCGGAATTAATTCACGAATGTCAGCTACAATCCTACGGTATTTGTCCATAGAATGGCGGCGGTTCATCTTGATCAGCACTTTTTCGTCGCCACTTTGCATCGGCAAGTGAATCTGTTTCGCCAGACAATCGTAGGCTGCAATAGCCTCAATCACATCGCGTTTCATATCCTGCGGATGCGGCGAAGTAAAATAGACCCAGAATTCAACTCCGGAAGTTTTTCCGTATTCGCCTATTTGTCGCAGTAATTCAGCAAAATTGATTTCCTCACCGTTTTTGTCGAGTCCGTACGAATTGACATTCTGGCCCAAAAGGGTAATCGATTTGTACCCATCGTTGACCAGTTGTTTGACCTCATCAATAATTTCAACTGAAGGCCGTGAAACTTCGCGACCTCGTGTATATGGAACCGCGCAGAACGTGCAAAACTTATCGCAACCATTCTGGATGGGCACAAAGGCCTCATAAGTCGACTGGTATTTAGGTTTGATGTGCCACATTTCAGCAATATGCTCATTCTTTGGCATAACCGGTTGCGGAGATTTCAGGCCGGCAGGTGTCACAACCCCATATTCGCGGATCATATCAGGAAATTGCGCCAGTTCGCTCATCTGGAAAATCAGGTCGAACGATTTTAGGAATTTTTCTTTATCAGCAGGCAAAATACATCCTGAAACAAAAGTGATCAGGTTGCGTTTGTTTTTCCAGCGGTTCCACTGGGCAATTTTGTTGTAAACCTTATCGATGGGTTTTTGACGTACCGAACAGGCCAACATTCCGAGCAGATTGGCCTCTTCCTCGTTCTCCGTGCGAGTATAGCCCATGCCTTCGAGCACAGCGCTTACCCGTTCACTGTCGGAGAGGTTCATCTGGCAACCCAATGTAATCAGGTGATATTTCATAGTTTAAATCAAGCCCCACCAAACCTCCCCCAAGGGAAGGCTTAAGAGGCAATCTTTTTAATTGTTTTTTAAATCATTTATGCCGAAGCTGTCCAATTGTTGCGACCAAACTCCTTCCACTTTGGGGAAGGCAGGGATGGGGCTTCTTGTTAAAAGTAAACTTCGCAATGAATCTGATCGCGTTCAAAACCCTTGTCTTTCAGGATTTCGAGGGCATCAAAAATCATGTCGCTGTTACCGCAAAGATAGAACTGCGTTTCGGGCGTAAAAGTACAGTTTTTCAGGTATCCGGTGAGCCTGCCCTGAAAAGTTCCTTTTTGATCGCGGCTAGAGCAAAGCACATAGCGATCGGAGGCATATTCGTTTCGATCGTAAGCTTCAGTTGAATACCGAACACCGTGAATCAAGGTATAATCTATTTCAGGATAAGTGCGGAATATGCTCCGAAAAGGAGCAATTCCGGTACCGCTTGCAATGAAGACAAATTTCCCGGTTTCGGCATCTTTTGGTTCCATCCCGAATTTTCCGAACGGTCCGTGAATTTCTACCAAATCGCCCGCTTTCAGCTTCCGGAGTTTGGGTGTAAAATATCCTTTTTCTACCTCTTTGACCAACACTTCAAGATTATTGTCGTTCACTCCGCTGTAAATCGAATATTCGCGGCTTTGATAATCGCCTTTTATGCCGAGCGAAATGTGCTGGCCTGCCTTAAATGCAAAACGTGCTTTTGGTAATTTTAACGAAAAAGTTTCATCGGTCAACTGTCTGATCTCATCTACTTTATAAAAACTTTCGTCAATTTTTATATCGTGCTTGATTAAACTCATCATGGCATTAAATTTTGGACTGCAAAAATACGATTAATTTTTATTTCAGATGAATTTGTCTTTTAATTCCCCTGTTTGTTAAATTAACCTTTTTGAAGTGATTTTGTTTGAACTTTCCAACTCAAAAGCCATAAATCTGAATATAAACGCTTTCACAGCGCTGCATTTTAGAATTTGAGGTAAAAGTCGCGGGTCAGTTCCATGTATTCCGGAGTGTAATCATGGTGTTTTTCGAACTCAATCATCAGGGATTCCTCCTGAATAGTGTGTTCCTTCAGAGTCAATTCTATCAAAATCCTGAAGTTCGGTTTGACAGGATTGGACTTTACCCGGCACAAACGCGAAATGTACAAGCCGTTTGATTTTGCCAAACTTTCAATTTCTGTCAGGCTTTCAAAAGGCAAGACCAAAGCCATTCTTCCATTCGGGGTCAAAACAGATTTTGCTCTGGAAATCAGTTCTGCAAGAGATAAAGTATGGGAATGACGAGCCTGTGCCCGATTTTGAGCCGGCGCTTTTAATCCGTCTTTTGCAAAAAATGGCGGATTGCTCACAATCAGATCATATTTTCGTTCAGTCTGTTCTGCAAAATCCTGAAAAGAACAACATTCAACCCGAATCCGATCATTCCAAGGCGATTGTTGCACATTCAGAACGGCTTCCAGAAAAGCATCCGAATCTATTTCGATTGCATCGATGAGGGCTGATCTATTCTTTTGAGCCATCATCAATGCGACCAGTCCGGTACCAGTACCAATATCCAGAATTCGCTCAGCTCCGGAAGGATCAGCCCATGCACCCAGCAAAACGCCGTCCATCCCAACCTTCATAGCAGAGCGCTCCTGAACGATGCGAAATTGCTTGAATTGAAAATAGGAGTTGCGGGGCATAAAATTAAATTTCAATATGGATTGTTAACATGAGTTTCAGTATCAAAAAAAATCTTTTATATTTATTCTATCAACACGCTTATTTGAAATCTGAGCCTTTTATGTTTTTAAATAGCTCTGTGTAATTTGTAATATTGTCTTTGGTTTAATACAATCGAAATGAACACTACTCTTTATATAGCAGGTTTTTTATCTATTTCTGGTGGTGCATTACTTGCTATTTTCAATATTTTAAAAGAATGGATCGAAAAAAGAATTAAGAATACAAAGACTCTTAAGAAAGTTAAAATTTCAGTAACCATATTTTCTATACTACTAATAATAATTGGTGGATTTATTGCAATAAATGACCTTAAGGACAGAAATGAAAATGCGCAATATGATGGCATTTTTGTTACTCCTAAAGAAATATTAATACCAATTAAAGCAGGTCGAGAAATACCTATCGTAATTACAAATAACTTTCAATTTCCTGTTTTTATGATAGGGCTCGAATTTAGAGTTTTGGAGGGAGATTTTAATATAGATTTTTGGAATAATTTCACTACGCAACCTTTATTAGGAGGAGGATTCTGCGGTCCAAAGCATGTTTCATGTCAGATCCCTGGCATTTTAGCCAAATCATCTGTAAGTTATTTGTTGACTATTAACACCAAGGATTTCAAAAAAGAAACTAAAATTGAAGTTTCTGTCACATCATATACGAAACAACCAGTACCAAACTTTTGGGAGAACAATCAGAAGGAATTACCAAAAACAATAAAAGTACCAGAAGGTTTTATCCCCGAAATAATACATATTGACAAAAAGTAAATTGATGATTTTGACAGACAGGCATTTGCATTGTCATGAATTCAATTAAAGATGAAACTAAGAGAAGACGATGATAAATTTGTGTCAGTTTTCTTAGTACATGACAAAAATATAAATAGCTGAAGATCAACCAAATAAGTTCGTTAAAATTTGCATAATACCCTGAATATCATTATCTTACAAGAAATTACCACATCTCGAAGTAAGAAATATGACATCCAAGGTAGAGGC
>JANXYV010000141.1 GCA_025355875.1 Prolixibacteraceae bacterium | reverse complement strand
ATATTCAGGGTATTATGCAAATTTTAACGAACTTATTTGGTTGATCTTCAGCTATTTATATTTTTGTCATGTACTAAGGATGATCTCTTTAAAACACTCCCATCTGCGTTACCTGCATTTTTATCTCATACTTATGATTTCCGTGGATTATGCTTATTCCAATCCCGGCTTGAACGTAAAAAACTATTCCAAGCAGGAATATCAGGGAGCTAATCAAAACTGGTCGGTTGCTCAGGACTCCAAAGGTTATATGTATTTTGCCAATAACATTGGTTTACTTGAATTTGATGGCATTACCTGGACACTTTATCCTGCTCCCGAAGGCGCGATTATCCGTGCTGTGACGATTGATAAAAATGACCGGATCTTTACCGCAGGATACCGTGAACTGGGCTTTTGGGACAGTAACGAATTCGGACGCCTCGAATATCATTCCCTGAAAAATTTGGTTGAAACAAACTTCACTGCAAACGAAGAGTTTTGGAATGTGATTTCTATCAATGGCCAAATCTATTTCCAGTCTTTTTCTAAAATTTATATTTACGATTCTCAGAAATTTGCAATCATTCGTCCTGAGGGTTTTATCAATTCGATTTCAGACGGAGGTGACCGGATTTTTGTGAATATCATGAATAAAGGAGTTTACGAAATCTCGGGGAATTCGATCAACCCATTTCTTGTCACTCATTTTTTCAGCCATAGCGAAATAAGGTTCGTCTTAACGATCAACAAGTCACTTCGGCTAATCGGAACTGCAAACGACGGACTGATGATCTGGGATGGGCAGAAACTATCGAACTGGAACCCGGAGCAGACTGACTATTTCAGGAAGAATATCATCAATCGGGGATGTCTGGCTTCCGACGGGAAAATCATCATTGGCACAATTCTGGATGGAATTTCAGTGTTCGACAAGTCTGGGAACCTCTTGCAACGAATCAACAAGGACAACGGGCTTCAGAATAATACCGTACTTGGTGTTATTTCAGATTTGAATCGGAATATCTGGATATCGCTCGATAAAGGCATCGATTTTATTTCACTTTCTCCCGATCCTTCCTATTCCGTTTTTGAACGGAATGAAATCGGAGCAGTTTATACTGCGGCCATTTATCATGATCAGCTTTACCTGGGTACCAACCAGGGACTTTATCGCAGGAAGTATTCTTCACCAAATGAAAAGTTCAGCCTGGTTCCCTCAACGCAAGGGCAGGTTTGGGATTGCAAGGTGATCGACGACCGGCTGTTTGTAAATCACAACAAGGGAACCTTTGAGATTAACGGGGATCAGGTTCAAATGATCTCTTCAGCTTCCGGAGGCTTTTCGATTTCTGAAAATCCTTTGAACCCGAATTCTCTGGTCCAAAGTACCTATTCAAACCTTATTTTTTACAAAAAACAAAGAGATCATTGGAAAACTGACAAAATCATTTATCGTTTCAACGAACTCATCCGTTATCTCGAAATCGACTATCTTGGTAATTATTGGGCGGGACACATGTATCGTGGAATTTTCAGGCTGAAGTTTGACAGCAATGATTCGCTGGTAAGTAACCGATATTTCGGGCAGAACGTTTTTGGGAAAGATCATGGCATTCATGTGTTTAAAGTTGAAAACCGCATCATATTTACCACAGGCGAAAAATTGTACACTTTTGACGATCTGAAAGATACAATTGTTGCCTATTCTCAACTGAACGAAAAGCTTGGGGCATATCAAACAGCCACAAGGATCGTGGCTGCCCCTGAAAATTGTTATTGGTTTATTACTGACCAATCATGTGGCCTTTTTTGGATTCATAATTCCGACATCCGGAAAATAAAAGAATTCCCGACTAGTCTTTTCAACAACCAGTTAATTTCAGGATACGAAAACATAGTTCCCATCTCAGCAAAGAAAGCTATCCTTTGTCTTGAGAATGGCTATGCAATCCTGAATGCTGATACGAGTAGTCAGGCTTCTCAGATTTCCGAGAAAAGACCTGAATTGAAGCGAATTTCGATCAGCGGCAACAACGGACCGCAGTATGACCTGCCTGTTTCTGATTCGCAAAAAGTCATTCATTTTAACCGGAACAATTTACAGCTTAGATACTCCTTCCCATTTTTCAGCCGGAATACAATGAAATATCTGTCATTTATAGAAGGACTCGACCAACGGTGGTCGGAACCGATTGATCAGCCGGTATTTAATTTCAAACGAATTCCTGTCGGTTCCTACAAGGTCAGAGTAAAAGCTGTTGACAGCTGGGGCAAGTATAGTGCAGAACATTCGTTCGAAATAACGATTTTGCCTCCCTGGTATCGTTCCATCTTGGCTTATGTCTGTTATGTCCTGCTAATTATCCTCAGTTTACTTGCTTTCCGCCGCTCAATTATACTGCGGACCCGGGAAAAAGAACGCCGTGAACGGGAAGAAAAAGAACGCGAACTCATTCAACTCAGGAACGAAAACCTTCAGGCTGACCTGTCTTTTAAAAGCTCCGAATTGGCCAGCTCAACCATGTCGATCATTAAGAAAAATGAATTTCTGATGGAAATAAAGAAAATCCTGAGAACCCAGAAAGATCAGTTAGGAACACGCTATCCAGACAAATACTACGAAAAAATGGTTCAGAAAATCGACGATAATATGAGCAGTCAAGATGATTGGAAAGTATTCGAAGCTAATTTTGAAAGAGCACACGAGCAATTCATGAAAAACCTAAAGGATCGGTTCGACGACCTGACTCCCAGTGATTTAAGATTATGTGCCTTCCTGCATATGAATTTGTCATCGAAAGAAATTGCACCTTTATTGGGCATTTCAGTTCGTGGCGTTGAAAACCACCGGTACCGTTTGCGGAAAAAACTCAATCTGGATGCAGACAGCAACCTGACAGATTTTATTATCCGACTTTAGTGACGCAAATGAAAATGCTCTCTTCGATCCGATGACATATGCGCCGGAATATCTCATTTCAATTTTTTTCGGATAATATAGACCTTCGTTTTCGGATTAGTCTAAAGTTGTAGATGGTATTTCATTAGTTCCTCGATGAACTCTTGCCGATAGATCAGTCACTAACACTACTTAGGGTCTGCTGAAAAATCCTGATCTCTATGAGATTAAGATATTTATGACGATATTCGTTGAAACAAGTGCAAGGAAATATGAAAAAGGCATTCAAAAAGGGGATCACATGACAAAGTTGTGGGGGACAATATAAAATTGAATCTTTGTTCCAAACAAATAGAGATGCAATGACAATGTTAAATGATCATTACCAGAGCTTAATTCAACTTATATTACCCCAAGAGATATTCGATTATTTT
>JANXYV010000130.1 GCA_025355875.1 Prolixibacteraceae bacterium | reverse complement strand
ATATTCCAAATACTTTCAAAAGTATTTTAAACTTTTATCCATTCAACCCTCTACCCCTGCATCACTTCTTCCGTGAACTCCGCTTTACTTCCCAGCATCACTGCCATTTCGTTTAGCGGTCGCAAAGATAGACATGCTTTCAACATTCGGAAGCAATTTCTACCTTTTTTCAAAAGAAAATCAGGATTAGACTTTACGATTTCAGATTATCAATGGATTAGGATTTGTTAAATTAATGTAAGCTGATTAGATTTACGATTCAGTCCCTATATCCATCCGAAACTGGCGCTATCTCAATCTACTGAGAATTGGATTGAATGCCTTTGAAAAAACCATTACGCGATCGCCAACACCCAGATTTTCAAGGTCGTTTTCAAATGCAATCACTTTTATAATCTGATTATTTCCTGAAATAACAGTGACTACATATACCGTGTCTTGTTTCTGGATGCGAGCAATCTGCCCGGTAATCTGAACTTTTCCACTAATACTGTTGTCAGAAAAAACATCTTCCGGTTTACCACTTCGGGTAACAAGGCCATTTTCGATACAAATCACCACAGAGGCCAGACGAAAAACTTCATTTAAATCGTGGCTCACGATAATGGTTGTGAGTCCCAGCCTTTGATTTGCTTTTGCGATTTCGTTCTGAAGAGCATTTCTCATCTCAGAATCCAGCGCTGAAAGCGGCTCATCTAAAAGTAACAATTTTGGCTTTCGTGCAAGTGCCCGAGCCAAGGCAACACGCTGTTTTTGACCTCCGGATAAACCATTGGGTCTGTATTTCCGAAATTCAGTCAGGCCAAAAACTTCAAGCAGTTCTGCTACAAAAGAATGGTTCTTTTCAGGCTGTGCAAACTGAATGTTTTGCTCCACGGTCATGTTCGGGAAAATTGCAAAATCCTGAAACATGAAACTGATGTTTCGCTGCTGTGGAGCAATGTTGATCTGTTTTTCCGAATCGAACCAAACTGTATTTCCAAAACTGACCATCCCTTTATCCGGAGCTGAAAGTCCGGCAAGAATTCGGAGCAAAGTGGTTTTTCCAACTCCTGACTCACCAAAAACTGCAACCAACTCACCCAACTGAATCGTTGTTTGAACAACAAGCTTCATGGGTCCATTCGCCGTAAGCATCTGTTTCTCAATATCAATAAAAATTAAACCATTTTCCATGTATCGTATTTTTTATTGACGCTGTAAATCGTGGTGAGCAAGACCAGTGAAGTCAAAAACAATATCACAGCATAACGATTGGCAGCCTCAAAGTTGAGCGATTGCACTTCGTCGTAAATGGCGATGGAAGCTACCCGGGTTTCTCCGGGCATATTTCCGCCGACCATCAGCACAACTCCGAATTCGCCGATACTGTGTGCAAAAGTCAATGCAACAGCGGTAATAACCGATGGCTTGATATTCGGAAGTAAAACCCTGAAAAAAGTAGTAACTTTCGATTTTCCCAATGTGTAGGAGGCTTCGCGCAAACTATTGGGCAAAGCGCGAAGTCCATTGTGCAGTGGCTGAACCATAAATGGCAAGCTAAAAATAACCGATGCAATCAACACTCCTTCGAAAGAAAAAGCCAGGCGAACATCAAACACCTTTCCAAGCCATGATCCAAACCAGTTGCGCGGACTGTAAATAACCAACATATAATATCCAATTACAGAAGGTGGCAAAACCATCGGCATGCTCACCAGTGCCTCGATCAGAGGTTTTATTTTAAGCTTTGTATCTGCCAGCCAATATGCAAAAGGTAATCCGATCAGGATTAAAATGGCTGTCGTTGAAACTGCAAGTTTCAGCGTAATCCAAAGTGTTTGTGTAAATTGTGGATCCATTATAGAAATAGTTTCAAGTTCCAAATTCCAGGATTCAAGTCATTCGGGGTCATTTGCTTCACATCATTTCAAACAGCTATATGAAATGGATGACCATTCAGAAACAAAAATGACATGTTATGCCTTATGCTACTGCTAATGTGATTATTGTTTCTTCATCAACGAAACCTCATTAGCTTTTACCAGCGCTTCTACTTCATCAAAAATTTTGAGTTCAAGAGAATCAACCGATCGTGTTGTAATGGCTGATGTTATCACATATTTCAGAAATTGCAGACTAACTTTGCTTAATAACTCGCCTCGCTCAATATGCCGGACTGTGCACTTCATCCTGTTTCGCATGCTGATTAGTCCTGAAAGATTTTTAGCCAAAGCTACTTCCGTTTCTTTGAAAACAAGTTCAACGGTATTCCCTTCCATAAGCCACTCCTGACGGGTCGCTGATTCGATAAGCATGGCCGAAAAAACGTGTTCATCCACGTTTATATCAACCAAAAGGATTGCTCCCGATTGCTGAATGCATGATATTTTCCCTTGTAATCTGTTCATTTCAAATGCAAAAGTTAAAAGTTTAAAGGCAAAAGGATAGAAAGAAAAGGCAAAAGTTTCGGGTTTGGCTCTTTTGACTTTTTCCTTTTGCCTTGTTTACGGCACAAGATATCCGTTTTTTTCAAAAATCGGCCGGCAGGCTGAACTAAGCACAAACTTCATAAATGCAGGCGCTTCCGGATTGGCCTTCCAGCTTTTTACCAGAACCATGGCTTGTTCAACCGGTTTATACATTTTCGGTTCGATCAGGAAAACCGAGCCTTTCATTTCAGGAGTAAATGTAAGCGACATGGCCAGAAAGGCAACTTCGGCATTGCCGGTTTGGGCAAACTGTGCGGTTTGCGAAATATTGTCGGCATAAATAATTTTGTCTTTCACTTTGTCGTACAAGCCTGCAGTCTTTAAACATTCAATGGCCCGGTCTCCATAGGGAGCCAGATCGGGTTTGGCAATAGCAATGCGCTTTACCGAAGGATCGGTCAGCATTTCAAGTCCTTTTGATACATCAACGGTATTGCTCCATAGTACAAGTTTCCCCAATGCATAAGATTTTATTTCTCCGGAAGCGGCTCCCTGGTCTTTCAATTTCGCCGGAAATGAATTATCGGCAGCCATAAAGATATCGAATTCGGCACCATTCAGAATTTGCTGAAGCAAGGCACCTGATGAACCAAAATTAACCTCAACGGTAACCCTGGGATTAGCTTTGACATAAGCTGTTTTAATTTCTTCAAAGACAAACCGAAGATTAGCTGCGGCAGCGATTTTCACGGTCTGAGCCTGGGCTGATAAGGCTATCCAAAAGGCTATAATTGTAAGTATTCGTTTCATATTTTGATTTTTAAAATTAATAAATTACTTGCTTTCTGCAACTACCGGGGTTTTATGGATCAGAAGCTCGATAGTCAAAAAGGTGATTTGAGGGAAAAACGAAGCGAATCGAAACCTTCGGTCAGTTTTGTCCGGTCAGACAAAGGTTTGTCCAGGCTTTCAATGAAGTTGCAAAGCTTACCATTCGGTAGATATCTTCATCCGTAGGCACAATTTCAGGAGTTGGCTCGAGTGAACAAAAATTCATGAAACGGTTCATAAAACGCACCTCTGCATGAAACTCTTCTGGCGCATTGTGATTTTTCTTCAACTCTCGATACATAGACGAAATACTCGAATGTTCAGGAATAAAGCCTGATTTCATTAGTACACTGGTCATGTAATTCTCGATAGACATGGCAACTACATTGTAAATGGCCAAATTTCCAAGTGTCTTCTTTTCAGATGCTGCCTTGGCAACTCTATAATAATCAGAAGCTTCCAAATAATAGCTTACCCATTCCATGATGTTTACTTTAAAGTTCAGCTATGCTCAGGTTGTTTACCAAAGCAATTAATTCTTCGAGTCGAAGCCCGCGCTTTCTCCCTAAACTCAAGGCTTTAACCTGTTCAGTTAGTAGTTCATTCTGGCGATCGCTTATTTTAATTTGCTGTTTATCAAGAAAATGCCTGATGGTATTTCCTCCTGAATGCCGCCCAATGACCATTTCGGTCGATTTACCGATTTCCGAAGAAAGGAAAGGCTGGTAAGTAAGTTCATTTTTCAGCAGGCTATTACAATGGATTCCGGATTCGTGGCGACAAACCATCTCTCCTACGATTGGTTTGGACGGAGGAATGGGCTTTGATGAAGCCTGAGCCACAAATCGGCAAATTTCCTGAATGTTGGTCAAATGAATTCCTGTATCTATTCCTGAAGAAATTTTCAGTGCAGCAGCTACTTCTTCCAGACAGGCATTTCCGGCACGTTCGCCCAATCCGTTGATGGTTGCACTTACCGATTGGGCTCCGGAAAGCAAAGCGGCAACTGAATTGGCGGTTGCCATTCCCAGGTCGTTGTGCCCGTGAAATTCAAAATCCACAAACGGAAATTTCTCGCAAACCGTCGAAAACAATTGAGCCGTAGAAAATGGATTTAAAATACCAACCGTATCGGCCAGGCGAATGCGGTGGACACCTTCGGCCAGACAAGTTGCAATAAATTCATCAAGAAAATCGCGATTGGCGCGCGATGCATCCTGAGCGCCAATGGCCAAAAAATCGAATCGTTGTCGGGCAAACGCAATCATTGGCCGAATTTGTTTCATCACCCAACCGGTATTTCGCCCCATTGCCGATAGTTGAATATCGGATACCGAAAATGAAATATTGATCCGGTTGGCTCCGGTTTTAGCAGATTCTTCGATGTCGGATTCCTTGGCGCGCGCCCAGCAAAGTTTGTCAAACCGAAAACCGGCTTGTACAATCTCGCGGATCACCCGGACTTCATCGTCTCCCATTGCAGGTGTTCCAACCTCAACTTCTTTCACCCCACAATCTTCGAGCAGGGCAGCAATCCGGAGTTTTTCTTCCAGCGTAAAAACCACTCCCGGAGCTTGTTCGCCATCGCGAAGGGTGGAATCGATGAGAATTGCCTCCCCCCGACCCCCTCCGAAAGAGGGGGAAAAAGAAGCCGTATTCGAAGATTTATCATTTGACATAGCAGTATCGTTTTAGAATTTAATTGTACAGCACTTGTATGCCTATACTTCTCTTTCTCCTGAAGAAGTTTTTGAGATGTGGCTTTTTTCAAGTCTCCCCTTCGGGGAGATTTAGAGGGGCTGTTTTTTACTCGCTGATCAAATATTCCTCAACGGCATTGCCTTCTTCGAGTGCATCGAGTATTTCGTCGATTTTGTCGGTGGTGATGGCTCCATACCAATAGTTGTTGGGCTGAATAACCATCACCGGCCCCTGCGAACAAACATTCAGGCAGGCGGTTGACGAAACAGCGGCATCGATGCCACGGTCGGCACACTCTTCGGTTACATACTGAATGAATTCGGCGCCCCCGTTTTTGTTGCAAAATCCTTTGGCATCGCCGGCAACCCGATACGAGTTGCAAATCAAAATGTGGTAATTTGGTTTTTTCATAAAAAGAAAATGAAGCCCCTCCCCAGCCCTCCCCAAAGGGGAGGGGGTCAGGAAAAGCGGTTAATATTTGAGTCTTTATTTTTCAGCAAACTGCCTTCATTCGAAGCATTCTTTAAGCCCTCCCCTTGGGGGAGGGTTTGGGTGGGGCTTCTACTTCCTCAGCATCCCGTTGCTTTTCCGGTACAGGCGGCGCCACATTTAAAGACGTCGGCCTTTTTCACGGTGCGCAATTCCTTATCTTTATATATACCGTCCAAACCTTCGTCGATCAGACCGGTCATTTCCACGATGCGGATACCAGTGCGGCCAATGGTTGCCGACGGACTTGGGCCAATTCCGCCAACCAGCAAAGCACGGCAATCGCTCAACACATCGGCCAGCACTTCCCAGCGTTTGTTGCCGGTTCCCGATGGCGGTGTGCGGCGTTGCTCAACCAAACGGTAGCCATTAGGCGTTTCGCGGAAAATGTAAAGGCTGTCGGCTTCGCCCAGGTGTTGGTTTACCAGCATTCCCTCGTGACTGGCAACCGCGACAAACGGACGGGTTTCTTCGTCGGCGACTGTCATATTGATAACTTCTGACATGATTTTCTTAGCTTCCACATCATCTTCGCCCAACAAACCAACGGCATCGGCACGACAGCGGGCGCAATGGGTCATAGGCTTTAGGTGTTTGGCAATTTTCAGACGAATCTCGCGCATGGTGAGCATATCAGGCTCTTTCAGATTTTCGTAGGGTGTATCGGCCACCGGAAACAGTGGGATGGCATTCATCAGTTCGGCTCCCAGTTCTTTCGCTTTTTCGGCAACACTTTCAACCAAATGGTCATTAACTCCCGGAATCACAATGGTGTTGATTTTTACAGTGATTCCAAACCGCCTCAACATTTTAATTGCCACGAGCTGATTCTCCAAAAGAATTGCAGCAGCGGCTTTGCCCACATATCCGCGATTTCCGAAGCGAGCCCATTTGTAGATGCTTTGTGTTTCGTCTGCATTCAAACCATTCATCGTAATTGTAACATGGCTCACTCCCAACTCGGCCAGTTCTTCAGCAAAAGGAGCAACATTCAACCCATTGGATGACAAACACAAAATCATCTCCGGAAAATTTTCGCGAACCAACCGCAGGGTAGTCATGGTTTCGTGCGGATTGGCAAACGGGTCGCCAGGCCCTGCAATGCCCACAACCGAAAGGTTTGGCATTTTCTCTTTTAGTTTGATCAGATAAGCCAACGCCTGTTCCGGAGAAAGAATTTCGCTGGTTACACCGGGGCGACTCTCGTTGACGCAGTCGTAGTCGCGCTTGCAGTAATTGCACTGAATGTTGCATTTGGGGGCAACGGGCAAATGTACCCTGGCGTAGATGCCTTTCGCTTCGATGTTGAAGCACGGATGTTTTTCGAGATCTATCATAGCGTTTATTTTTTTGTTGATTCGATGACTGGGGTTCATCGGATCAATTTGATTTTAATTTCAGTTTTTTTTGATGGAGTATGTTATTCCTCCTTTCAAATAGATTCCATCAATTGCGCCGGAATTCTGTAAGAACTTCGATCAAACTTTATTCTCCGACGCTAAAAATTTTGCTTTGATTAACCCCGGCTTGAAAGCCGGGGCTAAAAATATTTCGCCCATATGGGGCTTCACATATATTTATAGCCTACTTCCGAATGGTCTTGTTTGTACCCGATGAGTTCGTTTATGATTTGGTCGAATAATTCTTGTGTGCCGGTGTAGCCGACGTGTTTAATACGCTGTCCGCCAATGCGGTCGTGAATTGGGAACCCGCAACGAACAATCGGGATGTCCAGCTCACGGGCGATGTAATACGCTTTGCTGTTACCAATCAGGATGTCGGGTTTGTTTTCGATACACCATTCGTGTATCATTTCGTAGTCATATCCATTCTGAACGGTAATTTCAGGGGTATTCTCCGGGCAATATTTCCGGATTTCGTCCTCCAGCCGACCACTTTCACCACCTGAAGCGGCCAATGCAACTTCAATTCCTATTTCATTCAGGAACGATGAAAGCGCCACAACTAAATCTTCCTCGCCGTAAACGACTGCGCGTTTTCCGAACACATATTTATGTCCATCCACATACGAATCGATCAGGCGACCACGCTCTTTGGTGTATTTCATTGGAATTGATTTTCCTGAAATCTGGCTAAGTGTTTCGAAGAAATGATCACAGTTGTTGACTCCGAGCGGAAGCGGCATCCGGTGATTTTCTACTCCAAAACTTTCCTGCAAATATTCGGCTGCTGTGGTTGCCA
This sequence comes from Prolixibacteraceae bacterium, assembly GCA_025355875.1. Taxonomy (GTDB): domain Bacteria; phylum Bacteroidota; class Bacteroidia; order Bacteroidales; family Prolixibacteraceae; genus Aquipluma. The sequence continues at coordinate 10,334 of JANXYV010000130.1, read as the reverse complement.
GCGCATTGTTTTTTACTCTTCCGGATAAACTCCCTTTATTCAGGATGGTTCCCAATTCGATGGAAGCACGGGCTGATCCACATTTCTTGACTGATTCGATGGGTGTTCCACCTTCAGGAATACGATGATAGGATTCCCAGATCGGGTTGTCGAGAGTTTCGGAGTAATCAGGTAATAATATAGATGGTATGGTAAAATCTTCGAGAATGGTTTTGATTTGGCGGATATCTTCCGGAGATACAAAGCCGGGAAAAATATTGAGATGCTCGCCCTTTTCGCCGCCTTCGGCAATCGATTTTACCGCTGAAGCAACCGCTTCGTGGAAACCATCGATGTGTGAGCCCTGGTAGCTGGGAGTTGATGCCGAAATAAAATGGGGTAGAGTTTCCCGGTCAGAAAGATCTTTGTAATTCCGGATGTAGAATTTCACATCATCGCCAATGGTTTCGCTCAGGCAGGTGGTCGCCATGCCAATGACTTCGGGTTGATATTGGCTAATTACATTTTCGATAGCGGCCAGGCAATTGGCTCCACCTCCAAAAATGGTGGATTCTTCAGTGAAATTGGACGAAGCAATATCCACAGGTTCTTTGTAATGGCTGATCAGGTAGCGGCGAATGTAGGTGGCACAGCCCTGACCTCCGTGAATAATCGGAACGCATCCGCGAATTCCTTTAAATGCCACGCTGGCCCCGAGTGGAGCGCACAATTTGCAGGCGTTGCGGGTTGCTACAGCCCCCCCCAGCCCCCCCGAAGGGTGGGAGAAAGAATTGGTATGAGTAGATTTATCTTTTGATATTGGCGTTTCCATGATTAATGTTTTAAATATTCTGAATCTTCATTACCAAAAGTCTCCCCCTTTCGGGGAGATTTAGAGGGGCTTAGTTCTTTATTTCATAAACTTCCAAACCGGGCTGCAGACTGAAGCATGGACTTCTTTAGCGAAATTCAACATGCCTTCGTATCCGGCCAGGGCTTCTTTTCGTTCGTGGTTGTGGTCGCAAAAACCTAATCCAAGTTTGAATGCGATTGGACGTTCTTTCACGCCGCCAATAAAAAGGTTGGCTCCGGTTTGCTTCACAAATTCAGAAAGTTCGTTCGGGTTAGAGTCGTCAACAATGATGGTTCCTTCGTCGCACAGCTCTTTCAGAAGGTTGTAATCGTCCTGATTTCCGGTTTGTGAGCCAACCACCACTGTTTTCATGCCGAGTAATCGCAAGGCTTTCACCAGCGAGATGGCTTTAAAAGCACCACCCACATAAATGGCGGCTTTCTTTCCTTCCAGCTGTGCGCGGTATTTCTGAAGTTCCGGTAATAATTTGCTGAGTTCTTCCCGTACCAGTTCCCGTGCTTTTTGAATCATTTCATCCGACTTGAAAAAACGGGCCACTTCGTAGAGTGCGTCCGACATGTCCTCGATTCCGAAATAGGAAACTTTCATAAATGGAATGCCATATTTGTCTTCTATATCTTTGGCCAGGTAGGTCATCGATCCAGAGCACTGAACCACGTTGAGTTTTGCTTTATGGGCTTTGCGGACATCGTCGATGCGACCATCGCCCGTCATGCACGCAACCATGTTGACTCCCATCCGGCGGTAATATTCGGCCAGCATCCATAGTTCGCCAGCCAGGTTGAAGTCGCCTAATATATTAATACTGTGTTCAGGAACTATGGAAGTTTGATCGGTGCCGATCAGTTTCGAAAGCGCGCCACAGGCCAGTTTGTAGCCATCTTTTTTTGTTCCGTTGAAACCTTCGGACATGATCGCTAACACGTCAATTCCTTTTTCGCGAGTAACCCGACGACAAACGGCTTCCACATCATCGCCAATAACGCCAACAATACAGGTGGCATATACAAATGCGGCTTTGGGTTTGTAGTTATCGATCAGGCTGATGAGCGCCTGATACAATTTTGGTTCGCCCCCAAAAACAACTTCTTTTTCCTTGAGGTCGGTGGTAAAACTGAGGCGGTGCAACTGCGGCCCGGATGATAACGATCCGCGAATGTCCCAGGTGTAGGCAGCACAGCCAACCGGACCGTGGATAAGGTGCAGGGCATCGGCAATGGGGTAAAGTACCACGCGCGAACCGCAAAAAACACATGCCCGCTGACTGACCGAACCCGCTACACTAGCCTTTCCACAAGCAATTGCCGCATCGTCTTTCCCCTTTGTGACAACTTGATTTTGCCGTTCTTTCAGTATATCGTTCATGGTGTTTTGTTTTAAAATGTCATCAGGGCTAAAGCCCATTCTCATTTTCTTTTTCAGTGTCCTTTGGCTAAAGGCAACGGCAAAGGATAATGCAAAATGAAAGTGGGAGTATGCGGGAAGCAACTCCCCCAGTTCAACATTAAAAAGAAAATAGCCATCAGAATTCTCCTCACCCTAAGGAGAATTTTTCGCTAGCGCTGAGGTACTCAGCGGTAGATTTTAAAATCCTGACAGGTATGGCAGTCCCGTCAGGATTAAAAGTCTGATTAATTATTGCTTAGAACTTTTTGAAAATCGTTTTCAATGCGGCGCATACAGCGTTTGTGTTTCAATTTTGATTTGTGGATGCGCCTTGTTTGTTCTGGTTCTTCGCCAACCCCGGCTTAAAAGCCGGGGCTACCAATATGCCGTCCCGATGGGACTTTTACATTACCAATTCGAATTTTTCTTCGATACAACTGGCATCCTGTTTATCCATGATCGCGCTAAGCAATTTTTCAACAATGCGAAGACCACCTTGGTAACCAATGGTTGGGAAATAGCTGTGTCCGACACGGTCGATGATTGGGAAACCCATCCGCACAAAAGGAATGTTTTCGTCGCGGGCAATGTATTTTCCGTAGGTATTTCCAATCAGCAAATCAACCGGTTCTTCCTTGATCCACTGGTGGATCAAGAACATGTCGGCTTGTGGCCCGTTTTTGTATTTGGCTTCAGGAACGCGTACCGAAAGAATTTCTTCCATCCGTTTTTCGAAATGTTTGCCAGGAGTTCCGGAAACGATGTAAACCGGTTTCATATCCATATCAACCATGAATTCAATCATCGGGATAATGTTGTCCGGATCGCCGTAAATGGCTACCCTTTTTCCGTAGAGATACTGGTGCATATCAGTTATAACGTCCAACAACCGACCGCGTTCTTCGGTAATCGATTCAGGAATTGAAACCCGGCCAGCTTTTGCCAGAGCCTGAATAAAACGATCAGTAGCTTTTAGCCCAACTGGGATGTCGATGATGTCGAACGGAACTTTGCATTGGTTGTCGAGCATGATGGCCGCTTTTTGTGTGGCCCATTCGCCCAATCCGAGCGTTTGCATACTGTCGCCCATGCTCACCATTTCAGAAATAGTTGTTCCGCCTTTCGGGTACATTTCGAATTTACCGGTCATTGGCGTGTCCAAAACATCCGAAGTGTCAGGAAGCAAAACCGATTTTACTTTCATCATTTTCATGATGCGTTTTAGTTCACGCATATCCGAAGGCTCAACCCATCCGGAGAGTAAATTGATTTGGCGGATTTTTTCGTCGGTCTTTTCGGCAAAATATTTTACAAAACCTTCGAGCATATTGGCATATCCGGTAACATGCGAACCCACGTAACTTGGCGTTGATGCCTGAATAACGTATCTGCCGGCAGGAACTTTTCCCTCGTCTTTGGCCTTATTTACGATCTGGTTCAGGTCGTCGCCAATGGTTTCGGACAAACAGGTTGAATGAACAGCGATGATTTCGGGTTCGTACACCGCGAAAATAGTTTCGATGGCTTGCAACAAGTTGGCTTGTCCGCCGAAAACTGATGATCCTTCGGTAAATGAGCTGGTTGCAGCCATTACCGGTTCTTTGTAGTGACGGGTAAGGGCGCTACGGTGATACGAGCAGCATCCTTGCGAACCGTGACTGTGGGGAAGGCATCCGTGAACTCCCAAAGCCGCATACATTGCGCCAACAGGCTGACATGTTTTTGCCGGGTTAACGGTTAAAGCTGTCCTTTCTCTGACTTCTTTTGTTGTATGTTTTAGTAACATAGTTTTTCCTCCTGATTAATAATGTTCAATTGTCATACTGCCCACTAATTCTGACTCGTTTTTCCAGGGGGCATCAATCATTTTCCAGATGTTGGTAGCGAGCATCCTTTCCATTTCGACATAGAAATTGATGGCTCCGTCAAAGGCTGTGTAAGGGCCGCCGTAGTCGTAACTGTGCAACTGCTTGAGCGGAACTCCGGCTTTTTGCACCACGTATTTCTCTTTGATTCCGGCGCAAAAAACGTCGGGCTTGTAGAATTCGATGAGTTTTTCGGTTTCCCAGTGGTTGACATCGTCGATGACGAGCGAGTTTTTCAACATCTCGGGCATCATTCCGCCGTAGTCTTTAAACTCGTAGCCCAGGCGTTGCAACTCGGCTTTTTTCTCAACCAAATCTGGCCTGAAATGCGCTTCGTCTTTGGTTACTGAAAGCTCTTCGATGTTACGGGTGTCGGCGTCAATTTTAATGGTTGGAATTACTTTGCGGCCTTCGTAGTCGTCGCGGTGGGCAAATTCGTATCCGGCAGAAACGGTGCGGATTCCCAATTCACCAAACAAATCCTGATAGTGGTGAGCGCGAGAACCTCCAACAAACATCATGGCCAGCTTGCCTTCGACGCGTGGTTTGATCGAACTTTTTACTTTTTCAACTTTAGCCATTTCGCGGGCAATAATTTCTTCGACTTTGGCTTTTAATTCAGAATCTCCAAAATAGTCGGCAATTTTCCGGAGCGATTTACAAGTTGATTCGGCTCCTACAAAACTTACTTTTACCCACGGAATACCGTATTTTTCTTCCATCATTTCGGCAATGTAGTTGATGGAGCGGTGGCACATGACCATGTTCAAATCGGCAGTATGCGAATATTCCATGCTTTTGATGGTCGAGTTTCCGGAGAAAGTAGAAAGCAATGTGATTCCAGCTTCTTCGAACAATTTTTCGATTTCGAAAGCATCGCCGCCAATGTTGTACTCGCCCAAAAGGTTCACCTGAAATTTACCAACCCGTTCGCGGTCGTTCAAACCAACCACATGTTTAAATACGCCGTTGTTGGCAATGTGATGACCGGCCGACTGCGAAACTCCACGGTAACCTTCGCAACTGAAACCGAAAATATTGATCCCGAGTTCGGCTTTCATTTCGCGGGCTACCGAATGAACGTCGTCGCCAATCAAACCTACCGGACAAGTTGAGAAAATGCCGATGGCCTTTGGTTTGAATATTTCGAATGCTTCGCGGACTGCATCTTTCAGTTTGGCTTCACCACCGAATACGATGTTTTCGTCCTGCATATCGGTTGAAAAGCAGTAGGTAATAAAGTTATCGCCTCCTTCAGGAACCCGGGTTTGGTTACGTCGGGTGAGCCAGGCGTAAAAGCTGCAGCCGATTGGCCCGTGAACAAGGTTGATGATGTCGCGGGTTGGCCCCAAAACTACCCCTTTACATCCGGCGTAGGTGCAACCGCGCTGCGTGATGATTCCGGGAATAGTGCGGACATTGGCCATAATTTCCTGCTCCATATCCGGATCGTTGATCACGAAACCTTTGGACCGTTTCTTGGCAATTTTTGCCGGATATTTTTTCAGGATTTCTTCCCGAAGCGCTAATGGATCGGGCAATCCGTTGGTATAATCTCTTCTGTTTGGCATAACTGTATGTTTTAATCGAGTGTGATATCGCCGGTTTCCCCGGTTCTTACCTTGATGGATTCGTAAGCCGGAATGACGAAAATCTTTCCGTCGCCCGGTTCGGGAGTCTGGTTGGCTTCAATGATGGTTTCAATTGCTTTGTCAACTTTATCGTCGGTAACCACAATGGTAACCACCCTTTGCGGACGCAAACGAGGTTCTTTTCCCAAATGAGCCAGAGCCTCCGGAAGGTCTTTCTTGACTCCTTCCAGAACTTTGGCATCCCATAGTCCTTTCCCGCGGCCGAAAACTTTTCCAGTAGCGGTCATCGAAGGAAGGCCAACATCTGACAGGGCGCGCTTGGTGGCGTTCATTTTGTCGATGCGTATAATTGCCATGATTAACTTCATAATCGATTTTTTTAGGGTTATAATTCTTTGGTTCCGCGGCTGATGGTGTAGGCTTCTTCAACTGGTGTGATGAAGATTTTTCCGTCGCCATACGCGCCTTTGGGTTCGGTACGGGCAGCTTCCATGATGGTAGTGACTGCAAAATCTTTGTCTTCGTCTTTGATAACCATCAACAGCATTTCTTTGGGTAATTCGTCGTAGGTGACATCGCCGATTTTAATACCGCGCTGTTTACCACGACCTACCACAGGGATTTTTGTTACTGCCACGTATCCCGCTTCGAACAAAGCTTTCAACACTTTACTTGATTTATCCGGACGAATAATTGCTCTGATCATTAACATACTTTAGTTCTCCTATTTATTAGTTTGCGATTCCGAAATCGATTAATAATGTTTCCAGATCTTCCATTGCCAACGGGTTTGGAATGACGAAGTTGGTGTTCTCGTTGATGGCTTTTGACAGCTTGCGGTATTCTTCAGCCTGATTGTGTTCAGGGTTAAATTCGATCACCGTTTTTCGGTTGATTTCAGCACGCTGAACCATGTTGTCGCGAGGTACAAAATGGATCATTTTGGTGCCTAACTGACGGGCCAGTTCTTCGATCATTTCGCGTTCGTTGTCCACGTTGCGCGAGTTGCAGATTAGTCCGCCCAAACGAACTGTTCCGGCCTGTGCATATTTTTTAATCCCTTTGCAGATGTTGTTGGCTGCGTACATGGCCATCATTTCTCCGGAAACCACGATGTAAATTTCTTCGGCTTTACCTTCGCGGATTGGCATGGCGAAACCACCACAAACCACATCGCCCAATACATCATAGAAGGTGTAGTCGATTTTGTATTTTTCATCCCAGGCGCCCAACTGCTCCAACAAGTTGATTGAAGTGATGATTCCGCGACCAGCACAGCCTACACCCGGCTCGGGGCCGCCAGACTCGACACAACGAACGCGGCCGTAGCCCACTTTTACAATGTCGTCGAGGTCGATGTCTTCGCCTTCTTCGCGCAAGGTGTCCAAAACTGTTTTCTGTGCCATTCCGCCCAGTAACAGTCGGGTTGAATCGGCTTTAGGGTCGCAGCCTACTACTTTGACATTGAATCCCGCTTCGGCCAATCCGGCAACTGTGTTCTGTGTGGTGGTAGATTTTCCGATTCCACCTTTACCATAAATTGCGATTTTTCTCATTTTCGTATTTTTAAGGGTTTAACTTTTTTCGTTTGGCCGAAGCATTACCAGAACGATGCCAGAAGAAGTTTCAAGTTCCAGGTTTCAAGTTTCAAGTTATGCCCTTATCGTTGGTTATCTGAAACTTATAGTGAGCAAAAAAAAATTAAGGAGATTTTGGCACGAAAAAAATTCCTACCATTTGGTAGGAAATAGAAAAAGTGCGTACAAAACGTGTTGCACGGCACAAAAGCAATGATAGCAAGGGGTTGAAGTGTGTTAATATTGGCTTAACCTACGTTTTGGTAGTTTTTGAAGGAAGTGTTCTTTGATAGTTTAAAGTAGACAAAAAAGGAAACGGGAGGGCATTTATTTTAACGTTGCTTGATATTTTTTTCCATTCAAAAGAACCGAATAATAATCCGAAGTATAATTTTCATCTTCACGTTTACCAAAATCAAAAAGTTTGTGGCAATTTGGGCAAAGAACCAGTATATTTTCTAAGCTATCTTTTCCTCCTTTTGCTTTTGCTTTAATATGACATGCTTCAATGTAAAATTCACCGTTCTCTTTAAGAATTGATGTAGAACAAAATTGGCACTTAAAATCCCTGTATCTTTTTATTTGTGCCATTAAATAGTTATGTCTTTTATAGCTTATCCCCTTGATTATAATCATTTCTGACTTTTCATTTTCACAACCTTTTATTCTCTGTAATAGCTCATATTTATCTAGGTATCTATAATCATTTTTAAGTATATGTTCTATCTCTCTTTGTTCAATTATGTTCTCAAATGTTTCAATTTGCTGAAAATCTGAAATCAATTCCTTCCCTTGAACTAATTCAATACTTGCTAGGAAAAGGTTCAGTGGTGCACTTTCGAAATTATCGTTGGAGTTTTTCCGAGAAGCTTCTTGAATTAGTTTTTCATTTTTCAGTTTCCAAGCTTCATAAATTTCTTTATTAATTTTGGAATTCAATGCGCCACCTTTGAATGGACATGAACTATCGATTACCGCTCGAATTTCTGCTCGAATCTTATTAGATTTTTCTAATTCAGGGACTTCTCTATGTAAATTATAACTTCGAAAAAGGCACATTGGTTTCCACCAACCGTTTTTCCCTTTCTTGACAATTTGTTCTAATAACCAATTATTAAATGCATCTTGCTCTCCACTATTCCGAATTAATTTCATAATGGCGACAAAATCACTTCGAGACTCTCTTGTATCTGTAATAGTTGATTTTATAGCTTCTTCTATGTTAGTCATAGCATTCAAATATAAAATAAGTGAGCATCCATTATAAAGTTTGCGTTGGCAAAGTACTCCCAAATATACCTAATTCCGATGTTTACTTCGGTTAAATTTTACAAAAGATTTGGAGTTATTGAAGATGCTCCCTTCGACACGCTTCGCTGCTCAGGGAGCGGCGCTACGAATGAGGGTTTGCTGCAATGAAACAAAAACAATCGCACCCTCGCTGCCTGAGCCTGTCGAAGGCGGTTCCTTAATTAGAGCAATTTATGTTGCTATCACAGGGTTTCATTTCATTACACCCTGTGCTGTTAAAGGTCGTCCAGTAGGGACTTTGGGGAAGTGAAGCAATCATCGTGTTCGCAGCAAGGGGCAAAGCCCCGATATGTAAAAGCAAAGGGCGAAGTGAAACGGAGTCCTATGATGTTGAGGAAAATCGGGTGCGGAGGTTTTTAATCTCCGTAGTTCGGAATTTAAAACGCGATTAGAAATCGCGGCACTCATTCAATGCTCCCTTCGACTGCTGCGCTGCTCAGGGAGCGGCGAATTGATGAGCGTTTGATGCAATGAAATAAAAACGTTAACACCTTCGCTGCCTGAGCTTGCGTTGCATTGAGCCTGTCGAAATGTCGAAGGCGGTTCCTTGATTAGAACCGTGGAACGCTGATAAATGTGAGGCCCTGAAACAAGTTCAGGGTGACTTACCTTGGAATATAAGGTCGATACTCGGAGCGTCATGCTGAACTTGTTTCAGCATCTCATGGTTTCAGAAAGAAATTAAAATCGTTTTCGGCAAGTGGTGACCAAATGATCGGCTTAGGCATTGGTGTATTTCTTTCGGATGTTTGCCATTACTGTGAGGAATTCCACTTCCTGCATCAATTTCGTCAATCGCATCCTCAATTCCCTTTTTCTGTTCCTCTGTTAATTCATTCCAATCATTCATATCCTTTTTTCAATTAATGTAGTTTAAAATCACACCATAGAGTTCTTCCAGCCGACCCTGCTCAAGCGAATCGATTTGGCGAAATAACTTCAATTTTAAATCGGATACTGTCATGATTATGCGTTTTGCCCAAAGATACAAAAATTGAATATGGAATCCGAAAAAGTGGGATCTACAATTTTTTCTCCCAGAACATCATTCGGGGTACACAATCAGAGAAACCTAACCTTCGATAGAGCGATTTGGCGGAGAGGTTGTCTTCGCGCACTTCAAGGTTGACGCGGCAGTAGCTGTTTTGCGTAGCATAGTTAATAACCGCCCTCAACAAAAAACTACCGGCGCCAACGTTCCGGCATTCAGGAGCAACAATAAAATCGTGGATATTGATCAGTGGTCTGGCCTGAAAGGTGGAAAAGTTGACATTACAGTTAGCCATTCCGGCAAATTGATCGTCGGCTAAAACAAAGAATCCAAGAAATCCAGAGTGAAGTTTTAATCCTGAAATGATTTGCGGAGCTAACCCTGTAGGCATTGGCCGATTGTTTCCTATCGGGTCGTTCATGTAATCGTTAAGCAGTTTGATAACCTGCTCGCAATGAACCTGATTTTGGAGATCGACTTTCAGGATAGATAGTTCCATGAGATTAGGTTTTATTATTTTCGAAAGCCCGAACGGGCTAAATGTTAGTAACGACGGGTAGAACCCGTCGTTAATGACCCCCTTTTTTAGTTGAACCCCGGCGGGGTTCAACTAAAAAATTTCGGCGTAGTGGACAAAAAGAATGGTATTTTAAGGCTGTTTTGTTCATGTGGACAAAAAGAATGGTGTTTATTTTAATCATTTTATCGAGTTTCTAAATTACAACTTAACTTTGCAATATCAAGTAAAACGGAAGTAGG
>JANXYV010000109.1 GCA_025355875.1 Prolixibacteraceae bacterium | reverse complement strand
CCATCAATTTTACCGTATTTGAGCGTTATTTTTGAACCACAATAAAAGCACTTTTTTTATTCATATTTTTGATTTCTCGCAAAGCTATACCAATAAAGGATTACAGAGGTTTTCACCATTCTTTTTGTCCATTAACCCGCTTTTTACTTCTCCAAATTTAGGTCCAACCGGAAAAATAGTGTACGCATACGCCACTTACCTGCTGTTTTTCTTTATGTATACCGCAAACAATATTCCATACGGCGCTTTAATGGCTGTGATGACAAGCGACGACAAGGAACGCACTAGTCTGGGTTCGTATCGAATGGTCGGTGCGTTTATCGGGGGAATGATCGTTCAGGGAGCCTTGCTGTTTTTGGTCGCCCACTTCGGTAATATTAATCCAACCGTCAATATCAAACAACTTGAAAAGGCGAAATACGAGGTAACCGTATCGACCAACGAGGATATTAAAAATGTAAATATAAAAACCAAAGATGGCATAGGCACGTTCATCTGGGCCGATGCCACATTAAGCAAGGGTGAAAACACACCGGCCACAGGCAAAAGTTTTTCGATGGAATCAAAGAAGGAATACTCCTTTATCGTAGCCGGAGAGGAAAACCTGGATGCAAAGAAAATATCCATTATCGACCAAAAGAGAGGCTACAGCTCTGCCATTTATTTGATGTCCATATTCCTGTCGCTGTTTATGATTTTAACCTTTGCTGCCACTAGGGAACGGGTTTTGCCGCCAAAAGATCAGGATACCAATTTGATCAAAGACCTGCGAGATCTGGTCAGAAACAGGCCATGGGTTGTCCTGCTCGTGATTGGAATGTTCTTCAATGTTTTCAACAATATCAAACAAGGCATCGTGGTGATCTATTTTACCCATTATTTGCATAACCCTTTTCTGACGGCAACTTATTTAGTAGTCCTGGCCTTTGCTTCAATCGGAGGCGCCATGATAACAACCCCGCTGGGGAAACGATATGGAAAACGCAATCTGTTTATAGGGGCCCTTATTTTCTCAGGCCTGATAAATTCGCTGTTTGTTTTTTGTGGCCCGGGCAATATTGGCGGAATTTTTACTATCGGGATCATCGGCGAAATTGGTTCCGCCATATTCCCCACCCTGTTTTTTGCCATGTTGGGTGATGCCGCTGATTATTCTGAATTTAAAAATGGCCGTCGTGCAACCGGACTTGTCTATTCGGCAGGCTCTTTTGCCACCAAATTTGGCGGTGGGATTGCTGGTGCCATTATCGGACTGGTGCTGGCTGCCTTCAATTATAATGGGCAGGATTCCACGTCGATACCGGGGTCCATTCCGGGTATTATTATGCTGATGAGCTGGATTCCGGCAATCATCGCCTTTGCAGCAGCAGGATTTATGACCCTGTATCCGTTAACTCAAAAGAAAATGGATGAAATCACCATTGAACTAAATAGCCGCAGAGCGAAGGAAATTGCATAATTTAAGGCATGACTTTATTTTAAATCTAAATAGAATTTAACCATGAAGAAATCAGTATTTAAAATTACCATTTTGTTGGCCTTTTTCCTGATGTGTCAACATTCTTTTTCACAATCGGTCAATGCCAAAGACCAGTGTGCGAAGTTAGGCAGAGGAGTCAATATCATCGGGTATGATAACGCACTCTGGAAAGATCATACCAACGGACGATTCAAGGAAAAGTATTTTAAAATGATCAAAGATGCCGGTTTTTCAAATGTCCGTGTCAACCTACATCCTTTCAGGCACATGGATAAGGATTTTAAAATTGATCCCCAATGGCTTGAAACATTAGACTGGGCAGTCAAAAGCGGAAATGAGGCCAAACTAATGGTTATTCTTGATATGCACGAATACAATGCCATGGCTGATGATCCGGTAGCGAAAAAAGAAATGTTTCTTTCTGTGTGGCGTCAACTTGCCCCACGATATAAAGATCAGGGCAGCAATGTTTTGTTCGAAATTCTGAATGAACCCAACGGCAAGCTAACCACTGATCTTTGGAATACTTATCTGGCAGATGCAATTAAGATTATCAGGGATACCAATCCAAACCGAACCCTGATTGTTGGTCCTGGCAACTGGAACGGAATAGAAACTTTACCTACATTGGTTCTTCCTAAGGATGACCAAAACATCATTGTGACCGTCCATTTTTATCATCCGATGAGATTTACCCATCAGGGTGCACCGTGGGCAAAAGATTTCAAAGACCTTTCAGGAATAAAATGGACAGGAACCAAAGAAGAAAAAGACGAAGTTTATTCCAAACTGAAAGTTGCTGAAGATTGGTCAGAAGCGAATAACCGACCCATTTTTCTGGGTGAATTTGGTTCCTACGATAAAGCTGACATAAATTCCCGTGCTTTTTACACAGCATTTGTGGCACGAACAGCCGAGAAAATGAATTTCAGCTGGGCATACTGGCAGTTCGACAGTGATTTCATTGTTTACAACATTGACAAAGAACAATGGGTCGAACCCATACTGAAAGCTCTGACTGATAAATAAAAAATACAAAAGGCCGTTCCGGAATAAAATCAGGAACGGCCTCTTCACTTTGCCTTCAGGATATTTTATACCATCGGGTATTTCTTGAATATCTCTTCCGATTTGGCCAGAATGTCGATATACTGGGCACGTTGGTATGAGAAAGGATCTTTGAGACTTTTACGCGATAGCTTTCCTCTAAAATCATCGAGTGTTTTATAACCTTTCTTGTCCATCCATGCCTGAACTTCACTGAGAATTGTAATGAGATAAGGTGGATGGTTTTTATAGATCGTAGAAACGATCTGAACGGAATCGGCTCCGGCAAGAATTAACCGAATTACATCTTCCGAAGTATAAATACCGCGGCTGGCACAAACGCTGCCTTCGATGTTTCCATGAAGCAATCCAACAAAACGCAAAGCCAGATAGTGATCGCGTGCCTGAGTTAACTCCCAGGGAAAGTGAAAGGTTTCGGTTTCGATATCAATTTCAGGCTGAAAAAAACGATTGAACAAAACAAAACCGTCCACGCCGGCTTCATCCAGTCTTTTGATGAAATTTAGGGTATTGGTATAGAATGGGCTTAGTTTCACGCTTACCGGAATTTTAACTGCCTTTTTTATACTTTTTACAATCTGAAATTGTTTGTCTTCGATGGAAGAACCAAGGATTTCAAAATACCCGGGGGTGGAATACAAATTCAATTCCAGACCATCAATTCCGGTTTCTTCCAGTTGTTTGGCATATTCGATCCAACTGGTTTCATAGATGGCATTTAAGCTTGCAAAAACAGGTACTGAAGAGTGTTGCTTCAGCTTTTTGAGATTATACAGGTGTTCTTTTGGTCCGGCATGTTCAATATCAGGAAAGAGTCGGCCCATTTCGGAATTCCTGTTGGAATATTCGTTTAATTCTTCATCGAATTGCAGGCTTTCCAGTTGAATCTGTTCCTCGAAAAGTGATTTATAAACGATTGCTGCAATACCGGCTTTTTCAAGCTCTTTGATAACTTCGGTTTTTGAAACAAGGTTGCTGGCGCCCAATATCATTGGGTTTTTCAATTTAACGCCCATGTAAGATGTGGATAAATCTGCCATACTGATTGATTTTAGTATTTCCGTTTTTTAAGTAAACTCATTATATACCTTTTTTGTTCAGCAAACAGAAAAAAAAAAGAGGTTCTCCATTTTCAGGAAAACCTCTTCGTATTAATCGATGATATGAAGATCGCTTGAGAGTGGTGGTTTATGATCCAAATGTTCAATAATTTGCGATTTCCTTTTGATACGCATTTTGTAGAAGGAGCGCCATACAAAGTACATGGATATTGCCATCAAAACAGCGCCAATAATATGGTGGGCCAATTGGTAACTCTTCACGCCATTCACTACAGTTGACATCGAAACGGCTATTTCAACGGCCAAAAGTCCAAACAAAGTAGAGAATTTAATGATCGGATTCAATGCCACCGAAGTGGTATCTTTAAATGGATCGCCAACGGTATCACCCACAACAGTAGCGTGATGCAAGGGTGTTCCCTTTTCTTTCATATCCACCTCAACCAGTTTCTTCGCATTGTCCCACGAACCTCCGGCGTTAGCCATGTAAATTGCCTGATACAATCCAAAGATTGCAATCGAAATCAGGTACGACACAAAGAAATTAGGATCGAACAACGCATAGGCCAGAGTCGCAGTCATCAAAGCGATAAAAATATTCCACATTCCTTCCTGTGCATATTGGGTGCAAATCTTAACTACTTCAATCGAATCGTTAATATCAGCTTCGGTTTTACTGAGATCCATATTTTTCTTAATGAAGGCTACCGCCCGGTAAGCTCCGGTTGTTACGGCTTGAATTGAAGCTCCGCTAAACCAGAAAATCATGGCACCACCAGTAATGAAACCTAAAAGAACAGGAGCCTGAGTCAATTCCAGATTCAACATTCCCTCTTTTTTCAGGAGCAGAATTATCGAGAAAATCATGGTTGTGGCGCCAACTACCGCTGTACCGATAAGTACCGGCTTAGCAGTAGCTTTGAAGGTATTTCCGGCCGAATCGTTGGCTTCGAGATAATGTTTACCGCGTTCAAAGTCAGGTTCAAAACCAAAGTCGCGTTTAATTTCTGCTTTAATTCCCGGAATCTGTTCAATTTGTGAAAGTTCAAACACCGATTGGGCATTGTCAGTAACAGGGCCATAGCTATCAACTGCAATAGTCACCGGTCCCATACAAAGGAAGCCGAATGCTACCAAACCAAAAGAAAAGATACTTGCGTACTGAATCTGATCCAAACCAGGCAATTGACTAATAAAATATGCAACAGTCATCAAGCCTGTCAGCAACATGCCGATCCAGTAGGCCGAGAAATTACCCGAAACAATTCCAGAAAGAATAGTAAGTGAAGAACCACCTTCTTTGGAGGCAATGACAATCTCTCTCACATGCTTCGATTTCGAACTGGTGAAAATCTTGGTAAATTCAGGGATAAGTACAGCGGCTAATGTTCCGCAACTGATAATGGAAGCCAGTTTCCACCACAAGCCCTGAGGCAAATCTCCAATCAGGAAATAGCTCATAATATAACCGATTGCAATACAAGTTGTAGCTGCAATCCAGATCAGTCGAGTTAGGGGTTCTTCAAAGTCAAATTCAAGAAGATTCGCGTATTTCTTTTTAGAGATCGCTTGATTGATGAAGTATGAAATTCCTGAGAAAATATCCATCAGGAAGCGCATTCCGAAGATCCAGACAATCAGTTTAGCCTGAAGCTGAACATCGACAATGGCGAGGGTAATAAATGAAATCAACGCGACACCGGTTACTCCGTATGTTTCGAAAGCGTCAGCGGTAGGACCGATGCTGTCGCCGGCATTGTCGCCGGTACAGTCTGCAATAACTCCTGGGTTACGTGGATCATCTTCTTTGACATCGAAGACAATTTTCATCAGGTCGGAACCAATGTCGGCAATTTTGGTAAAGATACCTCCGGCAATACGCAATGCCGATGCCCCAAGCGATTCACCTATGGCAAATCCAAGGAAACAGAAACCAACGATTTCGCGGGGAACAAAAAGCAGGATGATGACCATCATGACCAGTTCAAGCGAAATCAGGAACAAACCAATGGAAATACCTGAACGAAGTGGAATATTAACTACATCCCAGGGACGATTCCGAAGCGAAGCAAAAGCAGTGCGGGCATTGGCATAGGTATTCACACGGACTCCGTACCAGGCCACTGCATACGATCCGCCCATACCGATTACGGCGAAAAGTAACACCAGAATAATGGTAACAACCGTTGGGATTGCATTCGTTCCTTCCGGATTTCGATTCGCCATGATCAGATAAAAGATAATGGCCACCGAAACTATCCCAAACAGAATAGAAAGGAACTTAGCTTGCTGAATTAAATATGTCCGGCAAGTTTGATAAATGGTATCTGCCACATCCAACATAGACTTGTGGGCAGGCATCTTCTTTATCTGACTTCTCAGGTAAAGACTGATACCCAAAGTACCTAGAATCACAAATGATCCATAGAATAAAAACTGCCAGGCAGTCAGGTTAAAGAAATAAGGAAAATGTCCTTCGTGCAAATCCGGAATTTTCAGATCAGCTTCGCTCGCCCAAAGAGATGCTGAAACCAGCATGAAGGCCATCAGGAGGAAAACTTGTTTTATGTGTTTCATAATACTAGAAAAAAATGGTTAATAGGGTTTTGGTAATTATATTAATTGTTGTCTTTTATCATATATGAAAATTTATTTATTCCAATTAACCGGCCAGTAAAACATGGCCATTCATCAAAAAAAAGAAGTGACTGCAAATCGAAACTTCCTCCTTTTGATCATCAAATTTTTGCCAATCTAAAAGTAAAATCTTATTTTAACCTGTAGTTTTTCAGAAAACATACGGCGACAGTTTCAATCTGTTTTTATGAAATTAAAACGGGTATTACATACTAATTATCAGAAGCTTTCAGCCAGGAATAATCTAAATGCTGTTATACAACAAGAAGATCATCGTTAATATTCAATTAACATTTAGATAAAGTAGCAGGAGAAAATGGAGCTATCGAAAACAGAAAAGCCGCCTCAACATTCAATTGAGACAGCTTTCCAAAAATGATTTTGACCATTAAATGATCAGCATTTTATCTGAACTGCGAAGAAACCTCGATTACATTAAACTATAGGCAACAGTCAAACCTGCCATAACAATTGAAACCATACTCATCAGTTTTATCAGGATATTCAATGAGGGTCCTGAGGTATCTTTAAACGGATCACCAACCGTATCGCCAACGACAGCTGCGTTGTGACAGGCCGATTTTTTTCCGCCAAGATGGCCCTCTTCTATGTATTTTTTAGCATTGTCCCAGGCTCCACCGGCATTGGCCATAAAAATAGCCAGGATAAATCCGGTTGAAGTACCGCCTAAGAGCAAACCCACTACTCCTGAAACTCCAAAAACAATACCTGTTGCAATTGGAATAAAAATCGCCAGTAACGAAGGGAACAACATTTCCTTCTGTGCGCCTATGGTTGAGATTTCAACACAGCGGGCATAATCAGGTTCGCCTTCACCTGTTAAAATACCTTTGATTTCGCGGAACTGACGACGAACTTCCTCTACCATCCTTTGGGCTGCCCGGCCTACGGCATTCATGGTTAAGCCACAGAACAGGAACGCAGCCATAGAACCGATGAAAGCCCCGACCAGTACTCGTGGATTCATTATGTCGAGGTGAAAATATTCCATCATTTGGGGAATCGTTGCTTTATGAATATCCGTGTTTGTAAATTGATTTTTAGAAGCATAATCAGCAAAAGCAGCAACTTTTTCAGGAATTCGTGCAACCGCAATTTTAATTTCTTCGATGTATGAAGCCATTAATGCCAAAGCAGTTAAGGCCGCCGAACCAATTGCAAAGCCTTTTCCGGTTGCAGCAGTTGTATTTCCAAGCGCATCAAGTGCATCGGTGCGTTTGCGAACTTCTTCGCCCAAACCGCTCATCTCGGCATTTCCACCGGCGTTGTCTGCAATTGGACCATAGGCGTCAGTGGCTAATGTAATCCCTAAAGTTGAAAGCATGCCAACCGCTGCAATCGCAATTCCGTATAATCCAAAGCTGATGTTATTGAAATTGAACCCGGCTGCAAAAAGAAAGGCCAAAATAATAGAAGTTCCAACGATCAGTACCGGAACAGCGGTTGAAATCATGCCCGTACCAATTCCAGAGATAATTACTGTCGCTGGTCCTGTCTGAGATGATTCAGCAATATGTCTCGTAGGACTGTATCCCGAAGAAGTATAGTATTCGGTAATCTTACCGATTCCGATACCACCCAGTAAACCGGACATCATGGCTCCCCAAATTCCCAGGAAATTTGGGATTGCCAAATATCTCAGGATTAAAAACGAGAATATGGCGATTCCAACCGAACTAATGTTGACACCACGTCCCAGTGCATTCAATAATTGTTTCTGGGTTGCACCTTCCCTGGCTTTCACCGTAAAAATTCCCAGAATAGAAAGTATGATCCCAACGGCAGCAATTACCATTGGCGCAATAACCGCATTAAACTGTATGGTATAACTATCTGCAGGATTAACATTGATCCCTATATTAGTCAAATTTGAAGCTACAAAAGCGGTGGCTCCCAAAGCGGCTGTTGAAAGCACAGCGCCACAATACGATTCATAAAGGTCGGCGCCCATGCCGGCCACATCTCCCACATTATCGCCCACATTATCGGCAATTGTTGCAGGGTTTCGCGGATCGTCTTCCGGAATTCCGGCCTCCAGTTTACCAACCAAATCGGCGCCTACATCAGCTGCCTTTGTGAATATACCACCGCCAACACGCGCAAATAATGCCTGGGTTGAGGCACCCATTCCAAAGGTTAGCGTAGTG
>JANXYV010000088.1 GCA_025355875.1 Prolixibacteraceae bacterium | reverse complement strand
AGTAGTACCTTTCGGGAAATTTGAGAAAACGAATTCTCCGTCTAAGTTAGTTGCAGTTCCGCTATACGGAGTTTTTATTACAATACTTGCTCCAGGCAATGGCTCGCCCGTTTGGGAATCTTTGACCAAACCTTTTAATGTCCCTGTATCTGCTGCCATAAGCATGCCGGGAATTGAATAGAGCATCAGGACTAATAAAATTAATCTTTTAAAGTAGTAGTTTTTCATAGTTCTTTTAATTTTGATTAGTTTAATTGTATTTCTTACAATAATTAAGAGTATAAATATAATAAACAATAATTAGTGATATTCATTTCATACTGAAAAACATATAAAAATATTCCGGGCCTTCATTTTTATAATCAAAAATTAGCTGTCTAAAGAAAAAATTCCATTCACAAGTCTTCATTTCATAAGCCTTTCTTAAGCTAGTTCACTTCCAGTATGCATTTTATCTTGTTTCGTATTTATGGGCTCGATTCTCTCATCACGTTCGGATAGTCTATTCTCAAATGGAGAAAAAAATTCAAGACTGATTTACGGCCCATAAATCAATTTAGATCAATGTAACTGACTTTATAAAGAGTTCGTGTAAATCTTACGGCATTTTCTCATTTTGTTGCACCATTGCCAAACACATTTCTTCTGAAATTCCACAACAACGACTTAAATCAAATTGTTTTTAAAGAAGATAAAAATCTGCCGGAACTTTCATCATTTTTGTTTCGTCGTTAGGACTCTGTTGCATACAAAACCCGACGCATACAAAATAAGCAGAAGTTAAGGTGAATAGATTAATGTTTTTCAGATAAAAGCTGATACTATTCATTCAATTATCAACTTAACCTGAATTTCATGTTAAGCAATTAAGAAGATATTGGAAGGCTAAATAATGTAGCGAAAGCAGCAAAAACAATTTGTTTTTCTTGAGAACTTGTCACGAGACCATCAAAAGAAATTATTAGAAAAAAAACCTTATGCAATCGTATTTTTTTCGAAATTCATTCGGAGTTAATCCCTTTTTAGCTTTGAAAATCCGGTTAAAATTGGCCATGTTGTTGAAACCACAACTAAAGGCAATTTCAGAAATCGTAAGCGAGGAGTCAAGCAACAGACGCGAAACATGCCCAAGCCGTATTTCATTCAGACTGTCAAGAAAGCTAAAGCCAGTATGCCGTTTTACAAAGCGACTAAGTGAAACTTCCGACATGTTTACAATTTTGGCAACGTCAATCAGGTTGATTTGCTGTCTGAAGTTGGTATTCAGGTATTCAAAAACCTTTTCAATTTTGAAGCTGTCATATTTATAATTTTCCGTTGTAAATGTTGAGTCAGAAAGTAAACGGGTGCCCCTGGAAATAGAGAGATCATGGAATATCGATAATAATTCCAGAATCGAATCGAAGCCGGTTTTATTTTTCAGATTCAGAATTCGGGGAGAAATGGCATCAATAACACTCTCAGGAAATAAGATTCCTCGTTTCGAATGTTCAATCATATTACGGATGTTTACCATTTGATTTCTACGCAGGAATCTTTCATCGAAGAGATCTTTATGAAATTGAATGGTTACTTCTTTAATACAATCACTGCAACATTGATGAGTAAACCAACCATGCGCCAGGTTCGAACCAACCATTACCAGCTCTTTATCTCCAATTACCCCGAGATGATCTCCAACAATTCGTTGTGATCCGGAAGCATCAAGAATAAGGTTCAGCTCAATATCCTCATGAGTATGGAGGGGAAAATCGAATTGCTGTTTTTCACGCGAAAAAATCGAAAAACAATCGTGAAGTGTTAATGGGGTAATTTCTCTGAGAATATCCATAAAGTAAAATTACATCAGTTTAAGTTCCATATCAGCTTGGCAATAACGACAAATTTATAAAAAATAGTCTCACTAGTTTTGTTCTAACCAAATGGATGGCTAATAACAATCACAAAACTATTTCCAATCGAAAATTGATAAGCATTCAACTATACCAGACTATTTATTACCCACGAAAACAAGCTTGGGGCCAATGGACGTGATTGAAGTTTTTCACCCTGGTTGTAGTATCACGAACTCAATCAAAAATCATCAGTATGTCAAAGAACTATTGAATTTCGGCACGATGGCCTTTAAAGATCATTACTTTTTGAATGAATTATTGTTTTAATAAACATAAATAACCTATTTATGGAACTACTTACATCGATATATTCCATTTACTTTAATTTCTTTTGAGTTAACTCCTGCTGCTTGCGGCTTATCTTGCTTCTTTTTTTTGGCTCGACACTCCGCTTGCAGGCGGGAAGTCCATTCACAAATCGAAAAAAAATCTGGTCAAATCTAATCTGCTGCCAATAAATCTCTTAAAACCCATGTTACAGCATTTAAAGAGATCAGGAAAATCTTTTAAAACCATGCTCCAAAATTTTGTACTGATGTTACATCAAAAATTTCACAAATCAGAATATCAATAGCTTATAATGAAAGTGTCATTAAGCTGATAAAAATTCGAGAGAATTTTCGCTACTTTCGTTTCACCAAAAAATAAAGATGTACCGATTTTTGTTTTTCTTCCTGGCATTTATAACTATGAATCTGAGTTCAAGTGCTCAGAATGACCGCATTTATTCCTCGCTGGAAGGATTATCGGGGACCACCATGCATGGCTTCTTTCAGGATTCAAAAGGATTTTTATGGATACCTACAGATTTAGGACTTGATCGATTCGATGGGTATAGTTTTAAAGTGTATTTAAACCAGACTGACGACAGCACAACCATTAGCTCGAATACTTGCTTTGTTGTTTTTGAAGATTCAGGAGGTAATTTGTGGGTTGGAACAAATTCAGGGTTAGACCGATATGACTACAAAAAAGATTGCTTTAGCCGAATTCAGTTGCCAGTTAAGGATAAGGAGATTGATTTAAATGTAAAATCAATTATCGAAGACAAGGATAAAATGCTTTGGTTAATTACCTCGTACGGTCTGGTCCACTTTGATCCTCAAACCAGGAAGTACAATTTTTACAATCATCAATTCCGAAACGATGGGACACCTGCTTATTCTAAATATAATCAGGCAATTATTGATTCAAAAGGCAATTTATGGATCGGTACAGATGATAAATCCATCCTTATTTTCGACACGAAAAAAACACAATTTTATAATATCCAGGAATATACCGGAATAAATTACGAATTTCCTGATAGGACCGTATTGGTCGTACATCAAAACAAAACCGGACAAATTCTTTTCGGAACTCAAAGCGCCGGAATAGTAACCTATGATACAAGATCAAGAACATTTAAACAAGCAGGGTATTCGTCCGATCCGGAGAATCTGCTAAATGGAGGTATCTACAGCATTATTACTGACAAACATGGAACAGTCTGGGTCGGAACAGAGCACAATGGATTAAAGATATATGACCCGAAACAGAACAAATTCACTGATGTCAATTACCTGATTGATCTTCCAAATATTAAAAAGACAAAGTTTCATTGCTACGAAGACAATCTGGGAGACATGTGGTTTGGAATTCAATATCGCGGGATATATCACAAAATGTCATCGATGCAACCGTTTCATTCCATAGGAAATTCGAAAAAGAAAAATCTGGAACTAAGCCATTTTATTATAAAATCTGTCCTGCACGACAGTAAAGACAATTTATGGGTGGGCACGGATGGAGGTGGATTAAATGTCAAGTGGAAAGGAAGCAAGGAGTTTGTTGTATTAAAATCGTCAGGCCCTGGAGCCCTGCTTACCGACAATGCAATTATTAGCTTACATGAAGATCATCGGGGATGGATCTGGATTGGGACATACCTGGAAGGTTTGTTTTGTTATAAAGGGACAGGTAAAGGTCTGATCAACTACAAAATCCAGGGTTCGGATCAAGATAAGCGGAACAATTATATTTTCGATCTTGTTGAAGACGCTCAGGGGAATCTTTGGATTGGAACCAATGGTGGTGGATTATATTATCTAAATATCAAAGACGGATCCTTTACGGAAAGCACACAACCCATAATAGCCGGGAAAACTGAAACAATTAAACCATTTATCAATGCTTTGAAATACGATCAGGACAGTACGTTGTGGATCGGAACTTATAACGGTATGTTTTGCTGGAATAAAAAGAAAGAATCTTTTCGCAGTTACCAAATGAGTTCGGGCAATATAGCGAACGATGTTATTTTTTCTATAGCCGAAGACAGACAAAATAGAATCTGGTTTGGTACTTTATCAGGCCTTTATTGTTATAAAGGTGAAGACAAGATACTTGAAAGATATACAACCGACAATGGGTTATGCGATAATTCGATTATGTCGATTGAAATGGATAATTCCGGAGATCTGTGGATTTCAACCTCAAATGGTATTTCAAGATTAAATATAAAAACTGGCAACTTTCAAAATTACTATGTTTATGATGGTCTTCCCAGCAACGATTACAGACCGGGATCTTCTTTTAAAGATAGCGATGGGATGATTTATTTTGGGGGGACTGACGGTTTGGTTTATTTTCGTCCTGAGGACATAAAGAATAATCCAGTAAAGCCTAAGCTTATTTTCACTCATTTTAAGATTTTTAATCAGGAAATCAGATACAACCAGAAAGATCGACATGGAATCCTCCGAAATGATATCAATGAGACCGATACTGTTATTCTGAACTATTCGGATAAAAGCTTTACAGTTGAATTTGCTGCTATAAATTTCTCAATACCCGAAAAGATTAAGTATGCCGTTCAGCTTGAAGGTTTCAATTCGCACTGGGATTACAAAAATTATAAACAAAGGTATGCCACCTACACAAATCTCAATCCGGGAATCTATTTCCTAAATGTCAAGTCGACCAATCTTGATGGCCAATGGATCGATCAGCCACGAAAACTATGCATCATTGTAAAACCGCCATTCTGGATGACCTGGTGGGCCTTTTTTATTTATATAAGTATCTTGATGTCACTCATTTATTACATCCGAAAAATAGCCTTATTCCGGATCAGCATGAAAAACCAGTTGCATCTCGAACATGTTGAACGGGAGAAACTCGAAGAAATAAACCAATCGAAAATGCAGTTCTTTGCGAACATTTCGCACGAAATTCGTACACCATTGACCATGCTCCTGGCCCCGATCGAAAGGTTGCTTGAATCGAATCTGAACGAAAAACAAAAGAAAAATATAAACTACATTTTTCGAAATACAAAACGACTTGAAAGAATTGTAAATCAATTACTTTACCTTCAAAAAATTGAAAACACACAGCTGAGCCCTAAAGCGCGTGAAATTGATTTGGTAAAGTTTCTGAAAGAAATCATTGCCTTGTTCGAGGAATCGGCAAACGACAAAAAGATACATCTTTTGTTTGAACCTAACTTCGATGAATTGATGGTCTGGGTCGATCCTGAAAAAATGGATAAAGTGATCTTCAATTTGCTTTCCAATGCCTTTAAATTTACCTTACCCGATGGGTTGATTACTATTTCAATCAATAAGAGTAGCTCTGAAGCCAATGATGGGAATTTCACTATTTCGGTTTCTGATACTGGCAAAGGAATGGATCAAGCTCATCTTGAACACATTTTCAATCGTTTTTATCAAATCGAAAATAAGGAATCAGGTGAAACCATAGGAACCGGAATCGGTTTACATTTATCGAAAGAATTAGTGGAGAAACAGCATGGTTCGATAACTGTAAGCAGTAAAGTCGGAATTGGCAGTACGTTCACTATTATCATGCCGATGGGAAAAAAACACCTTTCACCTACTGAAATTTACCAGGAACAAACCGCACAGAGAGAATACATACATGAAGCGAAACCAAGCTTTGAAAATGACTCGAATGAAGTCTTCAGCCAGGAAGATGAAGTAGAAGAACATCCTGATTCAGAGAGAACACTCATTTTAATTATTGAAGATGACCTAGACATCTTAAATTACCTTGAAGATGAGTTGTCGGCTGATTATCAAGTCATTAAAGCAAATAACGGAACTGACGGATGGAAATTGGCTTTTGAACGCACTCCTGATTTGATTGTTAGCGATATCATGATGCCGGGGATGGATGGCCTTGAATTATGTAAAAAAGTAAAATCAACCATCGAAACCAGTCATATTCCGGTAATTTTGCTTTCTGCACGGACCACGGTTGAACAAGAAATTGAAGGCTTTGAAACCGGCGCCGATGAATATGTTCATAAGCCCTTCCATCCAAGACTCCTAAAGTTAAAAGTGGATAAAATCATTGAAGCGCGCGAACTGTTAAAACAACAATTCAGCAAAAACACCGGTTTTACCGTAAAGGAAATGACCGTAACCTCGGCTGACGAAAAATTCCTTCAAAAGGCAATCGACTTTGTGAAAGAGAACCTTTCAGATGCTGATCTGAACATCGAAAAAATGAGCAACAAACTCAATATCAGCAGAGTTCATCTTTATCGAAAACTGAAGGCAATTGTTAATCAAAATCCAACTGAATTTATTCGGACAATCAGGTTAAAGCAAGCTGCTTATATACTTTCGCAAGGGAAACTGAACGTTTCAGAAATCGCTTATATGGTTGGATTCAACTCGCATCAGTATTTCACCAACAGCTTTCAGAAGTATTTTAACATGTCGCCTACGGAGTATGCCAAAAAGACTGAGCATGAATGAAAGCTACATTCAAAACAGAATGATCGAGTGAAACCAATTCTCTATAAAATTAGAAATATTCAACTCATATGGAACGGGAGCTTAGACGGGTTGACGTCACGGGTCAGTGTATGTGGGAAGAGTACATTAAAAAATATCCCGGGGGTTATCAAAGCTCCCAGTTCCGGGAGCATTACAAACTGTGGAGCCAGAAGGTAAATCCGGTGATGCACATGAACCACAAGGCAGGCGACAAGATGTTTGTTGATTATGCAGGCAAAAAGCTATCTGTGGTTGAAAAAGATACAGGAGAGGTAAGTGAAGTAGAATTTTTTGTTGCTGTTTTAGGGGCAAGCCACTCATTCAGTTAAATAATCGAAGGCTCATAATAAAAGCTTGAATTTCCCTGAATGCGATTGAAAACTTCGCGATAAAATCAAGATTTTAAGATTAAAATAATACATTTTTATTAGACAGTTTTCTTGAAGTAAAAATTAAGATTTTGTGAATATTCAGTCGTTATTTTTCCACATCTAATACCAATTATTGTTTTGCTTCCAATTTTCTGTTGATAACTTTTCCAGTTCAAAATCTGAATGTCCACGAGGTTTTCAC
>JANXYV010000087.1 GCA_025355875.1 Prolixibacteraceae bacterium | reverse complement strand
AGTAGTACCTTTCGGGAAATTTGAGAAAACGAATTCTCCGTCTAAGTTAGTTGCAGTTCCGCTATACGGAGTTTTTATTACAATACTTGCTCCAGGCAATGGCTCGCCCGTTTGGGAATCTTTGACCAAACCTTTTAATGTTCCTGTATCTGCAGCCATAAGCATAACGGGAATTGAATAGAGCATCAGGACTAATAAAATTAATCTTTTAAAGTAGTAGTTTTTCATAGTTCTTTTAATTTTGATTAGTTTAATTGTATTTCTAATCGTTAGGGTGTCAGTTCCCTACCGCTCTGTGGAGAGCTATAAACATATTCCCTAGTGATACCCAGCTGCTATGCGGCGGGGTAGTTCATTACCTTTTTATTTATGAATTGCGGGATCAACCAAAAATTTTACATCATACCTGCGTACCATTTAACTCTAATTTACATTTTCAAAATTGAATCGATTTGGTTCAACTCTTCAATACTAAAATCAAGGTTCTTTAATGCTGCAATGTTGTCTTCGATATGCGAAACTTTTTCGGCACCAACCAAAACCGATGAAACTTTGCCGTTACGCAAAACCCATGAAATAGCCATCTGAGCCAATGATTGACCCCGTTTTATTGCAATTTCGTTCAACTTGCGGGCTTTCGCAACCCGTGGTTCTGTTATGCCAATTTCTGCAAGTCTGGCAGCTCTGTCAGCAGGAATTCCGTTTAAATAAGTGTTTGTAATCAAGCCGCGTTGCATCGGTTGAAAAGTAATCATGCCAATACCTTCTTCAGCAAGGTAATCCTGTAACCCATCTTCAATCCAACGATTAAACATGGAATAACTCGGCTGGTGGATCAAGCAGGGAGTTCCCAATTCTTTCAGAATTCTGGTTGCTTTTCTGGTGTTCTCCAAATCGTAATTCGATATGCCAACATAAAGCGCTTTCCCTTGACGAACAAATAAATCGAGTGTTCTCATGGTTTCTTCCAGAGGAGTTTCCGGATCGTATCGGTGTGAATAAAACATGTCGACATAATCTACGCCCAAACGTTTTAAACTTTGATCCATGCTGGCTATCAGGTATTTTTTTGAACCCCATTCGCCATACGGACCTTCCCACATATCGTAGCCAGCTTTTGTTGTGATCAGAATTTCATCGCGGTAGCCCTGTAATTGGGTGCGGAGAACTTTGCCAAAAATTTCTTCTGAAGATCCCGGCGGGTTGCCATAGTTATTTGCCAAATCGAAATGGGTAATTCCCAGATCGAATGAACGGCAAATGATATCGCGACAGGTAGCATAAACATCTGTCTCGCCAAAGTGCTGCCATAAACCGGCTGAAATTGCAGGCAATTTAAGACCACTGTTTCCAACCCGGTTGTATTTCATTCCTTGATAACGATTTTTATTCGGAACGTAATTGCTCATAGTAATTCTTTAAATATTAATAATTTATTGTTTTTTAAATCTTCTTTATCGAAAATCTGAGATGAAAGTAGTCTGTTTTGAAAGTGCAGTTATGAACTATTGTTTTTAAAATATTCAAAATAGTCTCAATTTACCTTCAGCTCGTGAAGTTTAAATTAATCGCGTTAATGCAGGCACAAATAAGACTGCATTAATGTGTTGTGAATTATGAATTTAGTACAGTAATTTCACTATTTATGAAATTCAGAAGCGTAATCTTTAGGCGATTTGCCAAATTTCTTTGTAAAACATCTGGTAAAATAAGACTGACTGCTAAATCCAACTTGATAAGCGATCTCGGTTACGTTACAGTCTTTTTGCTTTAAGAAAGATGTTGATTTTTTAAGCCGGATATTTCGGATAAACTCATTGACGGATTGACCGGTCAAAGCTTCGATTTTAATATAAACCATCGATCGGCTGATGAGTATTTTTTTCGAAATGAAATCGGCATTAATTTTTTCATTGGTAATATTTTCGACCACTATATCAATGATCGACTGGACCAGTTTCCGGTCGTGTTCATTCGCACTATCGTTTTCAAATTTTAAGCTGGTACTATTTTGGAATTTCTGGTGAAGCTCGAAACGGGTATTCAGTAAATTATGTATACGTTTCTTAAGGAGTGCTATATTAAAAGGCTTAAAAATATAATCGTCGGCTCCCAATCCTAAAACTTCAATCTGCTTTTCCTGTGAATGCAGCGCAGATAATAGAATAACCGGAAGATGGCTGGTACGTTCATCTGATTTTATTTTTTTACACAATTCCACCCCATCCATGTAAGGCATCATTATATCGCTCAGTACTAAATCGGGATTGTAGATGAAAGCCATATCCAGTCCCTCCATTCCGTTACTGGCCTGAATTACATCGAAATCGTCGAGCAAGTCATTCCGAAGAAACATTCTTAATTCATCGTCATCTTCTACAATTAATACCTTTCGTTTGCTGGTTTCATGTTTTCCGACAAGGGGTTTCCCGTCGATGATCCGGTCGATATCGTCACCGGTAAATACCACCTTATCTGGTTCAGGTTTTAGCTTCTTTTCAGGTTCGTTCTTTTGTAATACGGTTTCCTGGGCTATAATCGGGATTTTAATTTCAAACTCTGAACCTTGTCGCTCTTTCGATTTTACTGCGATCTGGCCTTTATGTAATTCGGTTAGTTCTTTAACCAAGGTAAGCCCAATGCCGGTGCCTTCAAATTTCTCGAATCCTTTCCGGTTAACTGTGTAAAACCGGTCGAAAACCTGGTTTAGTTCATTTTCAGGAATACCTATACCGGTGTCTGAAACACAAATCCGAATGTAATGGGTGCTTTCGATGGTAGGGTTGATTATGCCCATCTGTTTTTCAACTGAAAGTTTTATCTGGCCGCCTTCCGGAGTATATTTGAAGGCATTGGATAATAAATTGGTGATGACTTTATCGATTTTATCGGCATCGAACGACATTATCTGGTAGTCGACCGATGTTTGAAAAATATATCTCATGTTTTTTTGCTCGGCCATCAAATTAAATATCGCCCAGGTTTTCCGGCAGAAATCAACAATGTCACCCTCCGAAGGCTCAAGCATCAAACTCCCGGCTTCCAGTTTTCGATAGTCGAGCAATTGGTTAACCATTCGCAATAATTTATTGGTATTGCTTTGGATTAATTTGAAAATGTATTGTTGTTCTTCCTTATTTATCTGGTCATCCGAATTAATCAACTTCTCAACCGGGGCTTTAATCAGGGTAAGCGGGGTCCTGAATTCGTGTGAAATATTGGTAAAAAACCTCAGTTTCATGATATTCGCCTCCTGAATATTGTTAATCTCATTTTTCTCCAGTTGCAACTCATTCTTCAGTCTTTCGCGGTTAATAATCGCCCTACGAAAAAGATAAAGTATGGCGATAAGCAAAAGAAAATAGGCGATGTATGCAAGTTTGGTCCGCCAGAATGGGGGATGAATTATAACCCGGACCGAGGTGCCTTTACCAGTAGAAAGCATTGTTCCATCAGCAGTTTTTACCCGAAACGTATAATCCCCCGGCGATAAATTGGTGTAAGTGGCAAATCGTTTATCACCTGTAAAAATCCAGTTTTCATCGAAGCCTTCGAGCATATAGGCATATTTGATGTTGCCCTGTTTCCGAAAGTCGAGCGATGCAAACTCGAAACTAAACACCGATTGCTTATAATTCAGATTTATTTCCTGGGTATAAACGATCGATTTCTTTAATACCGAACTGCTATTTACCTTTTGGGAGGTATTAAATATTTGGAAATCGACGATTGTCACATTTGATGGTAATTCGATCTCTTTCAGATGATCAGGGTTGAACCGTACAAAACCATTTGTCCCGCCAAAATACATCTCTCCTTCAGCTGATTTAAAGCATACACGTTCTGCTATTTCCTGATTTTCAAGTTCATTGTTTATCCTGAAATCTCTTGATTTTTTAGTATTTGGATCAAATTTGGTTATTCCCTGATTCGAGCTTAGCCACAAGTTTCCCTCCTGGTCTTCAAGAATTCCTTTTACGTTTGCAGGCAATGAATATTTTTCGCTATAACGTTCAAATTGAACGCCATCACTTTTTTCAATTAGCCGGTCCAGTCCTTTGGAACTTCCCACCCAAATGTTCTTTTTTGAATCTTCGTACAACAGGAAAAGATAATTTGAGCTTAACGTAGTGGTGTCGTTATTGATCGACTGATAACAATGGAGCATTGAATCGTACATGTACAATCCAAGGTAAGTGACTATCCAAAGCCGTTTTTTACTGTCTTCTTTGATCGAAACAGCATACGGAATACTCAACAATTCTTTTGGAAATGGTCCGGGTGAATTGACTTCGAAAAAATGACCGGTATTTGGTTGATAGACCATAATTCCCTCTTTCCCGTGAGTAGCCATCCACACGTTACCATTTGTATCATGGGTTAAGTCGTTGATGTGCCGTGTTAGTCGGTTGTTGATTTCATTGGATTTCATCAGGTTCGAAAACCGACCTGTTTTGATATCGAAGTCGTACAAACCAATTCGTAATCCGGTGATTAAAAGCGAATGATCGTTTTTCGGTTCAATATCCAAAATGCTTGGTGCAATGAAGTTGTTGTTCAGCGTGTATCTTTCGAATTTTCCGCTTTTTGAAGAAAACTTATTAAATCCTCCATCTTCCGTGCCGATCCATAAAAATCTGTTTTTATCTTCATAAAAAGCACCTATTTTATTACTGCTAATGCTGTTATTATCAATGGGGTCGTGAGCATAGTACTCGAACTGGTTGTTTTTATAACTGAAAAAACTGACACCACCTTCAAGTGTCGAGAACCAAACGTTCGAATTTTTGTCTTCATAAATGTTCGAGATGATGTTGTTTGCGATGCTGTTTCGTTTGATTGAACCGGCAGTATAGGATGTGAATTCATCCCGGTCGGAATCATAAAGGTTAACACCCTTGTTTTCTGTTCCTATCCAGACATTTTTTTTGCTATCTTCGAAAATTACCGAGTAGCTATTGCTGTTAATACCTCTGCTCGTTGAATGGTCCGACTCATATTTTTTGAATTCTCCGGTTTTGAGATTGAGTTTAAAAAGCCCGTTTGGCGATCCGATCCAAAGGTTACCTTTTGAATCGAAACAAACCGGATTGTTCTGTTTAAAAATCTCTCTATCCAATAGGGGGGCATAAATGTCGTACTTTTCAATGATTTCGGTTTTCAAGTTCAGTTTGAAAAACCCCTGATCGCTTTGAATAATTAGTTCCTCATTGTTGAGCTGAAAAATGGCCCGGATATCATATATCTTCCCTGAGTCCCTATCCGGAAATTCAAATTGTTTGAAACAGTCTTTTTCAGGGTCATATTTTGCAAAACCCGTATGTGTCCCAATCCAAACCCGATTATCCGAATCGACATGAATACACCTTACAACTAGACCTGGAAGCGTGGTTTTATCGTTATCCACCATAGTATAACGATAAAATTTTTCGTCGGTGGTACTATATTTTACAAGGCCCCCGTGGTTTGTTCCAATCCAGATATTATTACCGGCATCTTCAGCAAGACACAATAGAAAATTGGTGGAAAGTGAATTTTTATCGTTGTTATAGTTCTTAAAGACATCAAACTTGTATCCATCCCATCGGTTAAGACCATCGGAAGTAGCAAACCACATAAAACCATTACTATCTTCAAATACGGCTCTTACTTCATTGCTCGAGAGTCCCTCGCTGGTTGAAAGATGCTTAAAGTTAAATCTTTGCGCGCAAAGAGTTTCTCCTAAATTCAGAAAGAGGAACGCCGCAATCAGTATGTATTTAAAGGTTGACATGATCTCCAATTTCAAAATAAGTAAGTAAAGATAGTTTCCACATTTCTCTTTGCCTTCATTCAGATTTTCTGATATGAATGGTATATTATCCTATATTTGCACCTATCACTTCAGAAAGAGATAGATTTATGGATGAGTTTTATGAAAAGCTATCAACAGAATCAGAATATGGCATAAACATTCTTGACACTGATTGTCCTTACCTTGAAGTTCCCTGGCATTTTCATCCTGAAGTTGAAATTATTTATATCGAAAAAGGCAGTGGTAGCCGGTTTGTAGGCGACCATTCTGAGTTGTTTAGGCAGGGCGACATTGGCCTAATTGGGCCAAATCTGCCACATGTTTGGCGTAGTGATCCGATTTACAGGGAAAATATTCCTGGGCTTACCGCCCATGTTCAGGTTGTTCATTTTCATGATGCAATCTTTAAAGGACCGTTAGCTGTTTTGCCCGAAATGCAAGGTATTAAACAGCTGCTTTTCGAATCGCAATACGGAATCAAATTCTTCGGAACAGCACGTGAAAGTATCGAGATTCAAATGAAAGAATTGAATAAGGCATCAGGTATCGATAAATTATTACGCCTGATAAAAATTCTTGATTTTATGTCGAAAACTGACGAGAAGCAATTACTGGCCAGTACAGGCTATTCAAAAATCAGGAAATCAACCGATTTCGACCGGTTTGACAAGGCCCACCGGTATATGATTGACAATTTTCAAAAGAATATTAATTTGGAATCAATCTCTGCCCTTATTGGGATGACTCCAACCTCATTTTGTCGGTATTTTAAAAAGCATACCAGCAAATCGTTCCACACCGTTTTAAACGAAATCAGGATTGGTCATGCCTGTAAGCTGTTGATAGAAAACAAAATAAATATTTCCGGAATTTGTTATGAAAGTGGATTCAGTAATATTTCGAACTTTAACGAGCAATTTAAGAAGATCAAAGGAACCACACCAAGTCTGTACCTCAAGACCAGACAAAAGCTATACTGAAGGCAAAAAAAATAAAATTCAGTTTATTCTTTCTTTCCTGGAACAACTGTCGAGTTTTCGATTAGCGAGAATCGATAAAACCACAAATTGAAAGGAGGATCTCCGGTTATATCTGTCCGAATAACCTGAAATCCTTTTTTTAGTTGGATGGATGCGACATTTCTTTGGAGTTGGTAACAATGATAATTTCCTGTATTTTTAAATGTGATAATGCCTGTCGAAATAGAATCAGCTCCATTTAATGCAGAAATCATAATTGAAGGATTATTGGTTTTGGCAGTAAGCATCAGGTCAATTTGATATAGGCCGTCAAAAGCTACATTCACTGTCGATTTAAACCATTCTCCTTGTTCGATGTAACCGATATATCCCATCTTTAACTGCTTTCATGTCGTTATATATCAAAGTTGTATCAGCAAGTGGTTTAACGACGGTGTCGCCTGGGTTAGCCGGATTCGCATAGGTTGATGTTCCGTAAACATCCCACGCTGGATTTAAAATCCTGGTGATGATAAAATCTTCAACGCTGGCGGTTTTACGGCCATCGTATTGATAATAGTCGCCTGTCATGGCCTTTTTTCTTGGCGTTTGCCAGGAAATACCCCGAATTGTAGCCTCATCGTATCGCCATACAAAAAATCTACCGGGAATTTGTTGGATAGAATCCCTAAATGGCTTTGCAAAATATCTGTAAGGAATTTCTGAAAATACCGATCCGGAGAATAAAAATGCTCCAAACACAATGCATGTAACTCCATTGCGGATGATCTCAATATAATTCATGATTCCAATATTCTTTTAATTGCTTATCTCCTTCGCTCAAGTAAAATATTTAACTAATTGACAATATGATACTTATAAATTATTTAAGATTTATGATAACGTTCATAATATCAACACATTAAGCAAAAATGACTTGACTGAAAGGGATAAGCAGTTTCTTTTAAACAGTCCAAATATATTGATTCTTTATGTTTAAATTTCAAATTAAAATTATTATAAGCTCATTAAGGTCTTAATTCACAATAATTGAATCATTGGAGAATTATAAACCATAATGTAGTTCGATAAAATTAATTACAAAAGTAACTTTGACTGCTTTTTTCTTTGAAGGAAAAAGTTGTGACCATCGAAATTAAAAATAATCTTTCCGGATTATTTTTATCCAATTAGTTGAAAATAAAGCAATCACAGAATCAAATCCATTTTTGGATTTGATTCTGTGTTGAACTACCCGAGCGTGCCCTATGCTCTCAGGAAGAAAAAAGGCAGAAAATGCGGATATATGACGCTCCACACAGCCGCACAATAGCCACTATTCTGCCAATTAGCAACCACCACCAAGCCACACAGTATGCACCATGGTGGATGTCAGATTCAGTCCTGATTCTGGCAGAAATACCGATGGAGTCCTTGTTGCGAAGCACAATAGATGCTTATCAACTTATCCGGATGAATGCTAAATTTTTTTGATCGCATGAAAGGAGAGAAAATAAAATTTGGCAGAAAACGGATGT
>JANXYV010000043.1 GCA_025355875.1 Prolixibacteraceae bacterium | reverse complement strand
AAAGAAAAGCAAAAAGGAATAATTTTACAGATAGAAAAAGCCACTGACCGTTCTTTAAAATATTGTCCTCAAAAAGCCCCCTCAAAAGAGGGGGGGGCGGTATGGCCGGAATGGGGGGTCAGTATGGCCGGAATAAACAATTTTAGCTTAGCATTGTAATTGACCGGGTACCAAAGACGTGAATCTTTGCAAACAAGTCCGGGAAAAGGAAAACAGGAGGTTGAAATAAGGTCAGAAAATACGGGCCTTGTATTAGCTCTGAAATACGAAGATGGAATCAGGAACAAGCAGCATGCCCTCATGATATACCGTGTCGACAAAGTATCAAAATACGCGGAAAGGATAGGGTAACTGGGACCGGCAAAAGTTGAAATGAATTCAAAAAGTGTCGCCCTTGATAGTTGGAGAGTTATGCGAAGATTTTCCGAAGGTACCTTTTCAGGAATTTCGAGTTAAAAAATGTGAGCAGGTTTTTTGCTTGCTTTTTTTTTTTTCAAAAAACAGCTCAATCGACCGAAGAAAGGGGATTCTTTTTTACAAAACTTTGTTCTTTGACCCTGATTTGAAAGAAAAAAGGGGGTAAATTGCATTTATGCTGATGTCCTGAGCCCAAATGTATTTTTCAAATCATTAATAACGAGATTGAATTTACCATCAAATTTCTTATTAATCGAATCATAAGAGCCAATCAATCTTTCATAAATCGGATTACCAAAGATCTCTTTTGCATCAAGTGTTCTCTTGGATGCAATGTTTGAAGAAAATACATCCTTGATCTTCTTAAGAACCACAATTTGTTCATCTGTAAAATTGTAAGTGTGAATGTATGAAAGATAGTTCTTTTCGATTCGTTCTTTTGGCGTTGGTATGTTTTTCTTCCCTAAAGCATGAAGCATAAAGTCCCAAGCTGAACCTTCGGGGTAATCGTACATTTTTTGTAAATGCCCTTCGTCCATAAAAGTATTCGGCTGGCTTAACCATTCAACAAATTTCGCAATTTCTTCTTCTGTCGGCTGATAGTCGCTTTGCTGTGCTTTCGATTTTAAGTCAACCATCACTGGCTCCTCACTTTTTTTCAACTCTTCTTCGAATATCCGCTTGGCTTCTTCAATAGGAATATTATCTTTAATAATTAATGAATCACCGTGTATTTCTACTCTCTGGATTAAATGAGCAGGATCAGGATTATCAATTAAGAAATAGTCGCCTGTTGGTTGTTGTGTACTAGGTGGTGTTGGTTTTTGTTCACCAGGTTTTACAATTTTCTTATTCTCTTTTAATGTGCCTTTTCCATTGTCTTCCATTCGTTTGCACAGACCCACAAAATCGAGTATTGTAAAACTGAATTTTCCTGTTTTTGGGTCAAGTCGTGTACCACGACCAACCATTTGAATGTATTTACCAACCGATTTTGTTAATGCCGCAAAAGCAATGTAACGAACACAAGGTATGTCAACTCCTGTGCTCAGAATATCAACAGATGTGACAACATAAGGCTTTTGGTAAGGTTTCTTAAACCATGCTTTCAGTGTTTCATTCAATTCATTATTTTCAGAAATTACTGCTTCTGCGTAATATGGTTTTTCAGATAGATATTTTTCAAAAACTGTGTTAACAGCCTTTGCTAATTCAATACAATGAGCTTGGCTAACTCCAAACAATATAATCTTCTCACCATATTGCGTATTCCTTTTTAACTCCTCTGCAATGCGTAAACAGTTTTCTTCAGAAATAAATTTCCTATTCAGTTGCTCCAGTTTTAATTTCTTCTCAGCACCTAAATCAATTGTATATTTTTCTTGTGGATCAATAACATGGTCAAATACAATTCCACTTTCTTCGGCTTCTTTAATTAATGATGATAGTAATTCAACTGGTTTATATGGTGCAAGAAATCCTTCAGTGATTCCTTTGTCCATATCAAACTGAAAATCGGGTTCTCCGGTTTCGCAACCAAATAATTTGTATGTATCAATGATTGAAAGATCTTCTTCATCAACCTCTGTCCCATCTTTCGGAACTGCAATTCTGGGTGTAGCAGTTAACCCAATCCTTGGACAAAGAAAATGATCAAAAATCAATTTCCTATTTATATTGATGCTTCGGTGGCACTCGTCCACAATAATTAGATCATAATAGTTAGAAGAAAGGTCGCTATGAATAATTTCTAAAGTATCAATAACAACAACGTGAATACTGGCATGTTTTCTTGTCCTGAAATTTGATGTTGTTATCCAACTGGATGTATGTTCTCGGCTGATTAATGCAAAGCCGTCATCAATGGCTTGTTTAGCCAACATTCTGCGATCAACAACAAATAAAACTCTTTTTGCCAGGCCGTGACTTAGTAATGCTTTCACTAAAGCAACTGCTGTTCTTGTTTTACCAAGTCCGGTTGCCATATGGATCAACATTTTCTGTTTGCCTACTTTGTAGTTTTTGATGATAGTTTTGATGCATTGCAGTTGATAATACCTTTCTTTCCCAATGTTTGGATCAAATCCGCCCGCAATTGTCGTATCAACGGTAATATCTTTGTTGGAAGCAATTTTTTTCTGTTGCTCAATTTTAAGATTCATTTCTTCCAAACTCATAAAGGAAGTCACTTGCTTAAATTCGCCAGCATCTAACCCTTTCCAGACATTATCGTAAAACAAAATACGTTCTGCACTACAAGCGTATAGGAAACGAGGTTTTAAAAGCTGTGTAACAATTGTGCGAAGTTTTAAAAGGTCTTTATTTTCTTTATCTAAATTATTCTCAATTACAGCTAATATTTCACCATTAGTTACTAATCAGTCGCATTTATAATCGGCAATGACATTCAAAGCAGGCAACACCTTTTGCCCATTTTTAATGGCAG
>JANXYV010000037.1 GCA_025355875.1 Prolixibacteraceae bacterium | reverse complement strand
TTAATAAAATATTTTAATCACAAGTTATTGACAATTAGTAAATTAAATTGTTAATAACGTTTTGTATTTCAACCCTTAATTCGCATTTGTAACGATGAGATACTTTCTTTTTATATTAAACTTGCTTTGGTCGATGGGTTTGTTTTCGCAAACAAGCTTCTTTGTTTCTTTCAAAGGAAGTGATGCTGACCCCGGAACACAAACCCAGCCTTTTGCCTCAGTAAACAGAGCATTGACTGAGGCGCGCAATACTTCAGGGAAAGTTATAGTCAATCTGTTGGAAGGTACTTATTATCTGAAAGAGCCAATCGTTATCACCCCTGAAGATTCCCGAAAGGAGAACGAAACACTCACTATTAGGAACTTTGAAAATCAGAAAATTACTATCAGTGGAGCGGTCGCATTAAATTTAAAATGGAAAGAGTGCAAAGGCAGTATCTGGCAGGCAAAAGTAGAACAGGACCTCCTCTTTGATCACCTATTTGTAAATGGGCAATTGCAGCGGATGGCCCGATATCCGAATTATGACTCAACTGCTCATTTCCTTGGCGTAAAAGCAAATGATGCCCTTGCCAAACAATGTGTAATGCAGTGGAAATCTCCTGAGGGAGGGTATGTACACGCCTTGCACCCTAATGAGTGGGGCGACATTCATTACCTCATCACAGCAAAAAATGATAAGGGCGAACTTACCCTTGAAGGTGGTTGGCAAAACAACCGTCGCATGGGGATGCACCAAAAATATCGTTTTGTTGAGAACATATTTGAAGAACTGGATACTGTGAACGAGTGGTTTTTCGACCTGAAAAGCAAAACGCTGTATTACTTTCCTCCAAAAGGATTTGAAATCAAAACTGCAAAAATTGAGACTGCGCAAATTGCCCATTTAATTGAATTTAAAGGTACATTGGCAAATCCCATCAAAAATATTAGTATTGAGGGACTTACCCTTACACAGACGCTTCGCACTTTCATGCAGAACAAGGAATCATTACTGCGCAGCGATTGGACCATTTATCGTGGAGGCGCTGTGCTTTTCGAGGGTGCAGTAAATTGTTCCCTTAAAAACTGTACGCTCAACAATCTTGGAGGAAACGCTGTTTTTTTCAATAACTTCAACCGTGATTGCGAAGTGTCAGGATGTTTGATTTCCCAAATTGGGGCCAGTGCTATTTGTTTCGTTGGTGATCCTGATGCTGTCCGCTCTCCAAGTTTTGAGTATGGGCAATTTGTGCCAATGGAACAGATTGACCGAACGCCTGGCCCGAAAACAAAAAACTATCCATCAGATTGTAAGATCTATGATAACCTCATGTTTAAGCTCGGAGAAGTTGAAAAACAATCGGCAGGGGTGGAATTGTCCATTTGCCAGAGTATAAAGATAAGCCATAACACTATTTACGATGTCCCACGTGCCGGTATCAATGTGAGCGAAGGAACCTGGGGAGGACACATCATCGAATACAACGAGGTTTTTAATACCGTGAAGGAAAGCGGCGACCATGGTTCTTTCAACTCATGGGGGCGCGACCGATACTGGCATCCTAACAAGACGACCCTCGATTCAATTGTTGAAAACAATTTCGATTTAGTGCTTCTTGATGTGATAAAGCCCATTACCATTCAAAACAATCGAATGCGTTGCGACCACGGATGGGATATCGATCTGGATGACGGTTCGAGCAATTATATCATCCGCAACAACCTGTGTTTGAATGGTGGAATAAAACTTCGCGAAGGTGTCAACCGAATTGTCGAAAACAACATCATGATAAATAATACCTTCCATCCACATGTCTGGTTTAAAAACAGCAACGATATTTTTCGTTACAATGTCGTTTCTGCCGGATACTTGCCAATCGATATTAAAGTATGGGGAAAAGAAACAGATTTTAATGCTTTTCCTGACTCGGTTTCGCTTAAAGAGGCCCGGGGCAGGGGGACTGATAAAAATTCGGTTTGTGGCGATCTGAATTTTGTCAATCCACAGAAAGGCGATTTTCGGTTGAAAGAAGGTTCGGTTGCTTTTACTGCCGGGTTTAAAAACTTTGCAATGGATAGTTTTGGAGTTGTTTCGCCAAGGTTGAAAGCAAGGGCCAAAAAAGTTCCGTTACCTACCGTTATTGCGCTTTACAAAATAAACGACAACGAAATAATCGACTTCATGGGGGCAAAAGTTAAAAACCTCAATACACTTGGTGAACGTTCAGCAACAGGCATGTACGATACCAGGGGCGTGTTGGTTGTTGAAGTTGCTGTCGGACCTGGAATATCTAAATTTTTGAAAACCAATGATGTAATCCTGTCGATCAATCAAAGGAAAACTGATAAACTACGTGATTTACTCGAAGCTACCATGTCTGTTATCGGGACAAATACCGAAATTGTTGTTTTCCGGAATCAGAAAGAAGAAAAAATGCAGGTTGTATTGGCGGACAAGAAATAACAATCGACTAACTACCATTAGGTTAAGAATGTATATAAAAACAGAGTTTAATTAGTATGACCAATTCAAACAATATACCAATATGATTAAAAGACTTTTTTGGGGAATCATGTTTTCCTCTATTTTGATTAGTGTTTCCTTTGCCCAGACAAAAGCCCCAGCCTCTTTTGGCCCTATTCCAACTGAAAACCAGTTGAGATGGCAGGAAATGGAGTATTACGCTTTTGTTCATTTCTCCTTAAATACCTATACCGACCAGTCATGGGGAAAAGGAGACGAAAATGTCAACCTGTTTAATCCAAAGAATCTGGATTGCCGACAATGGGCCCGTATCTGCAAAGAAGCGGGAATGAAAGGGATCATCCTTACGGCAAAGCACCACTGTGGTTTTTGCCTTTGGCCTTCAAAATACACGGAATATTCGGTAAAAAATGCTCCATGGAAAAATGGCAAGGGCGACATAGTTCGTGAAATGGCCGACGCTTGTAAAGAATACGGACTGAAATTGGGTATTTATTTATCGCCCTGGGACAGGAATAGCAAGGACTACGGAAAACCCGAATATATTACCTACTTCAGAAATCAACTCACTGAACTACTAACCAATTACGGACCGATTTTCGAAGTATGGTTCGACGGGGCTAACGGAGGTTCGGGTTATTACGGTGGCGCAAACGAAACCCGCAAAATTGACCGTACAACCTATTACGACTGGAAGAATACTTACGCCATGATCCGCAAGCTACAGCCGAATATTGTGATTTGG
Organism: Prolixibacteraceae bacterium; assembly: GCA_025355875.1. GTDB lineage: Bacteria > Bacteroidota > Bacteroidia > Bacteroidales > Prolixibacteraceae > Aquipluma. The sequence continues at coordinate 6,026 of JANXYV010000037.1, read as the reverse complement.
AACGACGGCGGTGACCGTGGTGATCTGCGCTGGGTTGGAACTGAAGATGGCTATGTTGGTGAAACAAATTGGAGTTTATTGAATGCCACAGGTGATGTGCCATGGAATATGTTACATTACGGCGTAGAAAACGGGAACGCATGGGTGCCTGCCGAGGTAAATACTTCCATCAGGCCAGAATGGTTTTACCATCCAAACGAAGACAGCAAGGTGAAAACAGTTCCAGTTTTGATGGAAACTTACTATAACTCCATTGGGCGTAACGGCTCTTTATTGCTCAACTTTCCGATTATGCCAAACGGATTGATCCATCCGAACGACGAAAAAGCAGCACTTGAATTTGCCAAAGCTGTGAAGGAATCATTCGCTGTAAAACTTGCAGAAAAAAAGAAAGCAGAAGCTTCCAATGTTCGTGGAAATGCAAAAGAATTTGGAGCAACTATGGCGATAGACGGTAATAAAGACACCTATTGGGCTACCGACAACAACGTCACAAAAGCTTCATTGACAATAGATATGGGTAAGCCAACCTTGTTCAATCGTTTTCTGGCGCAGGAATATATCCGTTTGGGACAACGTGTGAAAGCATTTACTGTGGAGGCACTTGTTGATGGAAATTGGAAAGAAGTGGCAACAGCAACGACAATTGGATATAAACGTATCCTTCGTTTTCCGAGCGTAAAAGCGACTAAAGTTCGTTTCAGTATCACCGATTCGAAAAGTTGCCCGGTCATTTCCAATGTCGGCGTTTACAATGCACCAGTATTACTGAATGCACCCTCTATTGCCAGAAACCAATCAGGTGAGATTTCGATAACTACAATTGATATCGGCCCGATTTTTTACTATACGCTGAACGGCAGCGAACCAACCACGAATTCGGATATGTATTCGGCGCCTTTTTTTGCAGATGGGAAAGTGGAGGTTAAAGCAATTGCCTACGATCCTGCTTCAGGCAAAAGCAGTCCGTTAAGTCACGAAAAATTCGATATTTCAAAGAAAGACTGGAAAATTGTCGGGATAAATGATGAAAAGGCCAGCACAATCATTGATGGAAACGCATCAACTGTTTGGCACCAAAGAGATAACAAAAAAATGCCCATTGATTTAGTCATCGATTTAGGGAAAAATTATAATGTGTGTGGTTTCAAATACCTGCCGGACCAGAACAAATGGAGTTCAGGTATCATCACAAACTACCAGTTTTATATTTCAGAGGACAATGTAGAATGGAAACTGGTTAATGAAGGTGAATTCTCAAACATCAAGAATAACCCGGTGTGGCAAATCAAGAATTTTTCGCAGATAAATGCCCGGTTTATTAAGCTTCGGGCTATCAAAAATACTTCGAATGATGATGTTGCAGGATATGCTGAGGTGGATGTAATTACAAACTAAATTCTATTAAAAATGAAAAAAGCAGTTCTGATAGTCTTTTGTTTCTTATTTGCAATCAGCGTTTTGGCACAACAATACCCCTATCAAAACCCGAAACTTGGTTCAGAGGAAAGGGCGAAAGATTTAATATCACGCTTGACTTTAGAAGAAAAAGCTACCCTGATGTGCGATATATCTGACGCCATACCACGCATGGGTATCAAGAAGTTCAACTGGTGGAGCGAGGCGCTGCATGGTTTGGCCAACAATGGCAATGTGACTGTTTTTCCGGAACCTGTCGGCATGGCAGCTTCGTTCGATGATTCACTGGTTTATCATATTTTCGATGCAGTTTCGGACGAAACACGCGCAAAGTATAATGAAGCAGTGGCAAAAGGTCAGGAAAACAAGCGCTTTCTTAGTCTTTCAGTTTGGACGCCTAATGTCAACATCTTCCGTGACCCACGCTGGGGACGTGGTCAGGAAACTTATGGCGAGGATCCTTATCTGACTTCCCGCATGGGTATTCAGGTGGTGAAAGGCTTGCAAGGACCGGCCGATGCCAAATACCGGAAATTGCTTGCCTGTGCCAAACATTATGCAGTTCATTCAGGCCCTGAATGGAGCCGCCATTCGCTTAACCTGAACAATGTTGATCCGCGCGACTTGAATGAAACCTACCTTCAGGCGTTTAAATCGCTGGTTCAGAAAGCTGATGTCCGCGAGGTAATGTGCGCCTACCAGCGTTTAGACGATGAACCTTGTTGCGGAAACTCACAACTTCTTCAGAAAATCCTGCGCGATGAATGGGGTTTTAAGTACCTGGTGGTTTCCGATTGCGGAGCAATTGCCGATTTTTATACCAGCCATAAAGTTTCATCGGATGCGGTTCATGCTGCGTCGAAGGGAGTTTGGGCAGGAACCGATGTGGAGTGTCAGTGGAATGACCACAATTACAAGAAATTGCCTGAAGCTGTCGCAAAGGGTTTGATTACCGAAGATGAAATTAACCGGCATGTAATGCGGGTGATGGTTGGCCGTTTCGATTTAGGCGAAATGGACGATGATGCGATTGTGCCCTGGACAAAAATTCCGATGTCAGTTGTCAATAACGAAGCGCATCGGAAACTGGCACTGGAAATGGCCCGCGCAACAATGACGCTGCTTCAGAATAAAAACAACATCCTTCCTTTAATAAAATCCGGCAAAATTGCTGTAGTTGGCCCAAATGCAGATAATAAACCCATGTTATGGGGAAATTATAACGGAACGCCAGTCAGGACAATTTCAATTCTCGACGGCATAACTTCAAAGCTCTCAGCCAAAAATATAATCTATGACAAAGGATGTGATTTGGTGGAAGATAAAGTGACCGAAAGCTATTTTTCAAATTGCTTGGTCGATGGCAAGAAGGGATTTAAAGCCACTTACTGGAATACGAAAGACCTAACCGGAGATGTTGTTGCCACCCAACAGATCGTAGATCCGATAAAATTAACTACTGCCGGACAGCACGAATTTGCGTCAGGTGTTAAGCTTGAAGGCTTTTCAGCTAAATACGAAACGGAGTTCGAAGCGCCTAAAAGTGAAGAGATTGTATTTAAATGCGGTGCTACCGGATACTTTGAACTGTTTGTAAACGGCCAATCAGTAAGGAAGTTTAATAACTGGAGGACGTTGATTTCCAGAATTCCATACAAAGTTGAAGCTGGTAAAAAATACAAATTTGAAATGCGATTTTCTCAGTTGAACAATTGGGAAGCAAATATCGAATTCAATTTTGGCAAAGAAGTGGCTGTTGACTACACCGATCTGATTAGTAAACTGAAAGGCATTGATTTGGTTGTGTTTGTTGGCGGTCTTTCTTCTGCACTCGAAGGCGAAGAAATGCCGGTATCGTACCCAGGTTTTAAAGGTGGTGATCGCACCAACATCGACCTTCCTGCTGTTCAGCGCAATTGCCTGAAAGCTTTGAAACAAGCCGGAAAGAAGGTAATTTTTGTAAATTGTTCAGGCTCTGCCATTGCTTTTACTCCTGAAACCGAAACCTGCGATGCCATTCTTCAGGCCTGGTATGGCGGAGAATCGGGCGGACAAGCCGTTGCCGATGTGCTTTTCGGTGATTATAACCCATCAGGAAAACTGCCCGTCACTTTCTACAAAAATTCTGATCAGCTGAAAGATTTTGAAGACTACTCGATGAAAGGCCGAACATACCGGTTCATGAACGATGCGCTTTTCCCGTTTGGTTACGGATTGAGTTATACCACTTTCAAAATCGGGGATTCCAAACCAGGCAAGGCTGAGATCAGGAAAGATGAAACCCTTGGACTTTCAATTCCGGTCTCGAATACAGGAAAGCAAAATGGAACCGAAGTCGTTCAGGTATATGTGAAGAAAGTGAACGATATCGAAGGACCAGGCAAAACGTTGCGGGGTTTTAAACGGGTTGAAGTGCCTGCCGGAAAAACCATTCCGATTTCCATTGAACTTCCACCATCGGCATTTGAATTCTACGATCGCAGCCAGCTTAAGATGGCTGTTACTTCGGGCGAATATGACGTGTACTATGGAACGAGTTCCGATTCCAAAGATTTGAAAATAACCCGAATTACGATACTTTAAACTTATCTAAGATAGAATATTAAACTAAATATTTCCAATTATGAAACGAGTTTTTTTGAGAAATAGAATTGCTGTCTTTTTGCTAATCACCTCGGTAACCGTCGGATTTTGTTTTGGACAGTCTCCTGCAAAAATTGTTGAAGACTTCAAAGCTTCTTCAGTCAATCAACCCGGTAAGGAGTACCCTCAGGTAAACTCTGAAGGACGGGTACGTGTTCAAATTAAGACCCGCGAGGCACATAAAGTTCAATTGGATATAAGCGCGGTAAAATACGAGCTAACAAAAGACACAAGTGGTGTTTGGACAGGTGAATCTGCTCCTCAGGACGAAGGTTTTCACTACTACCAGCTTTGGGTTGACGGTGCTGCGGTTCCCGATCCCGGTAGCTTGTACTTTTATGGCGCCAGTCGTTGGGGAAGTGGTATCGAAGTTCCTGCCAAAGACCAGGATTTCTACGCTTTGAAAAATGTGCCTCACGGCCAGGTAATAGAGCTCCCTTATTTTTCAAAAAGCAACAATAGCATGCGTCGTTGTTTCATTTATACACCACCCGGATATGACAAGGATGCCCAAAAACGCTACCCGGTGTTGTATCTTCAGCATGGCGGTGGTGAAAACGAAACCGGCTGGTCCAATCAGGGACATGCCAACCTCATCATGGACAATCTGATTGCCGGGGGCAAAGCAAAACCATTTATCATTGTCATGGACAATGGTACATGGAATATGGCAAGACCTCCTGCAGGTGAGCGTCCAGCTCAATGGCCTCCAAAAGGCTGGGCAGATGGCTTTACAAAAACCCTTCTTGAAGACATCATTCCCATGATCGATGCTAACTATCGCACTTTGGCCGATCAACAGCACCGTGCTATGGCAGGACTTTCCATGGGTGGTATGCAAACCCGTGTGATTACACTTGCTCATCCTGAAGTATTCTCGCATGTCGGCATATTCAGTGGTGGCAGTATTAGTACCGAAGATTTAGCAGCAGCACCCGGATTTAAAGAAAAAATCAAACTGGTGTTTGTAAGCTATGGCAGCCGCGAACTCGAAAATCCCAGAGCTGGCTTCGGTGGCAATCCAAAAGAGAACCAGGAAAAACTTAAAGATGCCGGAATCAATACTCATTTTTATGTTTCTCCACAAACCGCTCACGAATGGCAAAGCTGGAGACGGAGCCTGAATGAATTTGCACCACTTTTATTCACTAACTAAATCGAAAAACGGTGAAACTACATTTAATTACAATCATTTTATTCTTGACATTATCAGGTACTTGGTGTTTTGCACAAACAGAAAAACCTGCAATCACAGAAGATTTCAAACCTTCAAGCCTGAATCAGCCGGGAAAAGAGTACCCACAAGTTAATTCACAAGGTTACGTACGTTTCCGCATAGAGGCTCCCCAGGCCCAAACTGTGGTGGTTAGTCTCGGATTGGGCGGTACCAAAGGCGGTACTCCACTCACTAAAGCGGAAGATGGCTTCTGGATTGGCACTACTGCCGGCCCAATGGAAGAAGGATTCCATTACTACCATCTTACGATTGACGGCGGAGTATTTAATGATCCGGGAGCTTTAAATTTTTACGGTTCTACCCGATGGGAAAGCGGCATCGAAATACCTGCTCACGATCAGGATTTCTACGCATTGAAAGCTGTTCCCCATGGAAATGTGCAGCAGATTCTTTTTCCATCGAAGAGCACAAACACCTCGCGCAGAGCGTTTATCTACACACCTCCAACTTACGGCAAAGGCAAAAGCAAACGTTATCCTGTTCTCTACCTGCAACACGGTTGGGGCGAAGATGAAACGGCATGGTCAAATCAGGGTCGCGCTAACCTGATCATGGACAACCTGATTGCTGAAGGAAAAATCAAGCCTTTTATTATTGTAATGACTTACGGAATGACCAACGAGGTTCGGTGGGGACATATGAACGAGTTCAAAATTGAGAATTTTCAAACGGTACTTGTAGATGAATTGATTCCTTACGTCGATGCTAACTTTAACACAATAGCCGA
>JANXYV010000224.1 GCA_025355875.1 Prolixibacteraceae bacterium | reverse complement strand
GCGGTTCGGTCAACTTGAAAACATCTATTACTAAAGGCAACACAGAATACATCCGGAAAAAGGGGAATAAAATCATTGTAAAAACTGATAGGCGAGAGTATGAAGTAATAGCTGATAATAACTCAGAAATATTTGTAAAACAAAATTTTATCGATCGCCCAGGCTACTTGAACGATCCCCTTCCTGCCAAAGCATTTGTTGCATCAGACCCAAACCAACCCATTGCCAACTACCAGGTGTACTTTACACTCATTCAGGGGAAGGCAAAAAAAGGAGACAAAAGAACGGTCAGTTATACGATAAATGTAAAAGGAACTCCTGACAAAGAAGATGTCCGGATGACCATCGATCCTGGCAAACCAGGCCGTCCATTTGAAGGAATCGGAAGTAATTATCGGGTTCGGGATCTCGACAAAGGCAGAACGGTGATCAATTATTGTTTGGATAGCCTTCGTGTTGCCTGGTCGCGTATTGCTTTGGACTGGCGAGAGTGGAACCCAAACGTAAATGAAAATCCGCTGCTTAATGCGAGGGCAGGTAAATTATCGAAAGGTTTTTACGATCAGATAGAAATGGCCCGCATTCTGGCCAAACGTCGCTTGCCAATCATATTGACTGTGTGGTCACCACCGCAATGGGCAATCGACTCGACTAAGCACAACCGGCAAGGATTGGAACATGACACCAAGCTTTCTCTTAATCCAAAGATGGTTGATAAAATGTGTCAATCTTTAGCCGATTATATTGCATACTTAAAATCCGATTACGGAATTGAAATTCAACTGTTCAGCTTCAATGAAGTTGACTATGGCGTGATGGTTTATCACACTCCTGAAGAACACGCATTCTATGCAAAAGCAATAGGAAAGTATTTCGCTTCACGAGGATTAATTACCAAAATCATGATTGGCGATACGGGTGCAGGTACCATCCGGTCGAATAAAATTGTGATCCCGGCGGTCGAAGATCCATCCATTCGACCATATATCGGGGCTATTGCATTTCACACATGGCATGGATGTACCGAAGCAGATTGCAAGGCCTGGGCCTTATCAGCACAAAAATTAAATGTACCCTTAATCGTTACCGAAGGCGGTCCGAACTCCGCACAGCATCGCTATCCCATGAATTTTCTGGATAAATTCTTTCAACTCTCCGAAATCGATTTGTATTTGAGGGTTTGCAAATATGCCCAACCCATTTCCATTTTGGAGTGGCAGTTGACCCCCGATTATTCAGTACTTACAGGTCAGGGTTTATATGGTGATAACGGCCCGTTGCGCCCGACCCAGCGATTTTGGAACCTGAAACAGTTGGGATCAACCCCGGAAGGCTCGTTTGCCATTCCTGTTGAGGTAGACAGGCCGAACATCACCGCGACCGCATTTGCCGATATCCTGAACGGCAAGTATTCCATCCATATGGTTAACAATAGTGCGACCCGAAATGTGACACTTTCCGGCATTCCTGAATCGGTGAAATCGTTCAATGTCTATATTACCGATGCCACACGGGGAATGAAAAAAGTAAGCACAGTGCAGGTTGCCAACGGAAAAGTTAACTTTACATTGGAGGCTCAGGCATACACCAGCTTAATGACCAACTAAAACCAAAACCATGACTAAACTTAAACACCGCATTTTTGTGCTAACTTTTCTTGCATTCGGATTAAATCTTCAGGCACAGATCCTGAAAACTGAATGCCTGAATTTAAAGGTAAATCAGTACCAAAAAGCCGAATGGCAGATCGAACTGAAATCCAGCTGGACCAATCCAAATGCGGTATCCGAGATTACTTTGGATATGCAAATCACCACTCCTTCAGGCAAAAAACTGGTATTGCCTTGTTTTTTTGAGTCTGGAAAGTCAGGAGAAAAATCGCTCTGGGAAGCCCGTTTTACTCCGCGCGAAACCGGAGTTTATTCTTGTCAGTTTGAACTGAAGGAAAAAGGCAAAGTGGTTTCCAGTCAGGCAAAAGCCGAATTCAAAGTCAATGCTTCAAAAGGAAAAGGCTTCCTGAATCCAAACGATTTATGGACTTTAAAATATGACAATGGCGAACTTTTCCGCGGAATAGGTGAAAACATTTGCTGGGAATCTCGGGACAATGACGACTCAAAATACTTCGAAAAACTTCACGAAGACAAGCGTTTCAATTACGATTTTATGCTTAAAAAGCTGGCCGCTAATGGAGGAAATTTCTTCCGAACCTGGATGATTTACTGGAATTTGCCTGTCGATTGGAAGACTGTAACTAACAACAGCCGCTATCAGAATACAACATCGCCGTATAACGAAAGTGGAATGAAACGCATGGATCATCTGGTTCAGCTTTGCGATTCGCTGGGCATCCACATGATGCTTGCGCTCGAAAGCCATGTCGGGCTAATGGGCGATGGCTGGAAAATGAGCAGCTACAATATTGCAAATGGCGGCACGGCTAAAACGCCGCTCGAATTTTTCACGCTTCCGGAGGCCAAACAGCAATACAAAAACAAGTTGCGCCTGATGGTGGCACGTTATGGCTATAGCCCGTCGATCGGGGCCTGGGAATTTTTCAATGAAATCGACAATGCCATGTACGCCGGAAAGCCGGAGGACCGCATTCCTGATGCTGTGATCACCGCCTGGCACGACGAAATGAGCAGTTATCTGAAAAGTGTCGATCCGTATCAGCATCTGGTTACCACCAGCATTTCGCACCGCGATGTGCAGGGAATGAACGACCTGAAAAACATGGATTTCAACCAGAAACACATTTATAAAAACACCTCAGCCATTTCCGGAACGATTCGCGATTACACGCAAAAACACCACAAACCCTATGTAATTGGCGAAGCTGGCTACGAATGGGACTGGAGCAAAAACTTTAATGATTTTGCCGACGATATGGATGGCGATTTCAAACGCGGTCTGTGGCTTGGAATGTTCAGTCCGACGCCCATTCTGCCAATGAGCTGGTGGTGGGAATTCTTCGAGAACCGTGGAATGATGAGCTACTTCAAGCCAGTAAGTGAACTTAACCGAATGATGCTCGATGCTGGAAAAGGAAAGTTTGAATCGTTTGAGGTGAAAACCAACCAGAATGGCGTTCAGGCTTTTGGCGTTCGATGTGGAAAAAAGAGTTTCGTGTACCTGTATAATTCAGGTGAAACCTTTGAAGGCATTCAGTTAAGCAGTTCAGAAGTATCAAAAGGAAAAGTAAAAATCAGTCTTTTTGATAGCGAAACCGGAAAGTGCAGCAAAGTGATATTTTCGACAACGCCCGACGAAAGCCTGAAGGTTGACCAACTGAAATTCACTTCGAAAGGCAATACAATCCTGATTCTGGAATAAACCAACTTAAATCAAAAACAATGAATTCAAAGACCTTTCTGTGTTTAATCCTGGGCATTTTCCTGAAATTCCTTCCAAATTCAGGTGAAGTTTTTGCTGCCGATTATACCAATTCTTCCCGGACCATTCAGTTCAATGTAAAATCGTTGCTAAACGCCCGGATGATTACCACGTATTCGAATGGGAAACTGGTATGCTGGAACAAGGGTGTGGACGGAACCTGGAGCGGACTTGCGACCCGAAGCGCCGCCGATTTAATGGGAAGCAAGGATAAAGTTGCCCTGCCCAACAATGGTGCTTTTGAAGCAAATGCATTTCATCCCAAAGTCGTGTTAAACTTTTCCGATGCTGATGCAACCGGTAATCAGGTGAGGTTTACCGATAAGAATATCGCTGATTCGTACTCATTCCCGGTTGCTCCGAATTGCTATTCAAACATTTCGCTGTTTTTCATGAGCGCCTTCGGATCAAGCGATATTACTGTTGAAATAGCGTATAGCGACAAAACCACCCTGTTGAAAAAGTATACCATTGAAGACTGGGCTTGGCGTATCGATGAAAATGAATCCAAATACTTTTTGGCAACCAACATGGCCAAATGGGGTAACGCGTATACCGAACTTGAAAAGGACAGTCACTACCTGATGGCGGTAAATATTCAGCCTGATATCACCAAAAAAGTGGTGAGAATTACTGTAAACAAACCAGTTTCGGAAACCACTCTGAGCTTTTGGGGAGCAACCGGATATGGTATCGCTTCGCCAAACTGGTCGGTTTTAGGCAGTGCTCCTGAAGTTTCATACGAAGGAAGGACCGTGGTCACCGGTGAAGGAACTGCAAAGCTGGGTTATCCGGGCATCGTCACCCGTGTAAATTTTCGTGGAACCGATTTGAGTATGTCCACCCGAACTTCGAGCGACGAACTTTATCTCGATGTGATCATTGATGATGGATCTACTGTATTTCTGAAAGTTCCGAAGGGTGAAGGTTCGGTAGTTCTGGCAAAAGGTCTGAAAGCCGGTGAACACAAAGTGGCCATTCACAAGCGAGTTGAAAGTGCGGTCGGAATTCTCGAAGTGGTTTCGATGAATGTGGCAGGCGAATTCCGTCCGGCACCTGAACTTCCGGCGCGGAAACTTTTGTTCATGGGTGACTCCTTCACTGCAGGACAAGCCACCACCGTGGAAGATGGCGGATCGATGGATCCGGCAAAAGCCATGCGCCAAAATGCCCGATTGAGTTATCCGCGGTTGCTTGCCAACCAACTGAATGCCCAATGTCACATCATTGCCTACGCCGGACGCGGCATCGTTCGCGACTGGCAGGGCCTGAACAATGTCCGCTGTGCGCCGGAATATTACGAAAATGCATTGCCTGACGATATTACCACCCGTTGGAATCCGGCGAATTATGTGCCAGATGTGATTGGACTCTGCCTTGGCAACAACGATTTTGGTGTTGGCGTTCCCGACCAGATTGAGTATGTCCGGGCATTTGCAGAATTTGTCATGAAACTGCGACACGATGCTCCTGATGCACACATTTTTCTGATAACCTCGCCAAGCCTGATCGACGAACCGGGGAAAGTACCGATGCGAACCGTCCAGAAAGCTTACCTCGATGAAGTGGTTGAGCGCCTGGGCGATCCGAAGATTCGTGTAGTCCAGATTGCACACTATGAAGGCGTTCCTGGTGACTGGCATCCAAGCGGCACATCGCACAGGGCAGTTACAAATGAACTTGAGCCGGTGATTCGAAAAGCAATGAATTGGTAAAACACATAATCTAACCCTTTAATACCTGCAATATGAATACAAAACAAATCAACAAAATTTTTATTTCTTTAATTAGAGAACTGCTCTTAGTAACAGTTATAATTCTTTTTGTTTCTTTACCGAAAAGTTTTTCTCAACCCGAATGCATGCCATGGGGTAATATCAGAAGTTTCCATGTTGATGGAGAGAAAATGGTTTTCGAAACCTCCATTCGCTCGGTTAAACCCGACTGGAGCAGTTGCATTTCATCCGAACGATGCAACTGGCAAGGCGAACAAACTTATTCATTCGATGCAAAGGTTACTAAAATGTCGCACTTTTTGCAGGAACTTCCGCTTAATTATGCCGTAACATCAACTGAAACAGGACCAAACTCTGTGGTTCAGGAAATTACTATCGATGCAACTGCCCCGATCGACCAGGCTGGTACTTATTATTGTTTCGAAGTGTTGGGAAGTGATTTTGTAGATGGAACCATTGATATTTATTCAGGGAAATCGAAAAGTGGATCTGCAGACTTAAAAGCAGCTATACCCAATGGCAAAACAGAATATGTAAGAGCCAAAGGCAACAGAATAGTTGTTAAATCAGCAACTCGTGAGTATGAAGTGATTGCTGGCAGTAATACCGAGATATTCGTAAAACAAAGCCATATCGATAGGCCAAACCACCTGAACGACCCGCTTCCGGTGAAAAAATTTGTTGATTCAGATCCATTGCAACCCATAGCCCCTTACCAAATATATTTTACCATTATTGATGGAAAAGCTAAAAAAGGCGATAAAAAAACGTTGAAATACACCATCAATGTGAAAGGTAAGGTTGACAAGCAAGATGTGAAAATTTCTATTGATCCTTCAAAACCGGGGCGTCCGTTTAAAGGTATTGGTAGTAATTATCGGGTTGGTGATATCAAAAGAGATTCAGATGTTGTGTTTTATTGCTTAGACAGCATGCGTGTTACCTGGGCTAGAATAGCGCTCGATTGGAGAGAATGGCAACCCAACGAGAATGAAAACCCATTTATTAATGCCCGTGCCGGAAAATTAAAGAAAGACTTTTATCAACAGATAGAAATGGCAAAGATATTGGCAAAACGACATATCCCTATGATTTTATCGGTTTGGGTTCCACCGGTTTGGGCTATTGATTCTACAAAAGATAACCATTTGCCTCTCGAACATGATATTAAAAAGTCGCTCAACACTAAGAAAATTGAGCAAATGTGTAAATCAATTGCCGATTATATCGAATTCCTGAAAACCGATTACGGCATTGAAATTCCCTTGTTCAGCTTCAACGAAGTGGACTATGGCGTTTGGGTTTATCAGACTCCTGAAGAACATGCCCTCTACAATAAAGCATTAGGAAGCTATTTTGCATCGCGTGGCCTCATTACAAAAATGTTGCTGGGCGATACCGGTGCAGGAACCATCAGATCAAATAAAATTGCACTCGCAACTGTTGAAGATTCTACCATTCATAAATATATTGGAGCGGTTTCAATTCATACTTATCACGGATGTACCACAGCCGACTTGAAAGCCTGGTTATTATCGGCCCAAAAATTGAATTTACCTTTAATGGTTGTAGAAGGTGGCCCCAATTCGGCTGAACACAGGTATTCAATCAATTTTACAGAAAAATGGTTTCAGCTGTCAGAGATTGATTTATATGTTAGAATTTGCAGAGATGCTCAACCTTTAACGATTATGGAGTGGCAATTAACAAGAAATTATTCTGTGATGATTGGTAAAGGCTTATATGGAGATAATGGACCGTTACGTCCAACACAACGTTTTTGGAATTTAAAACAACTGGGCTCCACGCCCGAAGGTTCGTTTTGGATTCCTTGCACTGTTGATAGGCCAAGTATATCAGCGGCTGCTTATGCAGATATTCTGAATGGTTTGTATACTATTCATCTTGTAAACAATAGCGCAACTCGCAAAGCAACTATAACTAATATTCCAGCCAATGTGAAACTGCTAAATGTTTATAAAACCGATTATACCAGGGGCATGCAAAAAGGTGAAAGTGTTCCCGTGAAAAATGGCTCTGCCGAAGTAATCTTAGAATCAGCTTGTTATACGACTGTAACAAATGCAAACTTTAAGTAACAAGACTCAATAGTAAAAGAAAAATAATACAATTATGACTACTACTGTTATTTCAAAATTTTATAAACGAACATTTTCATTTAGGGCTGCATGCTTCATTTTGACTCTTATAATTACTCAAATGAACTTGATTCTTGCCCAGAATACAAATGTTATAATTGACGATAATTTTACTTCACTCAATCAAAACTGGAAAGAAGTCAAACTGAATGATGCCAAAACTGGTAAGTTTTTGGTTAAAAATAATTCATTGTTAATTACAAATACCTCTAAAGTTGGCTCTTATGGTTTTTATCATATTAAACCCTTAACGGGAAATTTTTATGCCGAAGCTGAATTTACTGATGATGATGTTATAGGATTGGCTTTAATTGCCAATAAAAATGGGATTCCCGATGTTACGAATTATACTATGATAGCGGTTTCAAACCGTCAGGGAATTGTTTTTGTGAATCAATACGACAAGCAAAATAATATTGAAAATGTTCGTGATCCTAAAAAAGTTATTGATCCATCAAGATACGAAGCAAAATTGGATAGCCAGACATTTTCTGTTCCTTATCGTTCTACCAATAAGAAAATCAGGATATTGCATGAATCACTTTCGAATACTTTTCATTTTTATTACAGAACAAAACTCGAAAAATGGGGAATCAAAACAAATGACTGGATGGAAGTTGCACCTCAATATAGTTGGCTAGAACCAGATCAAAAATATTTTGTGGCCTTGGTTGCTCGAGTAACCTTAGACTCAAAATCAAAAGCTGCCGTTTTTAAAAATCTTAAAGTTGTTCAAACCCCTACTGATGATTTTGATGATACCAACAGCGGATTTAAAGCGGTAAAACGCAATTTTTCGTGGTCAGGTTTCGAAGGCGATGCAACAGTGGTTTCGTTTGGAAAAGAGTTTGGTTACGACAAAAATATCAAATTTGTTATTTGGGACAGGGCCAATAATGCTCCAGCCTGGCGATTGACCAATCAATTTTTATTGAATTTTGAATTTTTCGAAAGTGGCGATTCTATTTATCCCGGTTGCCATGAGGCGATGTCAGATCGCCAACGGCATGGTCAATCTGTTACAATTGTTGAAGATAATGATGTACGCAAAATTATCCACTGGCACGGAATCCCATTAAATCCTAATTACAATTTTGTAGGTGAACAACAAAAAGGCAAACAATTCCCTTATTTTGATGAGTATTGGACATTCTATCCCGATGGTACCGGAACCCGCCAGTTAATAGATATGCCAAACCTCGATATTGACCATCGCCGTGGTTGGGGACCAGAAGTGATTGAACCCATGCCAATAGGTGGTTCATTGGTTGAAGCAGGCGATTTGTGCAATGCACCTGCTTTATCTGTTTTCAATATGACAGATTCAGTTAAAATTTACTTTCCCCAGCCTACAAATAAAACCTATGCTAAAGATTCCTGGGGATGGAATCAAATTGCCTATGATTGTCACTTTAAAAACATGCCTGACTTTTATACTGTTTATAGTCAGGATGAAGCGTATCCCGAAATTTGGCCTGGCATCAAAATAGAAACTCAAATAGCCTGGCACAATACCACCTGGAACTTTTCCCATTGGCCGGTTGGTCGCGAACCTTATGGTCAAAATGCAGGTGATTGGGGCAAAACCTCGCGATCCTATGCATCACACAAAAATGAAGTAACACACACTTCATTGGTAAGTGCTGGTTTTTATGGAAAATTAGGTGTTGATTTCAAAGATCATTATCAAACCGATTCAACTGGCCGCAAATTTCGCCGACATGTAATGCTGGTAGGCCTTTCAAAACAATACAATTACGATGAAGTTAAAAATCAGATACAAACCTGGCTTGAACCTGGCACAATAACCATGCTCAACAACAATTTCGAATTTGTAAAAATTGATAGGATTTATCGTTCAATTATCTTTAAATCAATAAATAACAACGGTGATTGTAAATTCAGCATCAACCCAAACAGAACCATCATTAATCCGACTTTTATAATCGAAAACTGGAAAAGCAATGCCTATGCAGAAATTTTAATAAATGGAAACAAAGTCATTGCAAAAACAGCAAAGGAAGGAAATTCGCTTTTAGTATGGATTGAAACTTCAATAAGTCAACCAACCGAAATTTCAATTCTGGCAGTAAAATAAAATACAAAAAATGATGCTTATTGAATATTATTAATATCAAAAAAATTAATAAAAAACCTGACTTATGAAAACAAAAATTGCCTTCCTGCTGATTATGATTTTAAGTGTAATACTTATCAGTTGTAATCAAAATACCAAATCAATGAAAAAAAATGTATTTGCCAAGGACAATTTATGTGCCTGGTGCCTTGTGCCTTATGACAGTTTAAACAGAAATCCCGAACAAAGGGCACAAATGATGAAGGAATTGGGAATTACCAGGTTTGCTTATGATTGGCGCGCAAAACACTTGCCTTATTTGGCCGAAGAAATTAAAACGTTAAGAAAATACAACATTCAACTTACCAGTGTTTGGTTTTGGACCGATGGTAGTGGGCCAACTTTATTAAATCAAGACAATGAAACCATACTAAAAATCTTAAAAGAAGAAGGTGTTAAAACAAATCTCTGGATTGCTTTTCCTGAGCAGTTTTTCATGGGAATATCGGACGATGAAAAGCTAAAAAAAGGTGTTAAAGCTATAACTGAAATTCACCAGCGCGCTAAGGAAATTGGGTGCACCATTTCACTGTTCAACCATGGCGGCTGGTATGGCGATCCCGAAAATCAAATTAAAATAATTAAAGCTACCGGTTTTAATGACATTGGCATTGTATACAATTTTCTTCGTGGAACTCACGATAAAACTAAATTTAAAATCCTGCTGAATGAAATGATGCCTTATCTTACTTTGATCAACCTTGATGGATTAAAAGGTGATGGACCTGCGAGTTGGACCGATATCGAGGTATTTGGGCCTCCTTATATTTTGGATATTGGCGTTGGAGATCGCGAACAAGAGATGATTAAAATCATTTACGAATCTGATTACCAAGGATTAATTGGAATTATCGGGCATACATTTCACGAAGATGTAAAGGGGGTTATTCAGCGAAACTTAAAAGGATTGGACCGGGTTCTGGATAGCTTTAAAATACCAGGACAATAAGTAGAGTCGGAAGAATAAATGAATTTAATATTATGTCAAACAATTTAAATACTTTTATCATGAAATCTTTACTCATTTCGATTTATATTTTTGCTGTAGTATTGGTCTGCACTTCTCCGGTTGCTGCCCAAAACCAATCAATGGGAATATTTGAAGGAAAAACTGATGTTGGTGATATCATCAACCAAGGTTCGGTCATTTTTAATCCGGAAAGTAAAACCTATTTGATTGCCGGAAGTGGACAAAATATGTGGTTTGCCAAAGATGCATTCCATTTTGTTTGGAAAAAGTCTTCGGGAGATATTTCAATAGCTTCGGGTATAAATTTCACCGATTCGCTTGGCAATAATCATAAGAAGGCTGGTGTGATGATCCGTGAAAGTCTCGATGAAGATTCTCCGTATATTGATGCAGTAATTCATGGCGATGGACTCACTTCAATGCAATTTCGTGAAGTAAAAGGTGGGCCAACTCGCGAAATACAATCCATGGTTAAAGGTCCAAAAAAGATTAAAATTCAGAAAGAGGGTGGTGTTATATTTATGTCAGTAGGTTCTGATAATGAAACGCTCAATCCTTCAGGCGGTTCGTTCAAAATTAAATTCAAGGAGCCATTTTATATTGGGCTTTTTGTATGTGCTCATGAAAAAAATGATTTGAAAAAAGCCTTGTTTTCAGATGTTGAAATATCAAATATTGCTAAAGCTGATAAAGGCGAAAAAGTGGTTGAGAGCACCATTGAAACCATTTCAATAGAATCGAAAGATCGGAAAGCGAAATATGTATCCGATAATAATTTAGAAGGTGTATTTTGGTCGGCTGATAATGACCATCTTATATTTACAGAGCAGGGTCAGCTTTTTTCTATACCATTAAATGGTGGCAAACCACAATTGGTGAATACCGGATTGAAAGGACATGGTGGTGGCAATGGCTATTCGCCAGATAAAAAACTAATGGCATTCACAGGCTATTCAGAAGATCATCAACCAAAAGTTTATATTAAGCCTGTTGATGGAGGTGAGCCAAAGGCCTTGACCCAAAATTCACCTTCATGGTGGCACAGCTGGTCTCCGGACGGTTCAACATTGCTTTTTGTAGGTAAACGGAATGACAATTACGATATATTCAGCATCCCGGCAAACGGTGGAAGCGAAATTAGATTGACCACAAATCCGGGCATTGACGATGGACCAGAATATTCCGCCGATGGAAAATATATTTATTTTAATTCCGACCGTTCGGGCAGGAATCAAATCTGGCGGATGAAATCAGATGGCAGTTCACCTGAGCAAATTACATTTGATAAATACGACAATTGGTATCCACATGTCTCACCCGATGGAAAATGGATTGTTTTTCTCACATATGAAAAGAATTTTAAAGGGCATCCTCAATATGAAGACGTTATGCTGAGGTTAATGCCATCTGCCGGAGGCGAAATTGACGTTTTGGCAAAACTTCTTGGTGGTCAAGGAACATTCGATATCAATTCGTGGGCATCCGACAGCAAAAACTTAAGCTTTGTCAGTTATCGTATAAAACATAAGTAGATAGAGGAAAATCATGTTTAGGTTGACTGAATATTTAAAAATTCATCTCAAATGTTAAGGTTTCAATAGATGGAAGCAAAGCAAATATTAAATCAACAAAAGAAAAAAACTCGCTGATGGTCTGGTTTCCGGCAGAATTGACCACTCCGACCGAAGTGACAATAAAGGCAATGAAGTGATATTATCCAATGAATACAACTTTTAAAACACTGATTCGATGAAAAATTCAGCAAAAGCAGTAATGATGATGCTCATTTCGGTTGCATTTCTTACGGTGCATGCACAGATTCCGGCTAATTACCTAGGCAAACCATTTTCCGATGACAGTCTGGGTTTTAAAGGCCCGCAGGTGATCCCCGGTCGGGTTGAACTGGCCTATTACGATTTTGGTGGGGAAGGAGTGGCCTATCACGACAGCACCCCAACCAACGACGGGGCAAAGCTCAATCATGAAGTTCACGATTATGGCAGTCATTGGCGACCCGGAGTGCCTTATCACATTGCTTTCTTCCGTGAAAATGAAGGTGTAGACATTTCGTACACCAAAGACTGGGCCGACTATAAGAAGCCAAATGTGGTTGAACCAAAGGTCAATCAGCTATACATCGGGTGGGAAGCAAAAGGTGAATGGACCAATTATACCGTCGATGTAAAAGCGTCAGGCCGATATAAAATCATCACGGTGTATGCCAACCTCGACAACAAATCGGAGTTGTGGCTCAACAACCAATTCGCCGCAAAACTTTACCTGCCCAAATACACCGGTTATTATCACTGGTGGGATCAGGCAACCATCGGCGAAATTGAATTTCCAAAAGCAGGATTGCAATTGCTCACGCTAAAATACAATACGGGTCCCAACCTGGCCTATCTGGATTTTGTGAAAATCGGTTCAATTTCTAAACAATGATCAATCAGGAAAAATGAAAAATATTTTAAATGGAATCATGCTGGGCTGTGGATTACTTTTCATGGTATCTGCTGTAAAAGTGGAGTTGCCAGTGGGCTACAAAGGAATACCATACCGCGATGCAGTTTACACCGGAAACAAACTGAACCCGATTGGGGCACAAAATATCCCCGGAAGAGTCGAATTGGCATGGTACGACCTGGGTGGAGAAGGCGTTGCTTACCACGACAATTCGCCCAGGAACGAAGGAGCACAGCTCAACAAAAAAGCCGGAGAACAGCGTTCGGGAATCTCTGATTACCTCGCCTTCTTCCGTGAAAAAGAGGGAGTTGACATCAGTTACACGAAAGACAACCAGGATTTTACAAATTCGAATAAGGTTCATCCAAAATCCAGCCAATTGTACATCTGCAATCAGGAGGAGGGCGAATGGACCAACTATACGATCTATGTTCACCAAAAAGGGAAATACATCATTTATACCACCTATAGCAGTGTCGATCCCAAACCGGTTGAACTTTGGGTCAATCATCAGTTTTCAAGCCGTCTCAGTTTCCCTGAAAAAACCGGCAATCTGCATTTCTGGACTCAATCGGAACTGGGTCAGATTTCGTTTCCGGCGCCGGGTGTCTATTTGCTAACCGTCAAATATGGCGGTGGCCTGAATTTCGGGTATCTTGACTTTTTATTCAACGATGCCCGCCAGAATTAAACTAGAATAAACAAATTAATAATCAAATAATTAAAACTAAAACTCTTATGAAAAAAGCATTCCGTATCCAAGTTCTGGTGTATTCGATGATCGCCCTCTTTTTGATTTCTTGCAACAGCAGTTCAACAAAAAAAGATAAGCCGGCCGGCAAAAAAATATTCATTTCGTCGTTCATGACCATGCACGATCCGTTCTTTGTGAGTCTGAATGAAGGCATCAAGAAAGCAGTGGTGGCTTGTGGCGACAGTTTGGTTTTTCTCGATGGAAACCACGATACCAAAAAGCAGGAAGAGGATGTT
>JANXYV010000207.1 GCA_025355875.1 Prolixibacteraceae bacterium | reverse complement strand
TCAATTTTACCGTATTTGAGCGTTATTTTTGAACCACAATAAAAGCACTTTTTTTATTCATATTTTTGATTTCTCGCAAAGCTATACCAATAAAGGATTACAGAGGTTTTCACCATTCTTTTTGTCCATTAACCCAAATTTCGGCTGTAAATTTTTACTCTTTTAATATTTTTTTTATTGTTGTATTTTCACCATAGCTTACCTTTAGAATATAAACTCCTTTTGCCAGACCGCTTATATCGAGTTGCGTCTTTGTCTCTACCCCCAATTAATTGGAATAAATTTGAGAAACAGTTTGACTGTTTTTGATGATTAGATTTCGAATATTTTCATTCGCCAACAGATAGTCAAAGATAGCCGAACCTCCGGTTCTACCGCTGATTGTTGCCTATCAGTTGGGAATGAACAGAAGTACTCATTCCATGCCTGCTGCGGGGTTTTCAGCCCGATTGCCCCATGTTTACGGATGTTGTTATAAGTAAACATGTACTGTGCAATTTTCATTTCAGCATGGAAAAAAGAATCAAATTCATAACGGGAAGTTAGTTCCCGCTCAAGAATACTGTGAAACGCTTCGATATAAGCATTTTCTTCAGGTGTAGAGATGTGTGTAAACTCGTGGTTCACTTTTATTTCTTTCAGGTATTTCCGGACTGATTGGGCGATAAACTGGCTGCCATTGTCATTCCGGATGGTAATTGCAACTTCCCTGTTTTCGCCAATAACATGGCGGAGTAACCAAACCACATCGTGTTGTTTAATGCTGGGTTTGAAAAAGCAGAAGAAGGCCAACCGTTTGTTAGCGGATTTCCTCTAAGGGATAGCCGCCACACAAGAATTAGAGCTCCTTACGGATATGTTGATGGTACTTTTGTTGGCTTTATGGATGATGGCACTCCGGTGCGATTAAGACAAGAACCATTACATCGTTTCTCTAATAAGGCAAATAGGGTTTGGTTTTATTTGGATAACCGCATAATAACTGTAAATCTGTTGAAATGCTTTGGATTTCCTCCAGATAAATATGGTTATTGTGCCTATGATCTACCTTCAGCACAAAGTTTAATGACTTGGTTCTCCGTGGGGAAAACAATTGTTGGGAAGTATCCAACTTGGGCTAACCAGCACAGCCTTTGGAAACCTGAAATTACACCTGAATTAGAATCGTATTGGTATTCCCTGTGTTTTGCTTTTGTGCTGGCCGAAAACCGTTGCGTGGTCACCACCTTCGAGGCCAACAACCCTGTGGCAGGCGCACCAGAAATCTTTGTAGATAACCCGCTTTGCCCGGCCAATGCCGAATCTTTTTGGTCAACTACGCTCGATAGTCAGGTTACTAATGAGCACAGCGTTGCGTGGTTGTTGGTGAAAAAAATTAAGGAACTGTACCGCACCTGGAACCTCAACTACTGCAAAGGACAATACCTGTACAACGTTGGGCTGAAAGACGAGCCGTATTTCCGCTATTTCGGTTACGAAGATTACCTCACCCCGCATTCGGGACTGATCCAGATTAAAAAGTACGCCGAAAAAGCTGGGCTGGCCGATATGCAAACCCTGTTTGCCGAAGTTCAGAACCTGAACAAAAAAGTACGCGAAGAATTGTACCGCCTGCTGGTTGTGGAGTTCAGGTATTTTGAATAACAATCCTGAAAGGATTGAATGTGAATAGCCCCGAATGAAATTCGGGGAAAATGAAATGAAGGTGCAACCCTGGAACGCTAAAGGCATTCAATAACAATTAATGCGAATCAAGAGTCGAGGACAATGAACAGTCATATTTTCTCCAGTTTTAGTAAAAGGTACTGCCTTACAGGCAGTTTGGTTCCAGTGTGCTTCAACCACAGATTACAAACCTGTGGTTATGAAAATCAGTCCTTTCAGGACAAAATGCCTAACTGACTTGAAAAGTCTCCCGAGTACTCGGGATCATAACCGCCAGGTCATCGACCTGCGGAAAATAACGTCAAAAAAAATTCTGCCTGTCAGGCAGGACAAATTGAAGCGGCTATTCACTTTTAACCACCTTGTGGTCTTTCTACTCTACCTGGATTTTTTCTCCATCAACTTTCACAACATCACCCGAAAAGATTTGGGCATCAGGATCAGATTCGTAGATTCCGTTTACAAAGACATCGCCCATTGAAACAAGCATTTCGGCTTCTTCCTTCGAAAAACAGATGCACATTTCCAGGAGCAATTTTGATAGTTTGATTTTGTCCTTGTCGTCAAGATAAAAAGTTTGCATACAAAGTTGGTTCATTAAAATTGTCATTTGAAGTGAAGCCCTGACTATATAAGATGACTATGAATTTCCAGACAATCTCAATGATCGCTTTATGACCTCAGAGAGGTCGTATGTTGATAGAAAAGCGATCACACCAGCAAATTCGACTCCTTCGGAGTCGCACGATTTCGGAATTTGATGATTTCTATAAACCTGTGAACCCTTCGGGTTCAATAAACTATTAAATCTTCAAATTGATTTGCTTCCAGCCACCACCGTATAAAAGTCCTCCGGATTCAGGTATTGCTGAGCCAGTTGCATCAGTTCTTCGGAAGTAATGTTGCGAAGAACTTTCAGCGCCTGATCGTAGAACGAGTAATCCAGACCAAAATCGTTGATGGCTTTAAAACTTCCGGCGAGGGCAAACGGCCCGTCAAAATCGCGCAAAAACTCGCCAAGAAGGTAACTTTTAACGGTTTCCAGTTCGTTTTCCGAAATTGGCTCGATTTGCAGGCGTTTCATCTCAGCAGCAATTTCAACCAGCGTTGGCTCAATATATTCATTGCCCACTTCGGTCGAAATAACCAGATAACTGGCTTGTTTCAGGTTCAGAACAAAACTTCCGATTCCATAGGTGTAGCCTTTTTCTTCCCGGATATTGGTCATGAGTCTTGATCCGAAATAACCACCCAGAATGTTTGTTAAAACTGATAATGCATGATAATCGGGATGTGATTTAGTTACCCAGAACTTCCCAACCCTGATGGCCGACTGAAGCCCATTTGCCTTTTCGACATGATGGAATTTTTTGGGAGACGAATTGATTTCATAAACCGGAACTTTCGCATTGGTTTGTTTCCAGTCATTTTCTCCAAAACGTACGTCGAGCATCCGAAGTACCGGTTCTTCCACTTTTCCGGCCACAAAAATCTGGCAGTTTCCGGAGTGATAATGCGTTTGGTAAAACCTTATCAAATCTTCGCGTGCAATCCGGTCAAAATCTTCAAGCGTATTGTTAATGGCATACGGATGCGCGTCGCCAAACATCACCTGGGTGAATTTTTTCTGGCAAAGGGTCCGTACTTTCTCGTTTTCCAACAGCCACTTCTGCTTGTTTTTGGCTATTAAAACTTCGAGTTCGTCCTCCGGAAATACCGATCGTTTGATCAGATCTTCCATTACATCCAGGATAGCTGGCAGATGTTTTCCAAGGCTGATCGCATTCACAAATCCCTGGTTCTGGTCGACAGTGAGTTGAAGGTGAGCGCCGTAGAAATCAAATTTTTCGGCTATTTCGGACGAAGAAAAATTCGAAGTTCCTTCCTCGAGCATCGAATTACAAATGCTTGCCACAAGGTTGGAAGTTTGAAACCAGGTTCCGGCTTCAAAAACAAAATCAATTTTCACCACGTCCTGGGTTCCGGCGTTGACGTAATAAACCGGAATACCATTCGAGAGCTGCCGTTTTTCGGCTTTCACCATATCGATGTGTTCAATCGGGTTGACCAGTGGTTGTATCAGGCGATTCAGCATATTTCATTTTTTAGCGATATAATTGAGGACCGAGCAGTTTTCGGTCCTGAAAAGGTGTTGAGAAACTTCACGGATTTGCTCCGGGGTAACCGATCGGTAACTTTCGACCTGCGAATTGATGAGACCGGCATCGTCCAAAACTTCGTTGGTGGCCAGGTTCATGGCTTTTGTCAGATAATTCATTTCGCCATACACAATATTAGCTTCCAGCTTATTTTTCACTTTTTCAAGTTCATAGCTGCTCACCAGTTCTTGTTTCATTCGGTCCAGTTCCTGTTCAATAGCCATGCGCGCAGTTTCGAGCGAGATACCGTTGCTTGGTTTTCCGGAAACGACAAACAAACCCGGTTCGTAATCGCCTGAAAGGTAAGCATCCAGTTCTGAAAACAGTTTTTCCTTCTGAACCAGGTTTTGGTACATCCGCGATGAATTTCCGTTCGAAAGCACATCCGAAACCAGGTCGGTGGCAAAATAGTCCGGATCGAGCCTTCCATCCATGTGATATGCCATGTAAATGGTATCGTTCGGAACTTCCCGTATTACGGTTTGCTCGCGGATTTCGGTTTGAACCGGTTCCTTCGGAAGATTCCTTGGCTTCACTTTCCGGTTTGGAATTGGCCCGAACCACCGTTCGGCAAGCCTGAAAACCTGATCAAAATCCACATCTCCGGTCACCACCAGCACTGCATTATCGGGTGCATAATGAGCAAAGAAAAAATCTTTTACCTGCTGCAAAGTCGCCTTTTCGATGTGGCTGATCTCGCGGCCAATGGTGGGCCACTGGTATGGATGAACCTTGAAAGCCAGTTGCCTCAACAATGGCCACACATCGCCATAAGGCTGATTGAGTTGGCGCTGCTTGAACTCTTCAATGACCACATTCCGCTGAACGTCCAGACTTGATTTCGAAAAAGCCAGCTCAAGCATTCGGTCCGATTCGAGCCAGAATCCGGTTTCGATATTGTTTTTTGGCAGAGTCAGGTAATAATTGGTCAGATCGTTCGAGGTAAATGCATTGTTATCTCCACCTGCTTTTTGCAGAGGTTCATCATAAACGGGAATATTCTTTGAACCGCCAAACATCAGGTGCTCAAAAAGGTGTGCAAATCCGGTGCGATCGGGATGTTCGTCGCGGGAACCTACATTGTAACAGACATCGATGGCCACCATAGGGGTTGTCTGATCCTGATGGACAATTACGGTCAATCCGTTTTCTAATTTAGTACGTTCAAAATGGATCATAGTAAAGTTTCGGGTTGCGGGTTGCGCGATTCGGGTTAGCTCGAAACCCGGAACACGCAACATTTCTCTTTTAATTAAAAATCAAACTGATTGCTGGTCAGGCGCTCTTTGGCCTGCCGGTATTCCTGAACCAGGTTTTTCATGATGGTTTCCACGGGCAGTATTTCGTCAATGATGGAAGCAATCTGTCCAATTTCCAATTCACCATCAGCCAGATCTCCTTCAAACATTCCTTTTTTGGCACGACTGCGGCCCAGCGTAATTCTCAAAGTATCAGCACTGGCTCCTTCCTGCTCCAGCTTGTTGACAACCTGGAAGAATTCATTTTTAATCAACCGTACCGGACCGATTTTTTTGAGAGCAAGTTTGGTATCTCCTTCATTCAACCCGGTCACCAATTTTTTAAAATCCGGATGCGCCGATGATTCTTCGGAAATGGCAAAGCGCGATCCGATCTGAACGCCGTCAGCGCCCAAAGCCATGGCCGCCATTATGGCTTCTCCGGAGCCAATCCCTCCGGCAGCCAGAAGTGGCAGTGAACTTACCCGACGAACCGCCGGAATCAGGGTCATCGTTGTTGTTTCTTCTTTTCCGTTATGTCCGCCAGCTTCAAAACCTTCGGCTACGATTGCATCTACACCAGCTTCTTCACATTTCAGTGCAAAAGCCGAACTGGCAATCACATGGGTGACAATTATCCCGCGTTCTTTCAGCCACGAGGTATATTTTCCGGGACTTCCGGCGGAAGTAAAGACAATGGGCACTTTTTCGTCAGCAACAATTTTCATGATCATTTCCAATTCAGGATAAAATAGAGGAATATTCACACCAAAAGGCTTGTCAGTCGCCAATTTGGTTTTTTGAATGTGATCGCGAAGCGTTTCAGGATGCATTGAACCAGCACCAAGCAGACCCAGGCCACCATGATTACTGACGGCTGAAGCCAGTCGCCAGCCGCTGCACCAGACCATTCCAGCCTGAATGATGGGATATTTAATTCCAAAAAGTTTACATATCCGGTTTTCCATGTCGTCCATAAGAATCAGAATTCGGTGGCAAAGTTAGAAAATTAATCGCGGCACGACTTATATTCTTATGAACTGATTGCGACCAACCTTATTTGCAACTATTCACAGAAATGATTACAAAATGATTAAATCTGATGGCATATTTTTTGTATTTTTCACGCCTCTAATAACTAAACCAGAACGGATGTTTCGCAGGTACTTCATATTAGTTTCAATTCTTCTCCTGACCATTTCCTTTTCAAATGCCCAGATTTCATTTGGTCCGAACTCTTCCTTTAGCTTTTTAAAAGGCAAGGATGCTTCAACACTCGCACCAAACTGGATGACTGGCAATTATACGCCTTCGGGATGGTCAACCGGAAATGCGCCTTTTTGGTATGGCGATGGAGCCGAAGGAACCCTGCTTTCGGATATGCAAAATTCCTATTCTACAGTATATCTGCGCTCAACCTTCGTTGCACGTAATATTACCGAACTTCAGAATATCACTTTTTCGGTCAATTATGATGATGGTTTTATTATCTGGATCAACGGAGAAGAAGCTATCCGAATGAATGCCCCGGCTGACCATCCATACAATAGTTTTGCCTCCGACCAGCACGAATCGGGTACTGACCAGCTTTGGTCACTTCCTGCCCGTGATTTGGAATTAGTGGAAGGCGAGAATCTGATTGCAATCCAGGGATTCAATATCAATCTCACCAGCTCCGATTTTCATTTCAATATGAAGCTCACGGCTGAGTATGCCGGTCCACCCTCAGCCGATACATTGAAAGTGGTTTTCAGTAAACCCAATGGTTTTTATACCGATCCGTTCGATTTAAAGTTGGATGTACCTGATCCTGCCTACTCAATTCTATATACCATCGATGGGAGTAATCCTCAAACTTCAGCAACGGTTCAAAACGGAGGGAAATCAAAAACGATCAGCATCGATCCTGACAATATTGACGGGCGCGATCGAACGCCTTGTTATCTGGTCCGTGCTTCGCTTAAAAAGGATGGGGAAAATCCTACTTTCCCACTTACCCAAACCTATATTTTCCTTGATCGGGTCATCAATCAAACCAGTCCTGGAGGAAACTGGCCTGAACCAGGAAGTCTAAACGGCCAGGTCATCGATCTGGAAATGGATACCAAGGTTACCAGCGACCCCAAATATTCCGGAGTAATGAAAGATGCTCTCCTGGATATCCCTTCTATTTCAGTTGTAACCGATTTGCCGAATCTGTTTGATCCGGTAACCGGAATCTATGTCAATGCCGGATTGCATGGCGAAAACTGGGAACGGCTTTGCTCGGTTGAATTGATCGATCCATCCGGAAAACCCGGGTTCAACATCAATGCAGGATTACGGATCCGTGGTGGATGGAGCCGCCACAGTGAATTTCCGAAGCACGCCTTTCGTCTGTTTTTCAGGGGAAATTATGGGGCAACCAAACTCAAATTTCCATTGTTTGAAAATGAAGGTGTGGATGAATTTGACAAGATTGATCTGCGTTGTGAGCAGAATTATGCCTGGTCGCATCCCAGTGACGACAAAGCCCGGCATACGGCGGTTAGAGAAGTTTTCTCACGGGATACCCAGCGAGACATGGGACAACCTTACACCCGCAGCCGTTATTACCATTTGTACCTGAACGGAATGTATTGGGGATTATATGAAACCCAGGAACGATCGGAGTCACGGTATGCACAAAGCTATTTTGGAGGTAATAGTGCAGATTATGATGTTATTAAAGTGAATACCGACGGGTACACGGTTGAAGCAACCGATGGGAATATTGATTCGTGGCAGAAGTTGTACGACTTATCCAAATTGGGGTTTTCAAGTAATGCAGCTTATTTTAACCTCGAAGGTAAAGATCAAAATGGAAAACCAAAGAAAGGCGGAGAAGTAATGGTCAACATCGACAACCTTATCGACTACATGCAATTGATTTTCTACGTTGGTAATTTTGATTCTCCCACCTCAGCATTTGGGCAAAATCAAATGGCCAATAATTTTTATGCCATCGACCGGCGCGACGATAAGTCTTCCGGATTTGTATTTTTCACCCACGATGCGGAACATGCCATGATGATTGAACGGGAGCCGAGTCCGAATGGACCCGGATTTGGAATCAATGAGAACCGGGTGACTATTCCAGGTATGTCGGTTGCAGGGATTTGGGCTTTTCATCCTCAATGGCTTCACTACAAACTCGCTGTAAATAAAGAATATCAGCAGCGATTTGCTGATCATGCTTATAAAAATTTCTTCAATAATGGTGTCTTTGTTCCGAATTTGGTCCAGGAAAGATTCCAGAAACGAGTGGATATGATCAAAAAAGCAATTATTGCAGAATCAGCCCGATGGGGAGATTTTACCACAGGAAATAATCCACCGTATACCTTCGAAAACTGGGATAAGGAAATTAAGGATATTTATGCCCGATTTGTGCCGGTCCGGGCACAAATTGTAATCAATCAAATGATTGCAGCTAAATTGATGGTGAAGGATCTTCCGCCAACCTACACCAAAGACGAAGTATTACTAACCAACGAAGTTTACACCATTTCAGGGAATTATAAGGTAACGGTTTCTAGTCCTGTGGCTCAGATTTACTATACACTTGATGGTACCGATCCGCGAATGGTTGGGGGTGCAATCAGTACAACTGCCAAAGAGATTAAAAGTGGAACCTCCATAGATTTATCGGGAACAGCTATCATCAATTCGAGGGTTAAAGACGGAGATCTTTGGAGCGCAATGGCTACAGTAAAATTCATCAATCCTGAAGAAAATTACACAAACCTGAAAGTAACTGAACTACACTATCATCCAAAAGATACGATTGCAGTTGGCGATACCGTTTCCGGAAAATCGTTTGAGTTTATCGAATTGAAAAACACTGGTGATAAGCCGATTAGTCTGAATGGATTGAGTTTTACTTCAGGTATCAGCTACCAGTTTAAACCCAATGAAATCGTTGGACCTCAACAATTCTATGTGATTGCTTCAAAACCCAGATGGTTTTATGAACGACATTGGATGGTTCCCAGCGGAAACTTCAGTAAAAACTTTTCCAATTCCGGAGAAGAAGTCATTTTGGCCAATAGCAAAGGGATTCCGGTGATCGATTTTCAGTATTTCAATGTCGCGCCCTGGCCTCTTTTGCCTGATGGTGCCGGAAATTCACTCACGACAGCAAAAATAAATCCAACCGGAGATCCGAATATTAGTAGCTATTGGGCTGCTTCTTCGGTATACGACGGGACCCCGTTTGCCGACGATTTGGGAATTACAGATACCATCAACGATTTGAACGGACCTGAAAACTCAGTTACTCTTTACCCGAATCCGACAAAAGGTCTTCTTTATTTGAAAGTAAAAGACTCTAAATCGGATGTTCAGGTTGAAATTTACACACTTTCGGGTACAAGAGTTTACAATTCTTCCATCCACGGAAATGGTTTGATCGATCTTTCCCAATTGAATATCAACTCCGGGTTAATCTTGGTAAATACCCAATGTAAACAGAAGAATTCAGTGTTCAAAATAGTGTACCAGCCATAGAAACTGAATGATTGAGAAATAACTCATAGTCATTGATAGTCATTCAATTGTCATTCCGCAGCGGTTGTCCAGGTTGTTCAATAAGCTAAATGGAAGATTCCCTATCTGATCAGGAATTTATGCTGAAGCGGGGAATTTCTTCCTTAAATTCGTCCAAAATCTGAAGATGATCGAACGCCAGTTCAGGAAGTTCATCAAGTGGGAACCACTGCGCTTTTGAAGCATCATCACCGGCCTCGGGCACGATTTCATCCTCAACAAAAGCATAGAAAATTACCGAGATGGTGCGGTGACGCGGATCGCGGTTCACTGAACCAAAAGCCCGAAACTGTTTGAGTTCCTCTATCCGGATGCCTGTTTCCTCATCCAATTCACGTTTGCATGCCGCTTCCAGCTCTTCATCCATTTCAATAAAACCTCCCGGAAGCGCCCATTTGCCCTGAAAAGGTTGCCGGCCCCGTTCAATCAGCAGAACGGATTGGTTCGGACTGATCAAAATAGCATCAACGGTAACGGCCGGACGAGGATATGGGTAGGTGTAAGTCATTGCGTTTCGGGTTACGTGTTACGAGCACTGGCTATTGAGTCATTTGGTCATTAATCGTCATTAAATTGTCATTAAATTGTGAGAATCAATTGACAATGAATGACGTGAAGCAAATGACTACCAATCACAAATCATACTGGCCACTGCGACTGATTACTGATTACTTTTTTAGTCATTTATGATTCTTTTCATCACCCTCATCTGGTGGGTATAACGTTTGGATTCAACATTAAAAATCCCAAACTGGTCGACATTATCGATTCGGACCTTTCCTGAAGCATGAATAATTTTATTCTTTTCCCAGATGATGCCAACGTGAATAATCCGGCCTTCATCATCATCGAAAAAAGCCAGGTCACCAGGTTTTGTTTCTTCCACAAAACTTAAAGCTTTTCCGTAGTGTACCTGCTGTCCGGCATCGCGTGGAATTACATACCCAACCATTTTATAAATGATCTGGGCCAGGCCGGAACAGTCAATTCCCATGGGAGAACGACCACCCCACAAATAAGGAGCATTAAAGTATTTCAAAGCTTGATCGATCATCACTTTTCGAAGGTTGGCCGGTTTCCGGTAGGTAACATTTCCCGAATGAGGAAAAACCTCCGACTGAATTGAAAATTCTTTCAGGTTAGGCCTCCAGCAGGGCAAAGTACTTCCGGCCACAATCATCATGGTTTGCTCCGAATTGACCGGAATGATATTGAAAATATCAGTGGTCACTGCAAACGGTGAATGGTCGATTTTCTGATACGATTTTTCGGGAAGCGGGGTAATCATTTTGAGATCAATCCAGCCATCATATCCGTCAAAAGCCAGTTTCACGTGTGCCCATCCCAACATCATTTCATTCACCACGAAATGTTCGCCATACAAGATCTGGGTTACCATTTCGCTTTGTTCCGAGGGTTCTCTTCGAACTGGTATAATGCTTAAGCCTGAAATTCCGTAGTTCATGGTACGAAGTATGATCGGTTGAAACAGCCCTCAAATCAACAACTTAATATGAATGTTCAATCTGATTGCTGCTTACTTCGAAGATTTTACTAATTTTAGATTATCAAAGATAAAATTTAACGCTTACTTTCTAAATTGCAAAGGTTTTCAAAATCCAGTATTTATGAAAAAGTTATTAACCCAACTCAACCATTCGTATCACCTTTTTTACCTGATAATGGTTTTTGTCGCCGGAATTGGATTAATATTTCTGGTATTCCCGGGTGAAAGCCGTTTCAAATACGAATTCCAGAAAGGAAGTCCATGGAGACACGAAACCCTGATTGCACCCTTCAATTTTGCAATCCTGAAAACCGATGCTGAAATCAAAGCTGAAACCGATTCTACCCTTAAAACTTACCTGCCCTACTTCACGCTCGATACCACGATTGAAAACTCTAAAGTTAATGAGTTCATTCTTGCATTGTCAAAATTGAAAGAAGTAAACCCGGCAATCAATTCCATAAAAAACATCCACCACCTTCCCGATATTCTAAAGAATATTTTCAATACCGGAATTCTTCCCCAACCCATTACTTCGTATAAGGAACTGGAAGGGAAGAATGCCATCATGCAGATCAGAGGGAACAAGGCTGACCGGATCCCGGTGAGCAGGCTGCATTCGATCAAAGCAGCTTATCAGGAATTTAATGATACCATCCGGAAAATCTCCGGGAAAATTTATCCTGAAATTGTTCAAAAAATCAACCTGAGCGATTTTATAGCCGAAAACCTTACGTACGACGAGAAAATTAACCGCGACGAAAAGAAACAACTTTTGGATAAACTTTCAGCAACCAAAGGAATGGTCCAGGCGGGTGAACGTATTATTTTCCAGGGCGACCTGGTCGGTCAGCAAAAATTCATGATCCTGGAATCGCTCAAACAAGCTTATGAAACCAAACGGGGCGACAATATGGAATATTTTCTGGTAATATCTGGCCGGCTGGTTATCATTTCAGCACTCATAGCCCTGATGTTCATGTATTTACTATTTTACCGCCGCGAATTGTTCGACCACAAACGGAACCTTTCTTTCATCATTATGATGATCGTTCTGATGATATTTCTGGCAGGCTTATCGACAAAAATGAAATCGATAAATATCTATGTGGTTCCAATGGCCATTCTGCCCATATTAATCCGGATTTTCTTCGACTCACGCACCGCCATTTTTTCACTCATGGTTACGACCCTGATTATCGGATACTTTGCCCCGAACAGCTACGAATACATTATTTTACAGATGATTGCCGGAATCATTGCCGTCTTCACCTTAAACAAACTTCACAAACGTTCACACCTGGTCCTGTCAGCATTAGCGGTTTTCATAGCTTATTCCTTAATTTACACGGCGATGGCTATGGTTCAGGAAGGAAGCATCGAATCCATTGACTGGAAGAACCTGCAATGGTTTGGCTTCAGCAGTCTGTTCATCTTTATTACTTACCCACTCATCTATATTTTTGAAAAGATTTTTGGATTTGTTTCTGATGTTACTTTGATCGAACTTTCGAACACCAACCAGCCACTGCTTCGGATGCTGGCCGAAGAAGCGCCGGGAACCTTCCAGCATTCGCTCCAGGTTGCAAACCTGGCCGAAGCGGTCATCCATAAAATTGGAGGAAACCCATTTTTGGTGTATGCAGGAGCACTGTATCACGATATCGGAAAAACATATAAATCAGAGTATTTCATCGAAAATCAGGTCGCCGGAATGAATCCTCATGATAATCTCGATTATATGAAGAGCGCTGAAATAATCATCGATCATGTTTCGAAAGGAGTGTTGCTCGCACAAAAGTACAAGTTGCCCGAAGTCCTGATTTCATTCATCACTTCTCACCACGGCACGACTCAATCCAATTATTTCTATAAAAAATACTTGATAGAAAACCCAGGCAAAGAGTTAGATACATCGAGTTTCTCGTATCCAGGGCCTTTGCCATACAACAAAGAAATGGCCGTTTTGATGCTGACCGACGGAATAGAAGCGACCGCCCACAGTTTGAAAGAAAAAACAGCAGCCTCGTTTAGTGAAATGATCGAATACCTGGTGGAACAGAAAATCAAGTCGAAGCAACTGATCGATGCCGATTTAACCTTGCGCGATTTGACTATCCTGAAAAGCACCTTGCTCGAAAAACTGGTCAGCATTTATCATGTCCGGATTGAATACCCGAAATAAAAGCCTCCCCTGCCACCTTCTCAGGAGAGGGAAAGGCAAGCTTTGAATAATTGATGAATTTCCAAATCTTCAAATTGTTTTATGTCTTCACAATTTTATACCAGCATTGCTCACTATTATCAGCATGTTTTTCCGTTTAATCCTGCACAAATCGAATTTCTGCGAAAAGTGCTTCCATACAACGGCGCCAGGGTTCTCGATGTGGGCTGTGCAACCGGCGATCTGGCCTTTGCCCTGACTCATTTTGGATTTCCAACCTGGGCTTTCGATTTTGACGCGCAAATGATTGCAATTGCCCAATATGTCAAACAGGAAGAGGCAATGTTCCCTGTCTTTGAACAACTCGACATGCGATTGATTGATCAACGTTATCCGGAGAATTACTTTGACACAGTCATTTGTTTTGGCAACACCCTAGTTCACCTTTTGAACGATCATGACATCCGACGGTTTCTTCAGGCAAGCTTTCAGGTGCTTTCCGGGGAAGGAAAACTTGCACTTCAAATCCTGAATTATCAGTATATATTAGATAACCGTATTCAGTCACTTCCGCTGATTGATAATGACCATATCCGGTTTGAACGAAGCTATCAGTTTACTGAAGGTTCAGATCTGATCGACTTTAATACGAAATTAACGGTCAAGTCCACCGGTCAGGAAATCTCCAATTCAGTAAAATTGTATGCGATCTGTCGAAACCGACTTCAGGAATTGCTGGAAGAGGCCGGTTTCGAAGCCATCGTATTCTATGGAAGCTTCAACCTGGATCCGCTGACTGAAAGCAGTTTGCCACTAATCCTAACCTGTAAAAAGAAGTAATGGTATGCCAAAAACCCTTGCCATTATCGACCTTGGAACTAATACCTGTAACCTGCTGATTGCTTCAGTTCAGGACAAATCTTACCAGATTCATTATCAGGGAAAGGAAGTGGTAAAACTTGGGAAAGATGGTATTGATAAAAACATACTGACCAAAGATGGCCTTCAGCGGGCTATTCAAGCCATCCGGATACATCTGGAGCGAATCGCCGAACAGCATGTCTCAGAAACCATTCTGCTGGCAACATCCGCCATCCGTGAAGCAAAAAATCATGACTGGTTTCAAAATGAATTGGAAAGGAATACTGGTCTCCAACTGCAAATTATTTCCGGTGAACGCGAGGCCGAGCTTATTTTTAAAGGAGTAAAACTGGCCTTTGGTGAAGTTGCAGATCATTCCATCATTCTGGATATTGGAGGTGGAAGCAACGAATTTATCCTGACCGAAGCCGGAAAGCCGGTCTGGAAGCAAAGTTTTCCACTGGGAATGGCCCGGGTAATTGAACAAATACCACCTTCCGATCCAATCACACCAGAAGAAATCACACAAATTATCCAATATTTTGAATCCGGTCTGGATGATTTGTGGAAAAGAACTCAAAACAAAAGTATTTCTAACCTGATTGGCTGTTCCGGTGCCTTCGACACCTTGGCCGATTTAATCGATGAGACCCATCCCGGTTCTAAAATCAGGATCAGGCAGGAACTGAATATCAATGACTTTAATCGCATTTTCGAACTACTCATCCCATCGACCACCTCCGAACGATTGAAGTTGAAAGGCATGGAATCTATCCGCATCGAAATGATTGTTCCATCAATAATCCTGATTAAACTTGTGATTGAGCGGTTAAATATTCGAAAAATTGATCAAACCGACTTTGCCCTTCGGGAAGGTATTTTATACGAACATATTTTCAGTTAAATTCGGGCACTAATAATCAGAAAAAAAACAACATGTCCAAAGTATTAGTCATCGACGACGAACGCAGCATCCGGAATACCTTAAAAGAAATTTTGGAATTCGAAAAATACCAGGTTGAGCTTGCCGAAGATGGGTTCAAAGCCCTCGAAATATTGAAAATCAATGATTTTGATGTGATTTTATGCGATATCAAAATGCCGGGCATGGATGGAATTGAGGTTCTGCAAAAAGTGGAAGAGATCAGACCTGATACTCCGGTGATCATGATTTCGGGTCATGGAAATATTGACACCGCAGTGGAGGCCATCAAAAAAGGAGCTTTCGATTTTATTGAAAAACCACTCGATTTAAACCGCTTGTTGATTACGCTGCGCAATGCCATGGATAAATCGAGCCTGATCTCGGAAACAAGGGTGTTACGCAAAAAAGTCAGTAAAAGTGTTGATATTGTTGGAAATTCTACGGCCATCCAAAAAGTAAAGGATATGATTGATCGCGTGGCCGGCACCGATGCCCGCGTACTGATTACCGGTTCGAACGGAACCGGAAAAGAACTGGTGGCCCGGCTTCTTCATGAAAAAAGTAATCGGGTTGAAGGACCTTTTGTGGAAGTGAACTGTGCCGCTATTCCTTCCGAATTAATTGAAAGTGAACTATTTGGGCACGAAAAAGGAGCATTTACCTCAGCGATAAAACAGCGCAAGGGTAAATTTGAGCAGGCCAGCGGAGGAACCATTTTCCTGGATGAAATTGGCGATATGAGTCTTTCGGCGCAAGCCAAAGTGCTGCGGGTCTTGCAGGAAAGCGTGATCACCCGCGTTGGCGCCGACTCTCAGATCAAGGTGGATGTCCGGGTGATTGCAGCCACCAATAAAAACCTGAGCCGCGAAATCGAACTGAATCATTTCCGTGAAGATTTGTACCATCGGCTGAGCGTGATCCTGATCCATGTTCCTGAACTGAACGACCGCATCGAAGACATTCCTCTTTTATGCGATTATTTCATCGACCTGATTTGTTCCGAATACGGTATTCCGGTGAAAGCCATCGAACAAGCTGCCCTCGTTGAACTGCAAAACATACGTTGGACGGGCAATATCCGTGAATTCCGAAATGTGGTTGAGCGATTAATTATATTGTGCGATAAATCCATCACCCGCGAAGATGTTCTGAACTACGCGGTTCCCAGGAACTGATAAAAGTTACATGGCTGAGAATCATTTCTTCTAAAGAACAAAGCTGACACAACCAGAGAGACTTAAACAAGTCTGGATAACGGTTGTTATAATCTTACAACTGAAAGAATCAGTGACGAGATTATAAGAAACTCTGATTGCGAATTGTAAACGTTAATGTCATGGCGTTCTGAAATTCATTCTATCGATGAATTTTTGCTGTTCGCATATCAGAGTTTTTTATGTTTCAATTACTTTCCTGGCAGGCTTTAAGTTTTATAGAAATCCAACTATATTTGCAACAAAAAATTTACGAATGATCAACGGCAAAAAGATTGTGGTGGTACTTCCTGCATACAATGCAGCCAAAACCCTCGAAATCACCTATCAGGAAATCGATTTTTCAATTGTTGACGAGGTGATCCTGGTTGACGATAAAAGCAAGGATGAAACCATCAAAGAAGCACAGCGACTGGGAATTAAGCACATCGTCGAACACAAGGTAAACAAAGGTTACGGCGGAAACCAAAAATCTTGCTACAACAAAGCCCTGGAAATCGGCGCCGATATTGTGATCATGCTTCATCCGGATTACCAGTATACTCCTAAACTGATTCCGTCGATGAGCCATTTGATTGCCAATGATTTATACCACGTTGTTCTTGGTTCGCGCATTCTGGGGAAAGGCGCTCTGGCTGGAGGAATGCCCTGGTATAAGTATGTGGCCAACCGCCTGCTCACCCTGTTTCAGAACATTTTAATGGGTGCCAAACTTTCGGAATACCATACCGGTTATCGCGCCTTTTCGCGCGATGTGCTCGAAAAGGTAAACTACAACGCCAATTCCGACAACTTTGTATTCGATAACCAAATGCTGGCGCAAATCTGGTATGCCGGCTATGAAATTGCCGAAATTACCTGTCCGACCAAATATTTCGACGATGCCTCAAGCATCAACATCAAAAACAGTTCAATCTATGGAATTGGGGTTTTGAAGACTTCGTTGCAGTTCAGGTTCCAAAAATGGGGAATCATCAAATGCCGCATTTATGCAAACAACTGACGGATCATGGTATCGACGTTTTCAGGCTATTTTATACCTGATTCCTTCGGTCTATTTCATGATCGGATCCTATTTCAGATCCATTCTTGGTGATTTATCGCTGCGTTCGCTTGATCCTGACTATATCTATTTTATTACCGGGCTAGGAATTTCTGAAGGCAAAATCAATGTCTATCATGTTGATAATCCGGGAACTCCGTTGCAGTACCTGATGGGAATTTGCTACAGGATTACCTATTTCTTGCGGCCCGATTCAGGAACCTACCTTGATGATGTTTTCAGAAATCCTGATTTGTACCTTTCTGTTTCGAATCTGGTTATTACCGGAATTGTAACCGCAGTTTTGTTTTATGGCGGAATACGTATTTTTAAGATCACGGGGTCAATACTTTATGGAATTCTAATACAGATCACGCCTTTTCTTGCTGTGATCTGGTACGATCTGATTGGCCGCATTGTTCCTGAACTTTTGATGCCCATCCCTGTCGTTTTCCTTGAAATTTTTCTGATCGAACTGCTTTATACCAGCCAGAAAGTAGAAAGTCTCCGGCAAATCGCCGTCCTTTCAGCCATTTCAGCATTTGGGCTGTCGATCAAACTTAGCTTTGTTCCGTTGTGGTTCATTCCTTTGATCATCATACCCAAATGGAAAGATAAACTCCGGTTTTTAGGTTTATCCGTATTGTTTTTTCTGGCATTTGCGATTCCGGTGACACTTCGGCTTGGAACCTTTACCGGTTGGATAAAAACTTTATTTGTTCACAGCGGGCAGTATGGCACCGGAGATGCAAATTTTGTTAATTGGAGCGAATTTTGTTCAAATCTGCAGTTTCTGTGGGTATATGAACGTTGGTTTTTGGTCACCGTACTGGTTACTATTCTTGCTTCACTAGCCTATTATTTCGTTAAGAAAAGGGAAGCAGACCGAAAAATTCTGATGGTTGTTGTGGCGGTAATCCTGGCCATATTGATTCAAACAGGAATGGTATGCAAGCATTTTGCCCATCGCTATTACATTCCGGCACTTCTGCTATTTCCGATCATGATTTTCCTGATTGCCGAATTGGTCAGGAAATTGTTGAATGGTAAACAGAAATGGGTCATTTCGGGCGCTTTGGTGGCCTTTTTTGTTGCTTTTGCCTACCATCAGCAACCGTGGATCAAAATGAAAACGGAAGCAATTTCAAACGATCTGGAGCAACGTAAAGAAACTTGGCATTTTGTATCCACACTCGATCCGAAAGCCATTAGGATTATAACTACCCAAAATTACGGAAGTCCATACCGGGAATATGCTTTAATGGTCAGTTATTCGTGGGCAGGCGAGCAAAAACAACATTATTCAGAAACACTTGCCCGACTCTATCCTGATAGTTACCTCTATTTTACCTGGGACAATACCTTGAAATTCTGGGGAAATGAGTTGACGATGAAGAAAATTGTGGAAAGTAAAAAGCCGGTCTTTCTTTACCTCGAAAACGATCAGCCAGAACTATACCAAAAGACAATCTCGAAATTCTCATTTATTACCGATTCATCGATGGTTGAACGAAAACTGCTTTTCAGGAACGAAAAAACCAGGGAAACTATTTTTCAGCTGAATTTTCATTCCGAAACAGAAG
Source organism: Prolixibacteraceae bacterium (assembly GCA_025355875.1). Classification (GTDB taxonomy): domain Bacteria; phylum Bacteroidota; class Bacteroidia; order Bacteroidales; family Prolixibacteraceae; genus Aquipluma. Next base: position 12,350 of record JANXYV010000207.1, on the reverse strand, counting down.
CGAAATAATCCGATTTTTCTAGTATTCTTCTTCGCCTTTCAATGCTTTGTCATAATCAGGTACCTGAATCATCTTGTCGTAACCTTCAGGCCAGTTTATTTTCAGGAAAATGCCTTTATAGGCTTTGCCTGTCATGCTGTCCCAATGAAGCAGCGAAATACGATACTGGTACGTTTGAAACTGGTTTAAAGAAATTAAGATCACGAGAGTTAGCCCAACCAACCTCTTTTGCCAAACTGATTGATCCATAAAAAAGGATAAAAATGCCGCCAGTGGAATGGCCATAATTCCATAGGTATCGATCATCGGGCGTGCTCCAAAACTGCCGCCATACCACCAGCACCACCAGCTGAAAATCACATAAATAGTCAGAACCAAAAAAACCGGGATTGCCCTGAGAAATTCTTTTGAATATCTTTTGAGAAAGAACAATCCTGACACAGACAACAGCATGACCGGAGTATAGATGAACCAGCCTTTCCGAAAGCTGAACAGTCCATTGAGAACATGAGGGCGCAAAAAATAAAACCGGCCGGCATCCATGTACGAATTGAAAATGAAATGATCCGTTTGCGCTTTCCAATACAACATTTGAGGTAAAACAACCAGAACAGCAACCAGTCCGGCCATCAAAATCAACTTCCACCTTTCGGTCAGGCGGTTTCGGATTTCCTGCCATGAATTCACCGAAAGTAAAGCCGGAAAGACCAGCACCAGTCCGTTTACCGGCCTGATCAGCGTAATTAACCCAGCCAATAATCCCATGATTAAGGTGGATACAATAGTTGGTTTTTCAACCCAATTCAAGGTTACAAATACGAATATGGTAATCAATGAAAAATTGTAGACATGAGACATTCCGGGCTCCGAAATCACATAGAAAATCATATTGGTGGCCAAAACGATGAGCAAAAGTGTGATTCCGGTAATCATTTCAGAGAAGTATTTCATCAAAATTTTCCGTAAGAAAACCAATCCGATAAATAAGTAAAAAATTGCTGCTGCAAAAATGGAGAAACTGTATGGCCAGGAATATCCAAGAGCTTCTATTCCAATTACTTTGGCAAAAATATGAGCACCGAGAAAAAATGGTAACCACAAAAAGGCCAGTCCCATGGTCATCCGGAGAATGGGTTTTCCGTTTGGCGCGGTTTGCAGCCAAATTTTTCCTTTAAAATCAGCAGGAAGTGTTTTGACAAATGAAAAATTGAGGTCATGAAAAATGAGTGCAGCCGGAAGGTAGGCATAGTAAGAAACAACGTCATTGTCAATTACTTTATTCTTTCCCCACGAATCGAGATTGCTTCCGTACCAGGAGCAAACAACGATCAGGATGCCGATCACCAGTTTCGAGAAGTATTTATTCAACCACATACGATGCTTTTTGTGCGACGCAAATTACCGAAATCCCTAAAAATCTGCTCATGAACCAGTCGGTCAATTTCCACAGCGGAACCAGCTGATCGTAAAGTTTCATCTGGCCTTGAGGAATGGTGTTGTTTCCCATCAGTTTTCCTGAAACGTACCAGCCGAGAATTCCGGGGAAATTAAAAAACTGGGTATGAATGATGTCTAACCCGGGAATCGTCATCACTTTTTTGAGTGTTTTGGGCGTGTACCGGCGCTGATGTTCCAGTCCGACATCAAATTTGTTGAAGAGAGACTGAAATGCAGGAACGAGAATCACTACTTTTCCGCCAGGTTTCAGGAGCGAATAACAATTTCTGATCGACTGCTTATGGTCAGGAACGTGTTCAAGAACATTCAGGGCGAAAACAGTATCAAACTTTCCAATCAACTGCGGATATTTTCCGGCAAGATCTTTTTCGGCAAAATCGAGGGTGAAAAGTCCTTTCAAATTGGGGCTGTTACCAAATTTTTCCTCCAGAATCCTGAAATAATCATCGAACAGGTCGCTGAGTGAAATGGATTTTCCGTCGTTGATAAAAAACTGTGAGATATTGCCGATGCCGCTTCCAATTTCAAGAATATTTCCAGAGCAAAAAGGTTTGATGGTCTGGTACATCCATTCATTAAATTTTCCGGCGTCGGAAATCACCTGCAGGGTTTGGGTTCCCTCAATGGGTTCGATATGTTTTGTTGTCATTCTTCTGATTTAGATTTGGAGTTGATTGCCCGAACATCAGTCTTCCTTTGCGACAAATGCCTTGACACAAAAATTGTCAATTTTGAGTTTCTTTTTCCTGATGTCCCAAATATAGAATTTAATTTGTGAGTTCTTCTTCAAATCCTGTGGCATCACAAAGTGAAATTGAGCCGTATTCCATTTGTCGGATTTTGTCAAAAACGGCAGAATATCCTCAGCCTGATATGAATACGATTTATCGTTTTCTTCCACCGAAAAGACCATCATCACTTCGCCCTTTTCCAGTTTTTCCCCTGGAAGCATATCAAAACTGACTTCAAAGTTAAGTTTATTGTTGATTTTCAGTTGTTTGTCGGTCATCAGCACACATGGACTGAAATCGCTTTCGGCATCCATTTGATAGAAATGATTGGTTATGCTATCGGTCGAAGCCATGCGGAAATTTTCACGTACTTTTTCAGGATTTTCCCGCTCAAAATCAAATGATCCCATGTATACCAGTTGTCCGTTTGCCGATTTTTCCTTCAGGCTGTTAAAAAGCTTGTGGTTATCAGAGGTTCTTGATGATACTTTTATGAAAATCATGACGCAATAATCGTATCCGCCGAGCACCTTGAAAGGAATTTTTGGCTGAAAATAGCTGAGCAGCTCAAAATTCGGATGATCGAGCAAACGTTCGGCAGGCATCCGTCCTTCGTTTGGCGAAAAATGGGCATCCCAGATCACGATTGAGCTGTCGGGCATGTCTTTTTCAGGGGCTTTTACATCTGAAAAACTAAATTGAATGACGCGCTGGTCCCAGGGATCGACCTGCGCCAGAAAGGCGATCGAAGGATCATGAACCACCAGATGATGTCTGAAATTATTGGTTTCGCGAAGCCAGCTGATGGCTTTTGTCATCACTTTTGAAGGTTCATCAGTTCTGAATTCGGCACGGTATTTTAAGGTTCCAGGAATGACGATCAGCAAGGCAATTCCGGCAAGGAAGACCTTTTTCCATTTTTCTGACTTGATCCGGTCTTCAAGGTAATTATATCCTGCTAACGCAAGAATACCGGCAATGGGAGTAACACCGGGCATCACCCTAACCAGCCCAAGCGACATTTCACCGCGCCACCACATGAAAGAATGTGCAGCCAGATATCCGAAGAAAATACCGCAAAGGATGAAGAGCTGGTAAAACCGCTCTTCGGCAATACTGAACCGAGAAGTTGACCAGTCTTTCAGCCACACGATTATTCCGGTAAAAAATAACAGAATCATGATATAGCTAAGGTAATCGGGCATGTCGGCCAGAAAATGGTACCAGGTTCCGCTGCCGTAAATTTCTCCTGAATTGGTTCCGTAGGGTAGTTTATGGATTAGCCACCAAAAATCGTGGTAATAATAAAGCTTGCCTATAAGACTGAAAAACAGGAATCCGGCAAAAAGAAATGGAATAGCCTTGAATTTACGCTTCATGGCAAAAGCCAGCATCAGGATGGAAAAAAAAACAAAGCCTTCGGAGCGAACCAAAATAATAAATGAAATTACAATGGCCGACAAGATGTATCGTTGGCGAAAAAACAGCAAAATCGAAAGCATCAGGATCAGACTGAACAGAATTTCGGTCATCCCGGTGAACATGAGCAAAAAATACAAGGGGGCAAAAATGACGAAACCCGGCATCAGCCATGCTTTTCGGAGTTTCCAATGGTCGGCCAGCAGATAACAGATCCAGGCAGTACACAATCCCGCAATAATGTTGAAAATGCGTGCGCCGTAAAATCCGAATTGAACAAAGGGAGCGATAAAAATCGTAAAGACAGGTTTTCCCCAATGATCGAGAAAAAGGTAGGGATAACGAAAGGCCCACCTTGCAATATTGAAATGCGCGAAATTATCGGCGCCTCCAGCCGAACAATTTGTTACCGCTGCCAAAATTGAAAAGACTATGCCAAGGCCGATCAATCCTATCGCGACTCTTTTTTTTTCCTCAAGTTTCATCATAATTTGGCGCGATGAAATGCTATTTTTGGGAGAAGATGTTATACTTGACAATGACATAAAAGGCACGAAAAGCATCTTTCAGGTTGATTTTCTTTCCTTCGGCATAGGTGCGGCCGTAATAGGAAACACCTACCTCATAAATCCGGATGTTGGGAATCCGTGAGATTCTTGCCGTAACTTCGGGTTCAAAACCGAATCGTTTTTCCTTGAGCGGCAGTGATTTGATGATCTCCGATTTGAAAAGTTTGTAGCAGGTTTCCATATCGGTCAGGTTCAGATTGCTGAACATATTTGATGCAAAAGTCAGCATTTTATTTCCGATCGAATGCCAGAAAAACAAGATCCGGTGCGGGTTTCCTCCGGAAAACCGCGAGCCGTAAACCACGTCGGCAAAACCTTCCAATATAGGCTTCAGCAAATGATTGTATTCGCGTGGGTCGTATTCGAGGTCGGCATCCTGAATGATCAGGTAAATACCTGTTGCTTCAGCAATTCCACGGTGAATAGCAGCTCCTTTTCCCATATTTACCGGCTGATGAAAGAGGCGGATACTCTGGTCAGAATGCGCAGTTATGTATTGTTCAATAACCAATGCCGTCTGATCTTTTGAGCAATCATTCACAATGATGATTTCCTTCTCCAGGTTCCCCGTCAATTGTACTTCAGAAACTTTATCAAGGATGGAAGAAATGGTTCGTTCTTCGTTATAGGCCGGAATTATGATTGAAAGTAAGTTTTTAGTCATAGATTACAGAATTTTGGGCTTGGTTCGACCAATATTAAACTGAAAATGCCCTCTATTATTGTTGATTGACATCGAATTTTCATTTTCAGAATCAGCGCAAAAATAGACATTTTTGTCAGTTAAAATGCACAATTCATGAATGCAACAAATCTTTTAGCAGGAAATCAAGACCCTTAACAAGTGAAAAAGGCCGAAACTTTCATCCTGATCATTTACAACTGATTATCGTATTTTATTCCGTTGTCCTTTTGCTTTTTTGCTGTACTTCCGAAAGAATAGGTGAACCCGAGATAGATAATCCGGGATGAGCGCCTACGGATTTCATCCCGGTAAATTCCGGGGGAATCGAGTATATATCTGTTTTTAAGAGAATTGAATACATCTGAAACCGTCAATATAAAGGCAGCTTTCTTTTTAAACACTTCTTGCTTTATGGCGGTGTTCATCACAAAAGTTGGTAATCTTTTCCCTTGCGGAGTAAGGCTTTCGCCCGTATAATTCGAAGTGATTTGCCAAACAGTACTTTTGGTTAGGTTCAATCCCAGGTTGCCGCTGGCCGACCAGGAAAGGACCGATTTCGAACTGAAGCCCAGCGACGTGGCATCGATAGTGTTGTAAAACGTATTTGTCGATAAATTAAAGCTTCCATGTTTTCCCAGCGACGATGAAAGAATGAGTTCCAGTCCGTATGCCTGGTTTTTAGCCAGGTTTTCGAGCGAACTTTGAAATTTACCATTTCCAAGATCTGTGGTAATATTGGTAATACCATTGTAGTGAAACCGGTAATAAAGTGTTGAAAGAAAAGTTGTTGAATTCTTTTTTAACTGGTATCCAAGTTCGAACGAATGAATATCCTCAGGTTTCAGGTAAGGATTTCCAATCCTGACATTTTGCAAATCCTGGTATTCCGGAAACGGATTTAATTCTTCATCCTCCGGACGGCGAATGCGATGGCTGTAATTTAATTGCAGCTCCTGGGCATCCGTTAATTTGTAGGATAGATGCAAGGTCGGGTACAAACGCGGATACTGAGTCAGAATCACCGAATCCAGGGTTACCAGGTCGGCGCGGGTATGAGTCAGTTCACCACGAATCCCGACCAGAAAGCCAAACTTTCCCATTTCTTCTTCATAGGTGACATAGGCAACATGCGTGTATTCGGTTCGGATAAAACGGTTCGACCGTCCAAAATCTATCCGCCAGATATTGTCGATTAAATCGAGGGTATCCCGCAAAAGATTCAGGTCATTTTTGAAATAGTCAAACAGATATCCTGCTTCAAGCTTCCGGCCTTCAGCGATGGGTCTTGTATATTCGACAGCCAGTTCCGACGAATGGTTGACATGATGGTAAAACATGTTGTCGTATCTGACAATCGGATAAGGAACCTGGTAAGTGTTTGTATAATAATTGTTTTCGTCCTCAGTCGTTCTGGAAGCCAATAGGTTCACATTGAGCTCGTGTCCTTCCTTATCGAAAGTGTGCTGAAAGAAAGTAGTCAATTCCAAATCCGATTCATTTTCGGGCAACACCCGATCCCGGTCATAAGCTAAAATCACATTGTTGTGGCCATCCTGCAACGCATATTTCGAGGAATCAATCTGATGCTGAAAACGGTAATTGTAATTGACCGAAGCCCCGATCTTGTTGTGGTCGTTGAGCTTGTAATCGATACCGCCGCTGGCTAAATTTGAAATCGGTCGCGCATGACCGTGATTATGTGTCGTTGAATAATTGACGAGTCCGGCAGAATCGAATGTGCTAGTGGCAGCATCTCCAATCCGGTTTCGGTCATCCTGCCTGATACCAACACTTCCGTAAACATTCAGCTTTCCATGATTATAATTGGCCATCAGGTTGAAGTTATACCGGCTGTCGTTCCCCACATTTGCAGTTCCATTCCCGTTAAAACCAAGTCCTTTATCCTTTTTAAGTACGATATTGATGATTCCTGAAGTTCCATCAGGCTTGTATTTGGCCGATGGATTGGTGATGATTTCAATTCGTTCGATCGAGTTGGCCGACATTTGCTGCAAAACTGCAGCGCGATTGAGGTTCATCATGGCCGATGGCTTACCGTTGACCAGGATGGTCACATTCTCTGAACCTCTCAAACTCACATTGCCATCCACATCCACCTGTACCGATGGAATATTTTGCATCAGATCGCTGACCGATCCTGTAGTACTCATCAGGTCCTGACCGATATTGAAGGTTTTTCGGTCGATCGAGTTCACAAAAGTTGATTTCTTGCCAACTACTTCCACTTCACCAACAGATTGGGATGTTTCAGAAATATAAATTTTACCCAGATCTATTTTGGATTGTTTGGAGTCTATTTTGATAACAGGGGTTTTTGCTTCATCGAAGCCTATAAAGCTATAAGTGATTCTGTATTCGCCGAGAGGTAATCCGGCAAATTCGAACTTTCCATCTTTGTCAGCTACAGCGCCTTTCATAAAAGCGCTATCAGTTTGGTTTTTGATCACGACATTGGCGAACTCAAGAGGAGTATCCGAAGCTTTTTCAAAAATAATCCCTTTTACGGTTCCGGTTTCACGTTTTTGTGCAAATAGAACAATGGCATTTATAAATAAGAACAAACTGATTGCCAGAACTTTTCTCATGAATTTAGCATTCGGTTTTTTGGTTCAGGGTAATTTTTGCAAAGGAAAGAAATAATTTGCTCAAGACTTAAGATTCCGGTGGAATAATTTAGACTGCTTATCTGCTTTAAACAAGTTGTTTATGCATATAGTACTGATATTGTGAAAGTTGGCAATTATACAATTCATTTTAATAAATATCATATTATCAATTAGTTAGGCAGTTTGCTTGTGCGAAGCAGACAAGCAGTTAATTTAGTTAAGAACGACTTTCCAAACACCTAATATTTTCATTTTTGAGTAAGATAATTTTCTATGTTTGTATTCTGTTTAAGCCGCCTATGCAACTTTGAACCTGTATGATCAATGAACCGTCCGGATCTAAAAATCATGAAGAACTTTCAGGAGAGACTGAAAATCCACTATCTCCCTTTGTTGACAATCGTTTTGATTGCCAGCCTTATTTTTAATCACAACTGGCCGAAAAGAGATGCCATTACTGTGATTACTGATGCAAGTGGATATATTTCGCTTATTTTGATTACGATTTCCCTGATGTTAGGGTTATTCAATCTGTTGTTCCATCGCAAAAATCCGATTTCTACCTATTTCAGGCGTGACCTTGGAATAACCGGAGGTATTTTGGCAGTCATTCATTCGGTGGCTGGACTGTTTGTTCATTTCAGAGGCCAGAACTGGCAGTACTTCCTGACCAAAACCGGCACTGAATATTCAATCAGGCTCGACAACTTTGGACTGTCCAATTATACCGGACTGATTTCTGCCTTGATCATCCTCGTTTTGCTGATGACTTCGAACGATTTTGCGCTCGGGAAACTGAATCCATATACCTGGAAGAACATTCAGCGACTTTCCTATCTGGCTTTCATTTTTGCAATCTTTCATTGCATTTATTATAAAATAGTGCAAACAAACCCGGATCTGATTTGGCGCTTCTATATGCCACTTTTGAGCTTGGTATTCATACTTCAAATAGCTGGAATCAGAATGAAACTGAAAAACAATTCCGAAAATTAACGTCATGTCAACTCGATAATTTCTAATTCCGAAACAATACTTGCCGGGCTGGTGTTTGAGTTGCTGGATAAATACAAGACAAAATGATTCTGAAAACAAGAAAGATTGAAAATTCATGGAAAATAATCTCTATAAAGCGGCGTTCAAACTGGCCATTTTTACTATTTCATATAATATAATTGAAGGACTTGTCTCAATGTGGTTCGGGTATTCTGACGAAACCCTCACCCTGTTTGGGTTTGGCGTCGATAGTTTTATTGAAGTAATGTCGGGCATCGGAATTGCCACAATGATTCTTCGCATCCGTCAAAACCCAAAAAGTTCAAAAAGCGAATTTGAAATTAAAGCCCTCAGAATAACCGGAATTGCATTCTACCTTTTATCTGTTGGTTTATTGGCAGGAATAATTGTAAACGTGGTCAATCATCAAAAGCCTGAAACAACCGTCTGGGGAATAGTAATCTCATTGGCCTCCATTGCGGTAATGGTCTGGCTGATGAATGCAAAGAAAAAAATTGGAAAGCAACTTGACTCAGAACCCATTATCGCTGATGCCAACTGCACCAAAGTTTGTGTCTACATGTCAGTTGTATTGCTTGTTTCCAGCCTTATTTACCAGTTTACCGGATTTGTTTATGCGGATGTGATTGGCGCGGCAGGATTAATTTACTTTTCCTTTTCAGAAGGAAAAGAAGCCTTTGAAAAAGCAAAAGGCAAAGAATGTGATTGCGATCATTGTTAATGTTTCCTAATCAGCCACTTGAAAAGAAACAACCAATTAAAATAAATTTACCTTTGAAAAACATTTTCCTACATTTTCTGTTTGAGAGATAAATGAAAAAACTGTTTTCCATATCAATTGCTTTGCTGATGCTGCTTTCAGGGCTGCAACTCACCGTTTCGCGCCATTATTGCGGCGGCGAACTGGCTGATGCGAAAGTTTCGCTCACGGGACATGTGGCATCCTGTGGTATGGAAAGTGATGCAGATGAATGCACACAGCCCGGCGATCATATCAAATCGCATTGCTGCAACAGTCAATTTTCTGTTTACGAAGTCGACCACAACTACTCTCCTTCGTTTACCGAATTTAAAGCATTTTCGCAAACCGTTTTGCAGGTATTTCCTATTCCTGAAAATATTACTTTTCATTCGCTGACTCCGTTCGGTAATCTTTATACTGATGTCAGTCCACCAGGCTTCTTACTCGCCAACGCGGTAAGCTTGCCCAAAATATGTGTTTTCCGTATTTGATGTTTTTTGTTTAAACACGAAGAACACAAAGGTTTTTCACTAAGAACGAAAAGATTATAATGATTTGACTTAGTGTATTTTGTGATTTTTCTTCGTGTCCTTTGTGGTTAAACTTTTCTTTATTCAAAAACATCAAATACAAAATATCATGAAAACTGTAAAAATCATTATAATCGCTTTATTTTCTGTAGTTCTGGGTTCAAACTCTTTCGCCCAAATGACCGATCATTCAAAAATGGACATGTCCAAAACCAGTACCGATTCCAAAATGAACATGACCTCCACAAAAACCGAAACCATCAAAGTTTGGGGCAATTGCAATACGTGTAAAGCACATATCGAAAAAGCCGCAAAAGCTGATGGCGTAAACAAAGCAAGCTGGGATAAGGACTCAAAACTACTCACCTTGGTCTATGATCCATCAAAAGTCAAAAGCGACGATATTCAAAAGAAAATTGCTGCTGTTGGGTACGATACCGAAAAATTTAAAGGCGACGATAAGGCATACGACAAACTCGACGCTTGCTGCCAGTACGACCGGAAGAAATAATCTTTCAATTCCCATTTTTTTCAGTGTAATAGCCACGGTTCAGCCATCTTCAGAATGAGGGTTTTTGAATTTGGTCGTGGTTATTCACTGATTCCTGCACAATTTTTAAAAATTATAAAATTAAACTCATGTCTATCAAATTAGGTCGTTATTCATTTACCGGACCTTTTGCATCAATTGATGAGATTAAAGACAGATCTGGTTTGTACGCAATAGTTTGCACTGTAGATCAGGAATATTTTCTATTGGATGTTGGTGAAAGTCTTAAATTGAGAACAAGAATTGAGAATCATGACAAAAAAGACTGTTGGACAAAACATTGCAATGGAAAGTTGACAATTTATGCGCACTACACTCCATTTTTAAAACAGCATGGCAGGATACTTATCGAACAGGAATTAAGACAATTATTTCAACCTGATTGTAAAATGGATAATAAGATAGGGTTTACAGAAGGTCTTTTCTGAATATTTCATTATGAGAAGCACACTCATTAATACTTACAATTTCTTTAACAAATTCAAAAATTACAAACATGAAAAAATTAAGATTGATGATAGCCACCCTGGCAGGAAGCGCTATCATGTTTACGGCTTGCCAGAAAGACGGAACCACAAATTCCAGTAGTAATCCCATAAATTTCGATGCTGCCTATGTCGTCAACGGCGAAAGTAATTCAATCTCTGTAATAAATCTTTCCTCCAATACTGTGGATAAAACCATTGATCTTCCTCAATTTCAGGTGACTTCAGGAATGGGAATGATGGGCGCGGGTGGAATGGTAAATATGTGGCCACATTCAATTTCGATTTCTCCGGATAAAAGCAAATTGGTGGTTACCTTACCCGGAAGTGATTTCAGCGCCGGTTCAGGCATGATGTTGTCGTCATTCACTTCTGGAAATATGATGGGAAACTCAACTATTCAGGGCAAAATCCTGGTTTTGGATGCGGTGACCGGAACCATTCTTAAGGAAATTACAACTGACGGGATGGCCTTTAATGCCGTTTTTTCTCCTGATGGAAAAGAAATCTGGACCGCTTTGATGATGACAAGCGGTAAAGTCCTGGTATTTGATGCCTCTTCTTATTCCCTTTTAAACACCATCGATGTTGGCCGGATGCCAGCAGAAGTGTCGTTTTCTGAAGATGGAATGAAGGTGTATGTTGCCAATGGAATGTCGAACTCGGTTACTGTCATTGACGCTGTGACAAAAAAAGTATTGGAGACAACTACAGCCGGAAACTACCCGGTTGGCGCCTGGCGCGGGATGGGTGGAATGATGTATGTTGATAATGAAAAAGACCAGACAATCAGCATGATGGACGGTACAACCAACATGATGACGGGTACCATTCCACTTGGTTTTGTTCCCGGGATGGTCGCAACGAATACCATGATGGGACAAATTTGGGTTTCGGATCCGAATGGAGGCAAAGTGCAGATGTGGACAAAAACAGCTACCGGATACATGATGGGCGGAACCGTAACCGTTGGTAGCGGAGCTTCTTCCATCGCATTTAACCAGACTGGCACGACCTGTTATGTGACCAATCAGAACGATGGTACAGTTTCGGTCGTCGATGCGGCAACCCTCAAAGAGATGATGAAAATTATGGTTGGCAAAAAGCCCAATGGTATCGTAATGAGGTATAAATAAGTTTATTAAGAGTTAATCATTGTTAATTTTTAGTTTTTTAAATTGAAATTATCATGAAAAAATTAGTAAAAATAGCTGCTTTGTTGGTTGGGATAGCCATCATCAGCACAGGTTCGTTGTTCGCACAAAAAAGTGGAGTTTTTAAATCATTTTCTGATTATACGTCAGGAAAAATGGTGTATGGTATTGATTGTGCGACCGAAAAGCATAAGATTAAGCTCAATGATTTCTTGGGTAAGGATTACATCACTGTCGTTCATGAAGGCAAACCTTACAACCTGAAGAAAGCTGAAATATGGGGCTTTCAACTTTGCGATGAAAAGATAGTGCGTTTCCAGGGTAAGGAAGACTATTCCGTTGGAGACAAAAGCATCCTTTGGATTTACAGTAAACAAACTACT
>JANXYV010000187.1 GCA_025355875.1 Prolixibacteraceae bacterium | reverse complement strand
AATCCAGAAACGGTGAGACTATCACAAAAAAGATGGAAAGAGGATCGAATTGCCTATTTGGAAAAGCAGATCATAAAACTTAAAAACGCTTGCTAAAAACTACTGAAATACTGAATGTTACGTTTTTGTTATATAGTAGGTGAGTTATAAAACACATCATTTGCAAGAGCAGTTTGCCAACCAGATGTTGAAAGGAGCAGGCGAATTTTTTCAAACTTCTTTAATAGATCAGCAAGTTAAGGATTGGTATGAATACCAGAAAACAACCAATCAGTTTGCTGATATCTATTTGGAAGAGGCGAAAACACTCAATTATTATATGTTCTCCCTGGGACCTGTTGCATTGGGAATTTCGACCTATTGGCCCCTGACAGAAATAGAAATTAATCTGTTTAAACGATTTCGCAATGTTTTTGAGTTGGCCTACCGACGTTTTACCGACATTCAAAAGGCAGAAGCACAGGCAAGAGAGGCACAAATTCAATTGGCATTGGAAAGGGTTCGGTCGCGGGCGATGGCAATGCACCATTCCGAAGAATTATTCGATTTGCTGACTGTTCTGATTGACCAGTTTGATGTTTTGGGTATTTGTCCGCCTTATGCACACATCAGCATCATTGATAAAGCCACTCACTCATTTACATTCAGAATCAGTGGCAGCGTAGGAAACCGTTTTCTGGCCGAACAGGTACTTGACATTGATGCGTCATCGATTTGGAAACAAGCGTTTGATAACTGGGAAAAAGGAGAATACTTTACCATAAGTACTCATCAGTTCCCAAAAGAAATACTTCCACAGACGTGGCAGATGTACAATAATTTATTCTCCACAATACCTGAAGACCATAGAGCAAAACTTGAAGATTTTCCGAATGGCCTTTATGTAACGGAAGCCAGTTGTAAATTTGGTTTCCTCGGCTATGGACACAGCCGTGAATCAACTGTTGAAGAAAAGGATATTATAGTCCGGTTCACCAAAGAATTTGAACAATCCTACACCCGCTTCCTCGACCTTCAAAAAGCCGAAGCACAGGCAAGGGAGGCGCAAATACAACTTGCTCTTGAAAGAGTTCGTGCAAGAACGATGGCAATGCAGAAAAGTGAGGAACTGGCCGAAACTGCCGCAATTCTATTTGAACAATTCATTGCACTCGGCGAAATGCCGGAAAGGATGGCCATAGAAATTGTGAATGAAGCAGAACATGTTTTTGAAATCTGGGCTACTGAGCATGGCGGCAAACAATTTAATTCCCTGATTAAAACCTCGCTGGATGAACCGTATGTGATGCAGAAGATGTACAGGGCCTGGAAGGATCGAACTAAATCGATTACAATTGATCTTCAGGGAAATGAACTGGAAGGGTATTTTCAGTTCCTGAAGAAATTGAAACTGCCGGTGGATCGGAAAATATTTGGCAAACGCAGGGTTCAGAATGTTGCTACCTTCTCCAGGGGAATTCTTACAATTATAACTCCTGAACCCCGGCCAAGGGAAACAATTGATATTTTGGAGCGGTTTGCAGCTGTGTTTGATGGAACTTATACCCGTTTCCTTGACCTCCAAAAAGCAGAAGCCCAGGCAAGAGAATCACAAATTGAAGCAGCTTTGGAAAGAGTTCGTAGCAAAACAATGGCCATGCACAACAGTCAGGATGTAGGCGACACCGTCGCCACTATGTTCGACGAGCTGGTGAAACTCGGCATCGAAACCAACCGCTGCGGCATTTTGATTTTTGGCAATACGATGTTTGCCGAAGTTTGGACAGCCAGATCAAATCCGGAAGGGAAGGCTACTTTAATTATCGGTCAGTTGGATTTGACAGTTCATCCGCTTCTGACAGGATTCCATCAATCCTGGAAAAAGAAAGAACAGTTTTTCACTTATCCAATGCTTGGAGATGATTTAGTTGCATATTATCAGGCAATAAATGATACGAAATACTATCCGACCCTTTTTAATATGGAAGACCTGCCTTCCAGGGAATTTCACAGTGATTTCTATTTCGAGGAAGGATCTATTTTTGCATTTACCGCGGAGCCGATACCTTCGGAAGCTGCTATTATTTTTAAACGATTTGCCGGTGTTTTTGGGCAAACCTATCGTCGTTATCTCGATTTGCAAAAAGCCGAAGCACAGGCACGCGAAGCTACCATTGAAGCCGCACTAGAAAAAGTCCGTGGTCGGGCAATGGCTATGCAAAACAGCGATGATGTAAGCGCTGCAGCCAGCACCGTATTTACGGAGATCAGAAACCTGGGCATTGGTTCTATTCGCTGTGGTGTTGGTTTATTGTCGAAACATTCCCGGAAAGCCATAGTCTATGCGGCTACTACGGTGAATGGAAATGATGCACTGGCCGTAATTGGAGATATAGATTTGTCGGGCCATGTATCCTACGACCAGCAATATGAGGCTTGGCTGAATCAGGAAAATTGCATTTCGGTGTTGAAAGGAGCCGAATTGAAAACCTATTACGAAGGCGTTAACAGAAATTTTAAGTTGCCGGCAGCAAAGAATTCAGAAATGAGAGAAATAGAGTACGGATACTACTTTTCATTCTCCGAAGGCTTAATGTATTCGTGGTCGGAAAAACCATATACCGAAAATGAAGTTAAAATACTGAACCGGTTCAAATCCATCATCGACCTTACCTTTAGACGATACATTGAATTACAAAAGGCCGAAGTTCAGGCCAGGAAAGCGATCAAGGCATCATCACTCGACCGTGTCCGTGCTGAGATTGCCTCCATGCGATCTGTCGACGATCTGCAGCGCATCACGCCATTAATCTGGCACGAGCTCATTGCGCTGGGCGTACCTTTTATTCGATGCGGCGTTTTTATTATCAATGAATCGACAAAACATATACAGGTATTTTTGTCGGCACCTGATGGTAAATCACTCGCTGCAATGGATTTACCTTTTGATTCCAGTGAACTCACCATCAACTCAGTGGATTATTGGCGAAAGGGACTGATTTTCAAAACGCACTGGAATAAAGAACAATTCCTGAAATGGATGCAATCGATGGTGAGTGAAGGACAGGTAAAGAATACAGAAACTTACCAGGGCACATTGAAACCACCCGAATCGCTCGATCTGCATTTTGTTCCTTTCGCGCAGGGCATGCTTTACGTCGGAAATGTTCTGCCACTCACCATAGACGAGCTTGATTTGGTCAGGTCGCTGGCCGAAGCTTTTGCTATTGCATACGCCCGGTACGAAGACTTTAAAAAACTGGAAATCGCGAAGAAAAGTATTGAAACAACCTTATCCGATCTGAAAGCCGCTCAATCGCAATTGGTACAATCCGAAAAAATGGCTTCGCTCGGCGAACTCACCGCCGGAATTGCCCACGAAATCCAGAACCCGTTGAACTTCGTCAATAATTTTTCGGAAGTCAGCACCGAGTTGGTCGATGAAATGAAGGATGAACTGGCGGCTGGCAACTGGCAACTGGCAACTGAACTTGCTGACGATGTCAAACAAAACCTCGAAAAGATCAATCACCACGGCAAACGAGCCGATGCCATTGTGAAAGGGATGCTGCAACACAGCCGCAGCAGTACAGGCCAAAAAGAACCAACCGATATTAATGCTTTGGCTGCTGAATATTTGCGGTTGGCATATCATGGTTTGCGGGCAAAAGACAAATCATTCAATGCCACCATGAATACCGATTTTGACGAATCGATTGGAAAAATTAACATCATTCCACAAGATATCGGCCGGGTCATTCTGAACCTGATTACCAATGCGTTTTATGCGGCAAATATTCGAATAACGGCAACCGTAGAGACAAGGCATGCCTTGTCTCTACAACCACCAACACAATCCATACCCCAACCAGATTACAAACCAACTGTTAACGTCTCGACAAAAAAAATGGGATCCCATGTTGAGATCAGGGTTAAAGACAACGGATCCGGCATCCCCGCCAATATCGTTGATAAAATCTTCCAACCTTTCTTCACCACCAAACCTACCGGACAGGGAACTGGGCTGGGTCTTTCATTGGCTTACGATATTGTAAAGGCGCATGGTGGCGAGTTGAAGGTGGAGACAAAGGAAGGTGAAGGCACGGAATTTACTATTCAGCTACCAGTTGTCTGAATCACTGATTGAACAGATTACACAGATCACGCAGATAAAACGAAGATGAAGAAATCAGTGAAATCCATTAATCCTGAAAATCTGTGGGTCAGACAATTTTTGAGCGCATGGCGGAGAGTTGAAGGTGGAAACGAAAGAAGGCGAGGGGACGGAGTTTACTATTTTGCTAATCAATAGTTAACAGAAACAATAATCAGAGTAATGCGTTATCTAATTTGATTCTCAGAAACATTTAACAAACACAAGGATTATATGAAAATGAGGCTTCGAATATGCTCAATAGCACTGATACTATTGTTTGTTAATTTGTCTTTTACGGTGTATGGCCAGTCAGTTGTATTTAATACTGTACCTCCTCCTGAAGGAGGCAATTTCGATTTTGTTGTTGGCATTACGCAGGATGTAAATGGAAATATGTGGTTTGCCACAAAACAAGGCCTCCACAAGTACAATGGGAGTCAATTGACTACCTTTCAGCATAATCCGCAAAATCCAAATTCAATTTGCAGTAGTATTTTGGAATCTGTTTATGCCGATTCCAATGGCGATATCTGGATTGGCAGCCTGGGTTCAGGTCTCGACCGTTACAATCCCGAAACCGATATTTTTACCAATTTTCGGCACAACCCCGAAAATACAGCAAGCCTTAGTTGCGATACGGTAACTTGTATTCTCCGAGATAAACAGGGGATTTTGTGGATTGGAACGCACGGAGGCCTCGATCAATTTGATCCTAAAACCAATAATTTCACCCATTTCAGGCATCAGGGAAACAATACTTCCAGCCTCAGCTTTAACCAGGTTCGTGCAATCTACGAAGACAGGCAAGGTGCTTTGTGGATTGGAACCGGTAGTCCTTATACTGACAATGGAGGCAAACCTACAGATGGTGGACTAAACCGGCTTAACAAGGGAACAGGTACATTTACTCGCTTTCTGAACAATCCGAATAATGACCATAGCCTGATCAGCAATAAAGTAAGCGCTATTTACGAAGATAATCAGGGTGTTTTATGGATTGGCACTGCAAAAAACGGCTTGCACAAAATGAACCGCAAACAGGGTACTTTTGAAAGGTTAATTTACGATCCGGCCCATCCAGAAAAACTGAGCGGCCCGCTCGTTTCTAAAGAGACCCCGGTATACGAACACATCACTTTTATTAACCAGGATGCAGCCGGAAATTTCTGGTTCGGGACTGTTGGTTCCGGAATTTATTACTTCAATCAAAAAGAGGCGAAAATCGTTCAATTTAAGCGGATAGAAACAGCAACTTCAGGATTTAAAGACAATGGGGCATGGCAGGCTTTTAATTCGCGCGATGGTATTCTCTGGATAGGTGGAATAACACATGGGAACATTTACCGCATCAATCCCATAAAAATGGAGATTCCTCTTAATACGACATCAAAAGGAATCAGTGCATGGTACGAAGCGCCAAACGGTGATTTCTGGACAGCAGGGAATGACGGACTGATCATTACAGATCCGAATAAACATCAGAGAAAACCACTGATTCCTAAGATTAATCCCACCCATAAAAATGAGAACTGGGTACAGGTTATCAAATCAGACCGGCAGGGAAATCTATGGACTGGCGGAGCAAACGGATTAAATTTGTGGGATACAAAGAGTGGTGGTTTTATTCAATATAAACACGATTCCCTGAATAATAAAACACTAAGCGACAATAGAGTACTTTCAATCCTTGAAGACAGTAATTCAAATTTCTGGATAGGAACGGTGAACGGGTTGAACCTCATGGATCGTGAAAAGGGTACTTTTTCGCAATATTACTTCCGGCACGATGATACAATTCGTATTGGAAATAATGTAGTAAGTACTGTTTTTGAGGATAGAACCAATAAATTGTGGGTTGGGCTTTTAAACAGCGGTGGAGTATTTTTATTCAATAGCGAAACAAAGAAAAGTAAGAATTACCTGAAAGGTTCAACTATCTTCTGTTTTATGGAGGATAATAGTGGAGTTCTATGGCTTGGCGGCTCCACAGGCCTATATAGATACAACCGGGATGAAGATGATTTTATACGATACAGCGACCCCACATTGTTGAGTGGAATTCAAGTTGCTTCGAGCATTGCCGAAGATAAGCGGAATAACCTGTGGGTAAGCACAAGTATGGGCCTGCTAAGAATTAATGAACAACGAGACCAAACCAATAAATTTGGCAAAAGTTATGGGGTAAATTCAACGAATTGGTATTGGCACGAAGGATATAAAACCCATGATGGCAACCTCTGTTTTGGAACTGGTTCCGGATATTACCGGCTTAATCCCGATGAAATTGAAAAGAACCTAAAATCGCCTGAAATTGGGATTACAGGATTCCGTCTGGCCGATCAAGCTGTTATATCCGGTAGCAACGGACCACTAAAAGAGAGTCTTGTGAATACCAAAGAAATACGGCTCAGTCACGACCAGAATGTTTTTTCGTTTGAGTTTGCACTAATTGATTATGCCGAACCTGAACAAAACCGTTTAATTTATTATCTTGAAAATTACGACAAAACCTGGCTACAGTCAAACTCCGAACACAAAGCCTACTATTTTAATATTCCTCCGGGCAAATACAAGTTTCACATCAAAGGAGCCAACAGCTATGGAGCTTGGGCCGAAAAAAGCATAGATATTATCATACTTCCTCCCTGGTGGCGAACCTGGTGGGCCTACTGTATTTATGGCTTGTTGTTAATTGTTGGTGTGTTTGGATTTGATTGGTTTTTGCGGCGACGTATTTTGCACGCCGAAAAGGAAAGAAACCGGGAACGGGAATTAGCACAAGCCAAAGAAATTGAAAAGGCCTATACCGAACTAAAATCCACACAGGCACAGCTCATTCAGTCCGAAAAAATGGCTTCGCTCGGCGAACTCACCGCCGGAATTGCCCATGAAATACAGAACCCGTTGAATTTCGTCAATAATTTTTCGGAAGTGAGCAATGAATTAATTGATGAAATGAATGAGGAACTGGATAAAGGTGAAATTGATGTGGCAAAAGCAATTGCGGCTGATATCAAGCAAAATCTTGAAAAAATCAATCATCACGGCAAGCGCGCCGATGCCATTGTAAAAGGAATGCTTCAGCATTCTCGAACCAGTTCCGGACAAAAAGAACCGACCGATATCAATACTTTGGCAGACGAATATTTGCGATTGGCTTATCATGGATTAAGGGCAAAAGATAAATCGTTCAATGCGACCATGAAAACTGATTTTGATGAAACGATTGGCAAAATCAACATCATCCCGCAAGATATTGGCCGGGTGATCCTTAATTTAATAACCAATGCGTTTTATGCCACAACCGATAAGAAAAAACAGATACCCACTGATTTTGAGCCAACGGTTTCAGTTAAAACATCAAGGTTAAATGGGAAAGTGGAAATCCAGGTTTCGGATAATGGGAATGGAATTCCTCAGAAAGTAATTGATAAAATTTTCCAGCCATTCTTTACGACCAAACCTACTGGTGAAGGAACCGGTTTGGGTTTGAGTATGAGCTACGAAATTGTCACCAAAGGTCATCAGGGAGAGCTGAAAGTGAAAACTGAGGAAGGCGAAGGATCTGTATTTACAATTGTATTACCGGTATAAATTTCAAATTGATAGGATATGAAAATATTAGTAGTTGACGACGAAAGAGATATTCAAACCCTGTTTGAGCAAAGGTTCCGGAAAGAAATCAGGGAAAAACAACTTGAATTTGCATTTGCCTTTTCTGGCGAAGAAGCGCTCACATACCTTGCCCAGCCTGAACATCAGACAGTACTGATTCTTTCGGATATCAACATGCCGGGTATGAGTGGTCTGGAATTGCTTCGGCACATCAAGCAAAAATATTTAATACCCCCGCCGGTTGTTATGATGATCACTGCTTATGGCGATGCTGAGAATTTTAACAAGGCCAAAGAGTTGGGAGCCGACGATTTCTTAACCAAACCCGTTGATTTTAATTATTTACGAGAAAAATTTAAACAGTAAGTTATGGCAAAAATATTAGTAGCCGACGACGAAGTTGATTTGGAGATGCTCATCAAACAAAAGTTTCGCCAGAAAATACGCGAACAAGAGTACGAGTTCATCTTTGCTGTAAACGGACGGGATGCGTTGGAAAAAATACTGTTACATCCTGATGTGGACATTGTACTGAGCGACATCAACATGCCTGAAATGGATGGTTTGACTTTGCTCAGCAGGCTGAATGAATCCAGTCCGCTGATTAAATCGGTGATTGTTTCGGCTTACGGCGATATGGAAAATATCCGAACTGCTATGAACCGTGGCGCATTCGATTTCATCACCAAGCCCATTAATTTTGAGGACTTGTCGTTGACCATGGAAAAAACCATCCGGCATTGCGCCCAGATTCGCGAAACCCTCAAAGCGATCCGCGAGAATAGTATCCTGAAAATGTATGTCGATGAAACGGTACTCAATTTCATGGGCAGCCGCGAATTCGAATCATCGCTTATGGCGAACGAATCAGTTGAAGCATCCATCGTTTTTATTGATATCTGCAGTTTTACTTCCATCAGCGAAAATGAGTCGCCCGATGCAGTGGTGAAA
This sequence comes from Prolixibacteraceae bacterium, assembly GCA_025355875.1. GTDB lineage: Bacteria > Bacteroidota > Bacteroidia > Bacteroidales > Prolixibacteraceae > Aquipluma. The sequence goes on along the minus strand of JANXYV010000187.1, from coordinate 42,984 downwards.
TTATTGAACAGCTATTTTGAAGTGATGGTGAAAGAGATCATTGCACAAGGCGGCTATATCGACAAGTTTATTGGTGATGCGGTGATGGCTGTTTTCAGGGGAGATTATCATCTTGACCGGGCCATTGATGCGAGCCTTGCCGTCCGGAATAAAATAAACAGTTCACCTGTTTTGCCTGAGAATGTGAAATTTTTTCCCCAAGTTTCCATCGGGATCAACAGCGGAGAAATGATTTCAGGCAATATTGGTTCGGCCACCTTACGTCGACTCGATTACACGGTAATCGGCGATACTATAAATGTTGCCCAGCGTCTCCAATCGGCTGCTGCTATGGGGCAAATTCTGATCAATGAAACCTCTTTCCAAAAGGTAAAAGAATCGTTCAATTGTCAGAAGGTGGGAGAAGCAAGCCTGAAACATAAAGCCGATCAAGTGACTATTTATGAAGTTCTGGATTAAACCTGATAGTATTGGTTCCTTTTTCAGGATTTAAAAATGATTTTCCAGGATTTCTGCGGCAGAGGCAACCAGATTGCTGCAAACCGAATCATGAAGTTTTTTCTCTGCTGCTTCAGCGGCACCTTCCGGAGTGGAAATATCGACGCCCATCAACTTCTTGCAGGTCAGTGAACCATGCTTTGCAATGAAAATTTCGTTGAAACGGCGCACGGCTGCTTTCGTTTCAGCCTTGATTTCCGGAATGGTTTTTCCTTCAGTGCCTGATTTCAGACCCAGAACCATATAGGCTCCGGTCACTGCACCACAGGTTTCGGCCATGGCCATTCCGCCACCAAATCCGGCAGCAATCCGTACAACCGTACCGGCATCTATTTTGAATTCATCCGAAAAGCTCATCAGCACCGATTGCGAGCAATTAAGCGTTTTAAAGTTTTCGACAGCGTTTTGCGGTTTTTTCATTTCCAAGGTATTTTAATTCTGACTGATAATGATTTTTTCGATTCGTTTTTGGTCCTTGATTCCTACCTCCACCAGATAAACTCCATTCTTCAGAGAACTGATGTCAATTCGTGAGTCTTGCGACAAAAGCAATTCCTGCAGGATAATTCTTCCATTTTGATCCACCATCCGGAAAGTTCCATTTCCTGAAAATTCGGGGAGTATCACCCGAACTTTCTCCGTGGTATATTCAGGAATGATTTGAATTTCATTGGACTTTGAAATATCAACTACAGGTAGAATCTGGTCGTTTTTGGCAATCAGCCACTGATCAGGATCGAACTCAAGTTTATCGAAAGGCTGTTCAGAGATTACAAACTCCTGATTTTGCATGGTATTGTAAAGTCGCAGATCGGTATATTTTCCACCTTTCCAAACCCGGATGGGAACATGCATTTTAAAGAAACTGACCGATGAATGAGAAGCCGTCTGGCTGATCCGGAGAATTTGTCTCGCTGGATTTACCGGATCGGAATGATAGTTCAGATGGTAGGTCGGATATCCTTCGCCGTAATACCATTCATTGAAAAACCCGGTCAGCGAAGTGTCAGCCGCAGCCTCCATATGATGGACGAATTCATCCTGACTGGCAAATTGATTGGCAATGGCCGTATCGTGCAGGTAATTCTCCAATCCCTGGAAAAACTTGTTGTCGCCGATTTCCCATCGCAGCATTTGTAAAAGATAGGCTCCTTTGTTGTAGGTCAGCCGTCCGTTGAACATCCGGTTTACATCAGTAGTATCGGCCACATAAACCGAACCATCAGGCTTTGAGGTAATACTGGCCACCACCTGCGATTTCCAAACCGGCCACCAAACTCCATTTTGAAGATTTTCGAAAACCAGGCCCGTCAGATAAGTAGCAAAACCCTCGTTGAGCCAGATATCGTGCCAGCTGGCCAGTGTGATGTAGTCGCCAAACCATTGGTGAGCCATCTCGTGCGCCACCAGTTCATATTCGAGACTGGTCATAAAACTCATGGTTTGATGTTCCATTCCGCCGCCCCAGCCGAATTGGGCATGCCCGTATTTCTCGCTGGCAAAGGGATAGGTCATAAACTTGGTATTGTAAAACTGCATGATGCTTAAAATCTCAGCGGATTTGCTTTTGGCTGTTGCCAGGTATTCAGGATACACATAATTCAGGATTTCCAGTTTTTTTCCATCGGGAATATCCAGAGAATCGGAATAGGTTTCGTAGTTGGTCACCGCAATTCCGACCAGGTAGGTGGCGATCGGATAGTGGGTCCGCCATTTAACAGTTCTTTGATTGCCAATGACCTTGTCGTAAACCAAGCGGCCGTTACTGGCTGCCTTATATTGTACCGGACAGGTGATGAGTAATTCCATTGAATCAATCTTGTCGGCCAGACTTTGCTTACAGGGCCACCAGTCCAGAGCGCCATAAGGCTCAGATAAGGTCCACATGACGGGCACATTGTTGTGTTTTTCAAATGCGATAGATCCAAATCCATTTTTCGGAGGCACGCCACGATAAAATATTTCGACCAGATGATAACTGGTTCCTTGTATACCAGCCGGAAGCGATAAGGTTATTTTATCTGAATTGTGCTTAAAGCTTACGGTTTTCCAATCAAATTTAATTGAGTCAACCTTGAGTGAGTCAGTGAGGTCGAACTGGAGCGTAAGCATGTTCTCTTTCATGCATTTGACTTGCGAGAAAACTGATCCTGAAATATAATTTACCGCCGGATCAATTGTAAGGGTTAACCGTTGCCAAATCAGATCGTAGTCAGCATAGCTTTCGGATTCGGTAAACCGCGACAATTTCTGGTGGTTCCGGCCTTCACCGATTGCCATTTTATCGATGAAATTGGGATTCGGAGCCTGTGCGGAGACAAATTGAACGGCAAAAATCAGGATCAGGAGTAAAAGTTGAAGTTTCATACCAGGCAGTTTCCGGGTAAATTTACTAAATTTGAATGAAGAAAATTCACCATTTAAAAGTTATTCAAAATGGAAAAAGTCTACAAAAATTGCCAGAGCTGCGGAATGCCCCTGAAAAGAGACCCGCAAAATGGGGGAATCCATGCCGACGGCTCCAGATCGGTAATGTATTGCAGCTATTGCTATCAGGACGGGGCTTTTACCCAGCCTGATTTTACTGCACAGCAGATGAAAGCATTTTGTATCGAAAAAATGATCGAGATGAAAATGCCGAAGCTCGTGGCTAAATTTTTTGCCATGGGAATCCCTCGGCTCGAGCGCTGGAGAAACTGAATCCGGCCATAACAGTCCGGAATGTCATCCGGGAGAATCCTTGCCACATTCCGGACTTCCTTTTCCTTTTCGTTTTCCGTTTTCCGTTTTCCGTTTCGGGTTCCGAAATTGGCTGCTTTTTGGTTCAGTTCCGGAAATCTTTCTTACCTTCCACTAAAATTTAATAACCTCATCGATGGCCAAAAAGAAAAAGCAGAAGATTGCCAAACTGGTCGAATCCTTTAACAAGCCAAAACTCAAAAATGCAATCCTGACTTTGTTTTACGATCACCCCGAACGAACCTACAACTACAAACAGATTGCAGAACTCCTGAAAATACACGATCCGGAAATTACCAAACTGGTCTTCGTGGTGCTTGAAGAATTGACCGAAGGCGGAAACTTGCACAGTGTTCAGCGCGGAAAATATAAGCTCAAGGCACGCAGCGGAACCATTTCAGGAACAGTCGACATGCAGCGTCAGGGTTTTGCATACGTGACTTCGGAAGAAGTCGAAAAGCCGGTATTAGTCTCGGCCCGAAACCTGAATCATGCCATGGATGGTGATAAGGTGAAGGTGACCTTATACGCCATGCGCAAGAACCAGCCTCCTGAAGGCGAAGTAGTCGAGATTACCGAGCGTGCGAAATCCACCTTTGTTGGAACGATCTCCGTATCCCGCAATTTTGCCTTTTTTATTCCTTCGGGAAAAGTGGGATTCGACCTGTTTATCCCAAATGAGAAGCTGAATGGTGCGAAAGACGGTCAGAAAGTGGTCGCGAAAATTCTGGAATGGCCGGCCTCTGCCAAAAATCCAATCGGCGAAATCATTGAAGTTTTGGGCGATGTGGGCAATAACAACGCAGAAATGCACGCCATCCTTGCCGAATACGATTTACCTTTACGTTTTCCGGAGAGTGTACTGAAAGCTGCCGAAAAGATTCCTGAACTGATTCCTGAAGATGAAATTAAACGTCGCCGGGACATGCGTGGGGTGACCACGATTACAATCGATCCACTGGATGCCAAAGATTTTGACGATGCCATTTCTATCCGCAAACTCGAAAATGGCTTTTGGGAAGTTGGGGTTCATATTGCTGATGTTTCGCACTACGTGAAGCCCGGAACCATCCTCGACGATGAAGCCTGTTCAAGGGCCACTTCGGTTTATCTGGTCGACCGTGTTGTTCCAATGCTTCCGGAGAAACTGTCGAATGGCGTTTGTTCACTACGGCCCAATGAAGACAAACTTTGCTTTTCGGCCATTTTCCAATTGAATGATCAATCCGAAATTCAGGAACAATGGTTTGGACGAACCGTCATTCATTCCAACAAACGGTTTGCCTACGAAGATGCTCAGCAGATTATCGAAACCGGCGAAGGTGAACTGAAGGAGGAAGTGCTTACCTTGTACCGGCTTTCGGTCAAACTTCGCGAAGCCCGGTTTAAAAAAGGCTCCATGGCCTTCGAGCGGATTGAGGTCAAATTCAACATCGACGAAAACGGCAAACCACTTTCAGTCTATTTCAAGGAAGCTAAAGAAAGTAACCAGCTGGTCGAAGAATTTATGCTACTTGCCAACAAACGGGTGGCCGAATTCATTGGTAATCCGGAAGATCAGAAAACTCCGAGAACCTTTGTTTACCGTATTCACGACAAACCTGATCCGGACAAACTCATCAATTTTAACCATTTTATCCACAAGTTTGGCTATGGTTTGCTGCTGGGCACTCCCGGACAAATCACCAGTTCGATGAATCAGCTGATGACCAATGTCAGGGGCAAAAAAGAGCAGAACGTAATTGAAACACTGGCCATCCGGACCATGGCCAAAGCAGTATATTCCACAAGAAACATCGGTCATTACGGACTTTCATTCCCATTCTACACGCACTTCACATCGCCTATCCGCCGATATCCCGACGTGATGGTACACCGTCTGCTGGAACACTACCTCGAAGGAGGGAAAACCGCGAATGCCCAGAAGTATGAAGACTTGTGCAAACACTCGTCCGAAATGGAAAACAAGGCTGCCAATGCCGAACGTTCATCCATAAAATACAAGCAAGTCGAATTTATGCAGGACAAAATCGGCCAGGAGTTTTCCGGAGTAATTTCCGGAGTGACCGATTGGGGGATTTACGTCGAGTTGGAGAACAAGTGCGAGGGAATGGTTTCGGTGAATACCCTCAACGACGATTTTTACATTTTCGATGAGAAGAATTACTGCCTGACCGGCCGTCATTCGCACCGCACCTTTCAGCTTGGCGATGAAGTTAAGGTGGAGGTTTCAAGGGCCAACCTGGAAAAGAAACAGCTTGATTTCCGTCTGATCCAGGAAAACTCAAGAAATGTGGAAGTTGATATTTCTCATGGAGGGTATAAAAAAAAGGGGCGAAGATGATGAATTCTGGAAATTGACAGTTTCTTTGCAGCAAAGTGAGAGGCTCACTTTTACTGAAATTATTTTATATTTGTTTTCTGATTGAAATAAACCTATCGTATATGGCACTGAACCTAGAAAATTTGTCGAATAAAAAAGACGCAAACCGCGAAAGTATTCTCAAAATTGCTCAGGAAATATTCAGCAAATACGGCTATAAAAAAACCACTCTTGATGATATTGCCAATGCCGTCCGAAAAGGGAAGAGTTCGCTTTACTATTATTTTTCGAGCAAGGAAGATCTTTTTCAGGCAGTCATCCAGAAGGAAGTTGACATCCTCCGGAAAGAACTCGAAATTGTGGTGAACCGCAATACCGATCCGGTTGACAAGCTAAGAGATTACATCTTAACCAAACTGACTACCTTCCGAAGCATGGCCAATTTTTACAATGCACTGGAAAACGACGTTACTGCGATTGAGTTTATCGAAAACATCAAACATCGGCATCAGCAGGAAGAAATCCGGATGATCAAACGAATCCTGATCGAAGGAGTCCGCAAAAGCATATTTGAAGTTTATGACCTGACCCTGGCTGCTATCGGAATTACCACAGCAATCAAAGGTTTGGAAATGCCTTTGGCAGCAGGCGATTACAGCAAAGTAAACCTCGAACATAGTGTTGACAATATTGTCAAAATTCTTTGTTACGGGGTGATGAAACGGTAATTTTTTCTTCCAGGAGAATATGCAAAACAATTTAATTTCGGATAAATAGACGTTATCCTTAACTTCTTTTAGTCTGTTCTGGGGTAAACCCGGACAAGTGCAATTATGTTACAATTTCAAATAATAAAAATGAGGAATTTTAGAGAATTAATGTCAGTTGTTATTTGCAGTGCAATTCTTTTGAGCAGTTGCTCAAGCAGTAAGAATTCTACAAAGGGTGCAGTAATGGGAGGCGCCGGTGGAGCACTCTTGGGTGCCGGAATCGGAGCATTGATTGGTGGTGATGCGAAAGGTGCAGCCTTGGGTGCAGCTATTGGTGGTACTGTTGGAGCGGGTACAGGTGCGGCTATTGGAAAAAAAATGGATAAACAAAAAGCTGAACTTGAAAAAATTGAAGGAGCAAAAGTTGAGACCGTTGCTGATGCGAATAACCTGCAGGCAATTAAAGTTACATTTGATAGTGGCATCTTGTTTGATACAGGGAAAAGCGATTTAAATGCTTCATCGAAAGATGCTTTGCTAAAGTTTGCGGCCTCGTTAAAACAAAGCCCTGAAACTGATGTAACCACTTATGGGCATACTGATAATAAAGGTTCGCGTGAGATGAATCTCAAATTATCAAATGATAGAGCTGCCTCAGTTTCGAAATTTTTGACGGCCAATGGAATTCTGCCTGAACGTATGAAGACCGAAGGGAAGGCTTTTGATGAGCCAGTAGCGGATAATACGACTGCTGAAGGAAGGGCAAAAAACCGCCGTGTTGAAATATACATCACCGCGAATAAAAAAATGATAGAAAATGCAGAGAAGGGAACCCTGAAGTAGACATAAATCTTTACCTGTTATCTACTCTCTCCGGATACAAATCGTGGTTCATCATACGAAATTCAGCCATTTGCTCGTATTTGGTACCCGGCTTTCCATAGTTGCAATACGGATCAATACTGAGCCCGCCACGGGGTAGAAATTTCCCCCAAACTTCGATGTATTTCGGATCCATCAGCGCAATCAGGTCTTTCATGATGATGTTGATGCAATCTTCATGAAATGCGCCGTGATTGCGGAAACTGAATAAGTAGAGCTTCAGACTTTTGCTTTCGACCAGCTTTTGGTCGGGAATATAACTCAGGTAAATGGTGGCAAAGTCGGGCTGACCGGTGATGGGGCACAAACTGGTAAATTCAGGACAATTGAATTTCACCATGGTGTCGTTCTCCGGATGTTTGTTATCGAAGCTTTCCAGCATTTCTGATGAATAGTCGAACAGGTATTTGCTTTCGTTTCCGAGGTTTTTTAAATCGCTCATAATAGTTCCAAATTTCAAATTCCAAAAATGCCTGAGAATACAAGTATTTCCTCTTTCCTTTTTCCAAATGACTAATAACTCTTTCCCAAATATGCTTCCAATCCATTCTTTCGGAGCTGGCAGGCGGGACAATGTCCGCAACCGGCTCCGATGATTCCGTTGTAACAGGTAACGGTTTGAGTGCGCACCAGATCAAAAACCCCCAATTCATTGGACAATGCCCAAATTTCCTGCTTCGATTTCCACATCAGCGGGGTATGAATTCTAAATTCGTAATCCATCGAAAGGTTCAAGGTCTGGTTGAGCGAACGGATAAACTCGTCGCGGCAATCAGGATATCCGCTGAAATCGGCCTGACCAACACCAGTAACCAGGTTCGGAATATTTTTCCCTTTGGCAAAGATAGCTGCAAAAGTCAGGAACAACATGTTCCTTCCTTCAACCAGGGTGTTTGGCGGCCGGTTTTCCGGTTTATCTTCTTCCACCTCCATGCTCGAATCGGTGAGTGAATTGTGGGTGATTTGTTTCAGCAAATCCAGGTTCAACAGAGTAAACGGCACACCGGCAGTTTCGGCGATAGATCGGGCAGCTTCCATTTCAATACGGTGCCGCTGTCCATAGTCGAAACAAAGAGTTTCCACTTCATCGAATTCCTTCTGAGCCCAAAACAAACAGGTGGTGGAGTCTTGTCCTCCTGAAAAAACAACTAATACTTTGTTCATCATTGTTTTATAGACTATAAATATTGAAACAGAAACAAGAAATGAGGAATTGGATTGCATCGCTCAATTTTCCTTATTACTCCTTCCTTTTTCCGTAACTTCTATGTGACCAGGCTTTTCCTAAGCTTTACCTTATTTGATCTCCACTTGCGGCCTTCTACATCGCTTACCAGAATTCGCGCCCAGTAATACGAACGGATCGAACGGTCATACTGGTGAAAAGTAGCGGTTTCGATGCGCAACTGGTGTACTTTTCCGGCATCAATAAACATCGGATAAATCTGATTCCCGCTGATTCCATTCAGTTTAAATTTCCGGGTTGTCCATATTTTCCTGAATTCCAGCACCGGCGCATTGATGTCGGCTTCGTTTTTTCCGGTATTTCGGATGGTCATGGTTAAAACCTGCGGGCGAAGCGGACGGTCTTTTTGCAGACTTACCACCAATTGGACCTTTCTGAAAAATCGGGTAAAGCTGATGGATCGGTTATTACGGACATATTTCCGAAGCTCCAAACCCATTATTGTGAGCAATATAGCAGCTAGAATAAGAACAATCCAAACCAGGGTTTCCTTTTCAACATCTTCAAACAGTTTTGAAATGGATGAAAATGGAACAGAGGTGGTCAGATTTACAAGGCAGTTGATCATACAGACAAAATGAATGCTCAAAAATAGAAAAAGTCCAGCGATAATCACGGGACTTTTCAAAAGGACTTGTCTGAGACTTTTCCCTTTTAGAAATGCAGCACCTCTTTGATCTTTTTGTACCCTGTTTTGCTGACTTTCAGCTTGGTTTTGTCTTTGTCTTTCAGGATGACGATATACGATTCCTTTTCGTACTGCTGAATTTCGGCAATATTATCAACCTGGACAATATAAGAGCGATGGATCCGGATAAAGTTTTTCGGGTCGAGGTTCTCTTCAAAGAACTTCATGGTTTTTTGTTTGATATGACGGCCATCAGCCGTGTAAATCATCACATAATCGTCGAGCGACTCGATGTACCGGATCTGATCAACGGTGATGATATGGATTTTATGCCGGTCTTTTACCACGACGCGGTCAAGAAATTCCCCGCCAGCCCGGAAATTGGAAAGTTCCTCCAGTTTGTCGTCGATTTTCTCTTCATTCTGAATATGGTGTTTGGCTTTGTCAATGGCGGTAAGCAGCCGGTCTTTCGAAAAGGGTTTCAGCAGATAGTCAACCGCGTTGAGTTCAAAGGCCTTCAGCGCATATTGGTCGTAGGCAGTAGTGAAAATAATCTGAGGCTTGAAATCGAGCAGTTCGATCATTTCGAAGCCGGTAATTTTGGGCATCTGAATATCGAGAAATACCAGGTCGGGTTTTTTGTCGTTGATGGTTTTCACGCCATCGAAGCCGTTTTCACACTCACCGATCAGTTCAATATCAGGACAATCATTCAGGTAAGAGCGTAAAAGGTTTCGGGCCAGTTCTTCGTCTTCAATAATCAGGGTTTGTAATTTTTCGCTCATGATGCTATGGTTTTTTGTGGGATGACTAATTGGACTTCAAAACTTGTTTTATGATCGGTTATTTTGATCAGATCGGGCTGATTGTATATAATCTCCATGCGTTTACGGATATTCCTCAAACCGATTCCTTCACCTTTCCGCTTTATCGTGCTGGCATCGTATTCGTTTTCGATGGTAATTTTCAGAACATTTCCTTCGCACATGCAACTGGTTTTAATGGTGACCTGTTCGGTGGTTTCGTAAACCCCGTATTTGATGGCATTTTCGTACAAAGGCTGCAAAATCATGTTTGGAATTTCAGCTTCCAGACAGTGTGCATCAATCTCAAATTCAGCATTCAGTTTCTTCCCGAAACGGACTTTCTCAATGCTCAGGTAAAGTTTAATATTTTCTAATTCCCGTGAAAACGAAACCATTTCTTTTTCATTGTGCATCAGCGAATATCGCATAAAAGTGGAGAGGTTGATCACCATTTCCTGAGCTTTTTCAGGATTGCTGACAGTCAGCGACGAAATGGAATTCAGGCTGTTAAAAAGAAAATGCGGGTTGATCTGCGATTTTAGTACCTGCAATTCGGCCTCACGAATCAAGGATTTATATTCACTTTCTTTCTTGATTTTTTCCTTCAGACTTTCGTAATAATTGACCGCATAAAAGAAAACCAGGTAAATAGTATACATGATGTAACCGGCAAAAATCTTGGAAGGAATTCCTTTGCTCAGGAAATCATTATTCTCTGAGATGAATGGCTGATAAATGGCGTAGCTGATGTAAACCCAAATTCCGCAAAGAATAGACGCCGCAACAAAATGGAACAGAACTAAACGGGCAATACCAACCTCCTCAAGGCTATTGTAACGTATACTGTACCAAATGCTTGAGCCGAGTAGCGGATATAAAACATAAGTTGTTCCAGTATCAAGCAACGAATAGGTCAATGGAACATTGTACCAAAACACCTGAAGTGCCAGATTGATAATGCCTATTACGACCCAAAACAAGGCATAGTAACCAAGAAGCCGGTAATTATGGGTTAAGGGGTGTTTCATGGTTAGAAGTGTTTCACTTCAATACCACCGAAAATTGAAACTCCTTTTATAACAATAGTTTTGGAGGGATCGTAATATTTGTCACTGTAGGTGTCACCGCGTTTATCTGTGAATGCCCCAAAAATAGTGGTCACTTCGTTGCGTACGTTCCAGTCCATTGGGATTTTAAAGCCACAGCCCCCGAAAACACTGACACAGTCGATGATCGCACCACCCGGCTGAAGGTTGGCTTTCCGCAAATCGAACTCGATTCCGCCAAAGATGGAAGTGGCCTTTCCTCCGGCCAAAGCCTGTGAGTTAACGAATATTTCGCGACCGCCAAAGATCACAAAATCATCGAAGGTATTGAATGAATCACCTGACGGGATGTTAATAATCGGATCGGATTCTTTGAAGGAGTGTAGCCTATGTCCGCCACGTTGGCGAAACAAAATCGAGATTCCGATGGCAACCAGGATAAGTGGAAAATAGATCTGCCTGAGTTCATGAGGGACTGTAATCAGCTGTGGAATCAGGAATGTGCCGCCAATTACGATCAAAATGGTACCGGCAGTCCGGTTTCCTCCGATCAGTGAGAGTATCCCGATTCCAATCAGCAGCATTTGCCACGATATGAGGATGTCTGCCATTGATTCAGGAATCAGATTTAATTTTTCAAGGATCATGATGAACCCCAATGCAATCAGGATTACACCAAAATACAACCGTTTATCGCTACCTCTACGTTCCATGTTTTGCATTTTTCGTTGTTACAAATGTATTTACTTTCAGTTCCGGGAAGACCGCAGATCGGTAAAACGACCGATTTGACCGGTAATCCGGATGATTTGTTGCGTCAAAACAATTTTGACAGGATAATTATTCCAATAATGATCAAAATAAGCGGGAACAAAAGAACCATCAGGATGCCCGGAAGGATCAGAAAACCTGGCAGCAAGATCATTAATAAAATGACGAACAGTAAAGCTCCGAAAAACCTCCGTCCAACAATGATCAGAATTCCGATCATGATAACCAAACATGGGAGTAATGCTGCACTGGTCCAATGCGCAAGGTTGCCAAAGAAATTACCAATGGCAGCAAAGAATTCACCAAAGCCCGGGAAATGGATATCCCATCCATTTTGTTGCAGTATCCAAAGTGTCCCAAAAATGATGAGTACATAAGCAAAAAAAGATCCTGAATGTCTTCTGTGTTCGATATGCTTTTCCATGACATGATTATTTTGATGACGTAAAAATATGTCAGTGGATTTCACCATCGTATCAGTGATCGGTTAGGAGAAGCTTAAAATCGGTGAACGATGCAAAGTTACGTTCCAACCAAAGCAGGATGAATGCGGAATAGACCGAAAAATTTACAATTCTAACTTTTCTGAGGAATCAGATTTATGACAACCCGTACCAGCAAAGTGAGGATAATCAGATACACCGCCGGGTTGAACCCTTGGCCAATCACCAGCGAAAGAATCAATAAAATACCAGTCAGGAAGAAGTAATTTTGGGTTTGTTTCCGCCATTTTTTGACAGTCCAAAGAAATGCGAAGAAAAGGTTGAGCGGGAATGCCCACAACAGGTTGTAGTTGGGGCTCATTGCCGGATGTTCGGAGTACAGCGTGAACCATCCAATAATCAGCCCTGCAAAGCCGCTAAGCGAAAAAAGCCAGTAATCGATACGGTCGTCTTTTTTGCTCCTTAGATAACCCCGAAAAGAAAGACTAAGAATGAGTATGAAAAAAAGTCCGAAAAACAGAGCGGGCCAGGGCCAATCTGAGTCCAGTTTCGAATTGGGATATTCAAGCAAGGTATGGGTTTCCTGAACCAAAGGCTGAGGTTTTCCATCTACCGTGATTTCGGCGTTCGCAAATTGGTTCATCAGGTATTCAGGCAAAAACATTTGTCCGTAGGCTGAAACCGGCTCATCCGCCTTTTTACCCACCAGCAGGTCAATTCCAAGATCGATCCAGCGAAAAGAGTGATGGAATTTTTTGATCAGACCGCGATAGCTTTCGGTCGGATGGTTCTCGGTGAAATGTACCGTCGAGCCTGTATTTCGCTCAATCATATCGCGCACCCGGGTGGCACAATTGTCTTTGAAAAAATTGTACCGGTATTCCCGGTTCTCGAGCCGTACATTCTGAAGCAAAGCCTGAAACAACCGATTCTTACCTTCCGGCGAAAGGTTCAATACCTGTTCGTAGACACTTCGCTTTTCTTCCTGATATTCAGGAATGAAACTGCTGAATTTTTGCCCAATCATCAGGTAATCGGTTTGACCCTTGGCAAAGCGGTACATAAAATTGGGAGAATCGAAACTAAAAACCCCGTAATTGAATACCACATCGAGGTTCTGTTCCGCATCGCTTACCCGAATGGCCGTGTGTCCGTACATCGAATAAACATCCTTCCCCGGATCGCAGGTCAGGATACTGATTTTAGAATCCGCACTTAATTGTTGTGCCTGAATTTTCGATTGAAAAGACAGACCAAACAAGAATAATATCAGAAATAGCCGGAAATTCATAACCATTAATTTGGCTTTAAAGATAGAGCTTTTACATGTACTCGATTCGTTTGAATAGCTGGTTTTCGGGGATTGACCGAAATTTGAATATCCATGGATGGATTATTAATTAAAGAGTATAAACTCCTTAATTCGCTATTTAGATCGGATTAAAATAGCAAGTTTGGCCAAAAATTGATAATATTGTGCCTTTGTTTTTAAAAAGAGAGATATGGGATGCAGCGGATGCAACACAAATACTGACCTCGACAGGCCAGCAATGCTTGGAACTTACGATTGGCTCAACGATATACCCGACACCACCAACGAATCGAACATTGTCGAAATACGATTCAAAGGAACCCGGAAAGAGTTTTTCAAAAACGAGGACGGACTGTTTTTAAAACGCGACGAACTGGTTGTGGTGGCCTGCTCACCCGGGCACGATGTGGGGGCGGTCTCACTCACCGGCAAACTTGCCGAGCTTCAGTTCAAGCGGAAAGTAAAAAAACCGGAACGTTACGAATGGAACAAGATTTACCGGAAAGCTACGCCGGCCGATGTCATCAAATGGGAAGAAGCCAAGGCGCGTGAAAACAAAGTGATGATTCGTGCGCGCCAGATAGCCAGTGAGTTACTACTGAACATGAAAATTGGCGATGTGGAGTTTCGTGGCGATAACAACAAAGCCATTTTCTATTATATTGCCGACGACCGGGTCGATTTCAGAGACCTGATCAAGCTTTATGCGCGGGATTTCGGAATCAAGATTGAAATGAAGCAGATCGGGGTTCGTCAGGAAGCGGGGCGAATTGGCGGTATTGGTTCGTGTGGGCGTGCACTTTGCTGCTCTACTTGGAGGACGGATTTTTCGAGTGTAACCTCGGACGCAGCCATCAAGCAGGGATTGTCGCCCAATGCCGAAAAAATGGCCGGACGTTGTGGCAAACTGAAATGCTGCCTCACCTTCGAACTCGATCATTATCTCGAAGCCCTGGAAGACTTTCCGCACGAGCTTTTGGCCATTGATACCGAAAAAGGATTGGCCAGACACTTCAAAACCGATATTCTTCAGAAAAAAGTCTGGTACAGTTATTCCCAATCGGATGGAGGACGTGTTTTTGTGCTTGATTTGGAAGATGTAAAAAAATTCCTGAACATGAATAAGCGCGGACAGAAACCGTCGTTCGAAGGATATACCGAGCCGGAAGCAAAGAAGGAAAACATGATGAACGTGGGAGAATTGGATCAGAAATACTTCACCAAACCCGAAGTGAGGAAAAACCGGAACAACCGAAACCGAAAACCACAAGCTAACCGTGTTCCGGGAGAAAATCCTCAAGCTGAAAGGATCATGGAGCCTCGTCCAAAGGAAGAACGAGAGCAAAATGCACGGTCAAATGATCGGGGAAATCAACGAAACCGACCGCACCGAAACCGTCCTCAGGTAAACAAAGGACCCAGACCGGAAGGACAGGAACCAACTATTTAGTTTGGATTTTTATGGATGATTGCATCTGTAATATAACCTGCGGATTAATCCTCCACCAGCATCAACATCGAAATACCTGAAACCTTGATTTCCGGACCCGAAACAAATTCGGTGCTTTCAGGATTGATCACGGCATCGCGGGCGACAATCCTCCAGGGAACCTGCTCATTCAGTTTAAAGGTAATTTCATTCGGATTCCCGTTAAAAACAAGCAGGATCGTCTGCCAATCGTCTCCGTTGGCATGATTGATTAAGGTGTACGAAGCTACTCCAGGTTGATAATCAGAAGAAAATACGAGGTGATTCCGGATCTGGTAAGCCGATTTCAGCCGAAAAGCCGGATGCTCTTTCCGGAGGCTGATGAGTGATTGATAATAGCTAAAAATCTGTGGATAAACGCTTTTCCGTGTCCAGTCAATCTTATTGATGCTATCGGGTGATTTGTATGAATTAGAATCGCCCTGCTTGGTTCGTGCCATTTCGTTTCCGGCAAAAATAAAAGGGATGCCCTGCGAGGTCAGTACCAACGCTCCGGACATCATGACCATACGAATCAACTTTTCTTCAGTGATATCCGGGCAACATAATTTCAGCTTGTCGTACAAAGTGTGATTATCGTGGCACGAGTCGTAGTTGATGCACTGCCAGGGTTCGGAAGCCCAAGGCGATTTCGAACGCTCCACATATCCATAAACGATCTGTGGGTGGAAGCAGGCGCCGGCAATCCCGAATTTGATATTTTCTTCCTGGATTGTCTGGCCACTGACAAACCCCCTGCTATGCCCGTTAAAGCTGTTCCCTTTAATTCCGTCGCGGAAATCATCGTTAAAAACTGCGATCCTGAACAAATGCGAGACATTCTTTTTCACTGCCCTCCATTTTTCATCCAAAGGACTTTTGTCGGCTGCCCAACCTTCGCCGTAGAGAAGAATGGAAGGCGAAATGGCATCCATCCGGGTCCTGATCAGGTTCATGGTTTCCAGATCATAGATTCCCATCAGGTCGAAGCGGAACCCATCGACATGAAACTCGGTGGCCCAATAGGTAAGCGAATCAAGAATATATTTGCGCACCATCGTTCGTTCGGTGGCGATTTCGTTTCCGCAGCCGCTGGCATTCGAAAATGTCCCGTTCGGTTTCTGCCGGTAATAATATCCGGGAACCGTTTGGTTGAAAGGCGATCTTCGGGTATAGTAGGTATGGTTGTAAACCACATCTAAAACGACGCAAATGCCCGCCCGGTGAAGCGATTGCACCAGCATCTTCAGTTCAAGGATGCGCGAAATGGTATTTGGATTGGTCGAATAACTTCCTTCCGGAGCATTGAAATTCTGTGGGTCGTAACCCCAGTTATAGGATTTATCGGGCGATTGTTCGTCTACTGTTGCGAAATCATAGACCGGAAGAAGATGAACGTGGGTAATCCCAAGTTCAACCAGATGGTCAATCCCTGTTTTTAAGCCTTCAGGCGAACGAGTCCCCGTTTCGGTAAAGGCCAGAAATTTCCCTTTGTTTTTCATTCCTGAAGATGGTGAAATGGAGAAATCGCGGACATGTAACTCATAGATAATGGAATCGGAAGCATTGACACTTTCGATTCGCTGATCGGTTTCCCATCCTTCCGGATTGGTTGCGGCCGGATCAAATACCAAGCCGCGGTTGCCATTTATTCCAACGGCACGCGCTTCGGGGCCAGGCGTTTCATTCAGCCAGATTCCATCATTTACCCTGATCGTATAGAAATATCCATCCAGATTTCCATTGATGCGAATGATCCAGGTTCCGTTTTCGGCCTTTTCAAACTGATCGATCCGGATAGCCGATCCGCCACTACCCTGCCGGTAAATCAGTAATTCGATCTGAATAGCCGTCGGGGCCCAAACCCTGATTTGGGTTTGCTCCTTCGACCAGGTAACTCCCAGATCATTACCAGAATATGTCGGGTAAGAATTAAAATCAGCGCTGTTGAATTTCCAATCTCTCATCAGGTTTCGTTAAATGGATTTTTAATACTGGTGTCAGCTGTACCGTATAAAAAGTGGCTGGGATCTGGCGATGTTTCTGACAATTATCGGCTTAGCTGATTCTATCCATGGTTTAAAGAAGGCAATCTACTAAATTTCCTTCAATCTGAACCAATTATAGGACAGGTTGGTGTCGAATTCATCCACTCCTTCCACCCTTTTGACAAAACCAACCACCCAAATTGTGACCGGCAGGATCAGTATTTCATAAACGGTTTTTAGCATCGCCTGGGTAAAAATCATGGTTACCAGTATTCCGATCGGAAAAACACCGGCAAAGGCAATGCAGATAAAAATCAATGAGTCGGCGCTTTCGCCAACCACCGTTGACAGGATTGCCCTTCCGGAGAAACCTTTGCCATTTGTAAGCACTTTCATACGGCTTATTACAAACGCATTCAGGAACGAACCGATCAAATAGGCACTCAGACTGGCCACCACAATCCTTGGCGTATTGCCCAAAACAGTGGCAAATGCTTCCTGGTTTTGCCAGAATGGCGCTCCCGGAATCACAATTCCGACCGTAAAAAAAACCACTGCCAGAATATTTACACAAAATCCTGTCCAGATAATCAGCCGGGCTTTTCTGAATCCCCATACTTCGGTGATCACGTCGTTCAGGATGTAGGCGATCGGGAAAATTAGAACTCCGGCGGGGGCAGCCCACGGTCCGATCATTAAAATTTTGGTGGCAAGGATGTTGGAAATCAACAAACAGGTGGCAAATAAGATGCCTGCAAGCATAAACAATACAGATACTTCTCTTTTCATTTTCTTGTTTTTTACGTGGTTACCAAGGACACGGCTTTCACAGAAAGCTCGGGGCAAAATTACGATTATATTCCGGAACAAAAAAAGGATGAATCGCCGGAAATGAAAAGTCCGGCAGAACGATTGTTTTCAAATCACCCGCCGGACTTTTTCTATTTTGACAATTACGCTTTGTAAACCGGATAATCGGTATATCCCTTTTCGTCGGCACTATAAAACTGATCCATATTCAGATCAGTGGATAAAGGCCAACCGTTTTCCAATCTTTCAACCAGATCGGGATTGTTGATGAATGGCCGGCCAAAAGCTATCAAATCGCCCAGATCGCTCTCAATATCGGCTTCTGCCCTTTCAATTTCGTAACCTCCTGCGAGAATGACGGAATTTTTAAAATTACTCCGGATTTGTTTTTTGATGTTTAAAGGAACTTCCGGAGCACCCATGGCCGAATGATCGACCAAATGGATATAAGCGATACCAAGCTTATTGAGCTGCTCCGAAAGATACTGGTAGGTTGCATCAATTTCAGGGTAATGAGGCATATCGCTGGCCACTCCGTATGGAGACAACCGAATGCCCGTTTTATCTTTGCCAATTGTATCGGCTACTGCAGCAGCTACTTCGAGCACAAACCTGCACCGATTTTCGACGCTTCCCCCGTATTGATCGGTTCGGATGTTGCTGATGGGCGAAAGGAACTGCTCGAGCAAATACCCATTGGCTGAATGCAGCTCAACACCGTCAAATCCGGCTTCCATGGCATTCTTTGCTGCTGTAACAAATTCAGCTTTGGTGCTCACCAAATCTTCGGAAGTCATCGCTTTCGGAACCGTATAATCCTGCATTCCGGCAGCATCAGTCCACATTTGTCCGGCTGGTTTTACAGCGGATGGAGCCAGAATTTCGGCCCCTTCAGGAATGTTGAGCGGATGCGCGATCCTTCCACAGTGCATGAACTGAATGACAATTTTTCCTCCATTTTCATGTACTGCGGAGGTTATTTTCTTCCAGCCTTCGACTTGCTGCTTGCTGAAAATTCCCGGAATACGCGCGTATCCAAGGCCATTGGCGGAAGGGGACACGCCTTCGGTTATAATTAATCCTACCCCCGAACGCTGCCGGTAATAGTCAGCCATTAAATCGTTGGGCACATTTCCGATGGTCCGGCAGCGGGTCATGGGCGACATCACCAACCGGTTTCTGACTTCGATGGAACCTACCTTCTCAGGCGTAAATAATTTGTACGCTTTCATTTATTCAATTTAAAATGTGTTCAGATAATTGAACAAGACATCTAAAGAAAAGTTTCGTTAATTTTACCAGAAGAAAAATACGAGAACAACAAATCATCGATTATCACTTAAAATCATCCTATCATGAATCCATTTGAAAACATCTGCCAAAACATCCTGAAGTATCTTGAAGTTTGGGAACCGCGACTGCTGGCACTTCCAGAGGAAACCTTCAGTGACAGAAAAAATATCCAAAACCGCAGCATCAGGCAAATTCTGGGACATCTGGTCGATTCGGCTTCGAACAACAACCACCGGATTGTGCATTTGCAATATCGCGAGAATCCAATGTCGTTTCCGAATTATGCCACCGAAGGCAACAACGACCGTTGGATTGCCATTCAGGATTACCAGCGCGAGGATTGGTACAACCTGGTGCAACTCTGGGAATATGCTAACCTGCATCTGATCCACGTGATCCGGAATGTAGATGAAACCAAACTTGGAAATCAATGGATCAGCAATGAAACCAAACTGATTTCGCTTCAGGAAATGATAGAATATTATCAGCAGCATTTTGAGTTGCATCTCAAGGAAATGGAAGATCTGATCGGCCAATAAAAAGAAAGAGTCGTTGTGTTCATCGTAATTGGTTGTCATTAAATCATTCTGTGGTCATTAATAATGAATTACGCTGCGTTTTTCCAATTACTGACGCGAAGCAAATGACCAGCAATGACTTTTCTCTTTTTCCAAATGACTGCTGACCTGTTTTGATGACCAATGACTTGAATTTTGTTTTACTTACCTTTGCGCCCAAACAAAAAAGAACGCAATGACCACGACTGCTTTTCGCGGAATGAAACCTTTTCCCCAATTGATGTTTGCCCTGTTTGTGATGGTGGCTTCGGTGCTGGCTTTTATCGTCCTTGGAATGCTCGTGGCCGTTCCATTCTTTGGAATGACCAACCTGATGACCAGCCTTTCGCCGGGTGGTGTCGATTCTCCGGAAAGCC
This sequence comes from Prolixibacteraceae bacterium, assembly GCA_025355875.1. GTDB lineage: Bacteria > Bacteroidota > Bacteroidia > Bacteroidales > Prolixibacteraceae > Aquipluma. The sequence goes on along the minus strand of JANXYV010000187.1, from coordinate 23,087 downwards.
TCAATTTCCTGAAGTATTTTCAGGTACTGCAGTCGATTGGATTGTTCGTGGTCCCGCCTTTTATCCTTGGACTTCTTTTCCATGGAAACATGGGAGAATATCTTCAGATTAACCGTTCAACCAAAGGCTCTTCATACCTTTTAGCTGCACTTTGCTTGTTGCTCGTGATTCCATTTATTAATTTTCTAGGCGCAATCAATAGCCAGATGAAGTTTCCGGAGTCACTTTCAGGCATTGAAAACTGGATGAGAACTATGGAGGATGCCGCCCAGACCATGGTCGAAAAATTCCTGAAGGTCGAGCATATCCCGGGGTTAATGTTCAATATTTTCATGGTTGCCATACTTCCGGCACTAGGCGAAGAGCTCATGTTTCGCGGCGTTATTCAGAGGATATTTTCGACCTGGACCAGAAACTCTCACTGGGGGATCTGGATTGCGGCTTTTTTATTTAGCGCCATGCACTTGCAGTTTTACGGTTTTCTTCCTCGGATGGTACTTGGAGCTATGTTTGGCTACCTGTTGGTTTGGACCGGCACCATGTGGGTGCCTATTCTGGCACATTTCGTAAATAATACCATGGGAGTTTTGGGTTATTATCTTATTGACAAAGGGATCATTTCGAAAGATATTGAAGATTGGGGAACCACTCCGGAGCAATTCCCCCTGGCTGTTTTCAGCCTATTACTGACCGGTCTTTTGCTTTTCCTGATATACCGCAGAAAACAGGATAAAACGAAAATGCCCATGAATCAGATTGACTCACAGGCATCACGAATTGATTGATTTTTATTAAGAAAAGACAATACTCTGCTGCAAATTTTCAATCTCTGTTTTCTTCAGCTCCGAAGAACGGTAAACATAGATAATTCCGTATTCCGAAGCTTTTTCACGTTTCTCGTCATCAGAGAAGTTAATCATCGAGTTTTCGACTTCGTTCCACATCTGCTGGATCAGTTCGTCAGATACTTCCCGCAGTTCAGCCACTCTTACCGAAGCGCGGTTGGTAATGTTCTGGAGCATTTTCTGGTGACGGTATGCTTCCTTGAACTCTTCATAATGGACTTTTACCAATGCAATCGATGGACTGTAAATTGGGCTGCCACCTTTCATTACCCTTTTTTGCTCACCTTCGATGATCCGTTCGCCCCAGGTTAAAACATTGGCTTCCAGATTTAACGGAGGTGTCGCTTTTGAATTCATCTTCAGACCGTAAAATTCGATTACCTCAGGTTTCATCTCGCCTCTCAGAATAGCAAAGTTGACCACCTGAAGAAAATGCGAAAGGTAAAGTTTCGCTTTCCTGAAAATTTCACCATACTCTTTTGAACGATCAAACTGATTTTGCTTGGAGATATTCAGCTGCCGGATGGCTCCCAGAAAATGCGGATAAAAGGTCTGCAGTTTCTCGAGGGTCTGTTGGCTGAAAGCCAGCTTATTTAGCGCTGTTCTCTTACCAAGTTCCAGTCCGGCTTCTATGGCACGAAGCCTGGCCACATCTGTATTCGGTAATCTCCTGTAAGGCATAACGTGGATGTTAGGTTCACTATTGCGAATATACAAATTAGGCATTCATCTTTCTGATCTTCGCAAAATAACTAATCAACAGCAAATTGTTTAAAAACCCAAACATACTTCTGAATATCTGCAAGTTGTGCCGGAATAAGCGAAAGATATTAACAACCGGATATTCATAAACTATTCGGTTTGACCCTGAAAATCTATGTTTTTGGTTATCAGGCCAATCAAAATCAGCGATAGTGATAGTCAAAATCGAACCTCTGAAGGCCGAAACCGGGGAATGAAATCCTAAGAAATGCCCGGCAAGTGGCAATTTACCGGTGTAAGACATGAATGTAGGAACGAAAAACTAAGAAACTGAATCGGGTGATGCCGTTTTGAAACGAACTTCAACGGTTGTTCCTATTCCGGAAGAAGTATGAAAGTCAATAATTCCACCGTGAAGTTTAATGACTTTATCGGCCAGAGACAAACCTATTCCTGAACCTTTATACGAATAGGCATTTGATGCCCTAAAGAATGGTTGAAATAAATTGTTCATCTCGTTTTCAGGAACGCCAACGCCTTTGTCGGATACAGTCAGGCATATCGAATCATTGTCCACATGGAGGATTATGTCGACTATCAGATGTCCTGAAAACTTACAGGCATTATCTATCAGGTTTATAATGGCTGATTTAAGCAGATTACTGATTCCCAAAATTATGGTCAGTTTTGAATTCTCAGGCAACTTGGCAAGATGGAAGAAAAGTCTGTCTTTATAATCCGTTTTGTCGAAATAGTCCTTTATTTCCCATAGAAATTCATCCATTCGTATTTCTTCGCAGTTCACTTCGGATAATTCAAAATCGGCCTGAGCCAGGTTCAACAGGTTTCGGGTAAGCAGATCAAGGCGCTCTGCTTCTATACCAATTTTATCCAGAGCTTCAATATATTCCTCCTGAGTTCGCTTTTTGGAAAGTGCAATTTCAGTTTCTCCCAGGATTGCAGTCAACGGATTCTTCAATTCATGAGAAGCATTGTGGATAAAATTCTTCTGCATGTCAAATGCATGTTCAAGTCGTTCGAGCATTTGATTAAACATACGGGTCAATTCTCCAAGTTCATCTTTCCCATTATTCTCTGCTAACCGATGTTTTAAATTGGAGACCCTGATTTTCTTTACGTTATTCATAATATAGCCAATCGGTGAAAGCACCCTTCGTGAATAAAACAAGCCGATGAAATAGATCAATACAATGCTGCATAGAAAGATATTCACCAGAACTTTTAGAAGGTTTTGAAGCTTTTGAATGCCAATGACATCAATCGCAGTAACCACAATAATAAATGTTCCTTGATTGTCGGGATAATACAGACCGACACCTTGTTTGTCGCCAACCGAAAATTTTATGTTTTGACCAGACAAGAGCCTATTTATATCCTTTTCAGGAAAAATCTCTTTCAATGAATCGTATACCAACCGTTGATTCTTTATATCTAACGTAATTTCATTGGCTTCGGGAAGGCTTTTTGAGTTTTTCTCAATGATTTTCTGATACAACTGTCTGCTTAATTCATCTTCTTCGTAATATTTCTGGGCAATTAAGTCGGCCTTTTCCAGCAAACGATTACTGAAGTCACTTTTAGTGGACTGATAGGTCAGATAATAAACAAATGAAAAGGCCCAAAGAAGAACCAATGAGGTGAGTAGGGTAAAAATGAAGGATATTTTTCTCCTGATTTGCATACTATTCTTCTTTCATAACATAACCCATTCCGATAACTGTGTGAATAAGTTTTGTGTCAAACCCTTTATCCACTTTGTTTCTCAAATAATTCACATATACGTCAACGATATTTGTATTGAAATCAATGTTTCTGTCCCAAACATTTTCGAGGATGGTGGTGCGCGACAATACTCTGCCAAGGTTCGACATAAAAAATTCGAGCAACCTGAATTCTTTTGAAGTAAGTTCAATCTTCAAACCTGAGCGTATTACGACTTTTGTATCGGTATCCAGGCTGAGGTCTGCGAACAGATATTTCTTTGAACTGTACCCAATACTTTTTCGCCTCAACAACACATTAATTCTTGCCAGCAATTCTTTGAATTTGAATGGCTTAACAAGATAATCATCAGCACCTGTCTCCAAACCTTTAACAATATCATCTGTAGTACTGAGTGCTGTCAGCATAAGTATTGGAACTTCAAAACCCATTTCCTTTCGGTATCGTTGGCAAACCTCAATCCCGTTCATTTGAGGTAGAACAATATCAAGTACAATGACATCATATTCTTTTGTACATGCCAGGCTAAGACCCATCGCCCCATCAAAAGCAACGTCAGCGAAATGCCCTTCTTCCTCAAATCCTTTCTTAATGAATGAAGAAACATTTACTTCATCTTCAATTACCAGAATATTTGCCATAATATACTAATTAACTGACATGCAAATTAATAGCATCATTTTTAGTCATTCAATTCCTTTAGCCTGTATTTGTAAATTCCCTTGAAAATAATCGGAAATATGAAAAGCGTTAGCGTTGTAGCAGTTACCAGACCTCCAATAACTACAATTGCCAATGGTTTTGAAGATTCAGAACCAATACCGGTTGAAAGAGCTGCCGGAAGAAGTCCAATTGCTGCAAGTGTTGCTGTCATGGTCACCGGCCTGATGCGGGCGATTACCCCCGACCGGATGGCATTATCCAAATGCATCCGGTGGTGAAGGTTTTTCTTAAATTTTGACAACAAAATAACATTGTTCTGGATGCAAATCCCGAACAAGGCGATGAATCCTATTCCTGCCGAGATGCAAAAATTTGTACCTGTAAGATGCAGAGCTAAAATACCTCCGACGATTGCAAACGGAACATTCATCAATATCAGTCCGGCATCGGTAACATTTCCATAAAGGATAAAAAGGATGAAAAATATGAGAATCAGACTTATCGGCACCACAATACTTAATTGCTTGGATGCACGTTGCTGATTTTCGAAATCGCCTTCCCATGTCATGGAGTAACCTTTAGGCAAGGTAATTGCCGCATTGATCTTTTTTTGACATTCAGCAATCGTTGAACCCATGTCGCGACCCCTTGCCGAGAACTTAAGGGCAATGAATCGAAGGTTCTTGTCCCTGAAAATCAAAATCGGACCATTTACTTTTCGAATGGTGGCAATTTCCTTGATCGGGATCTGGGTTCCGGATAAGGTTGGCACCATCAGGTTTCCAATCTGCTTTTCATCAACACGAAATTCCGGCAGGTAACGAATCCGGATGTCGAATTTCTTATAACCTTCGTAAAAAATGGATGCAGCCTTTCCACCTATGGCCATTTCAATCACGGAGTTACAGTCGGCAGTTGCAACATTGTACAGCGCCATTTTATTTTCGTCGAGCTCAATTCGAAATTCGGGTTGTCCCAGGTTCCGTATGACCCCCAAATCTGCCACACCTCTGATATTATTCATGATTTTGAACACACTGTCGGCTTTCGATTCCAGCAATTCAAGGTTTTCGCCATAGATTTTTACAGCCAGAGAACCTTTCACTCCGGAAACTGCTTCTTCCACATTATCCTGAATCGGTTGCGAGAAGTTGAACACAATTCCCGGATATTTTGAAAGTTTTTGGGTCATCCGGTCGATCAGGGCATCGCGGTTCTCTTTTCGATCCATTTCTTTGGTATGATTGATATCGACATGGAACTCGACATTGTAAAAGCCGGTTGCATCGGTACCGTCGTTCGGGCGGCCGGTTTGCGACATGACCTGTTTCACCTCCGGAAATGATTTGAGGATATGGCGCATATCTTCCGAAGTTTTAACGGCTTCATTTAATGAAACACTCATTGGAAGCGAGGCTCTCACGTAGATTGCACCTTCATTTAGCTGAGGTAAAAATTCGTTTCCCAGAAACCGGAAAGAATAAAAAGTCAGTGCAAGAATAGTTCCTGCAATAAGCAGGCTAATCCGTTTATTCCGGTATGTGATGTCGAAGAAAATGGTGGTGATTTTTATGATGAAAGATAAAAATGGATTATGTCTTTCTTTTACATTTTCAGAAAATAAGATGCTCGACATGGCTGGAGCAAAGGTCAGTGCAAAGATAAGCGCTCCTAGCAATGCAAACCCGAGCGTGAAAGCCAGGGGAGAAAACATTTTGCCTTCAACCTTTTGAAATGAGAAGATTGGTAAGAGTGCAGTGATGATGATTAGCTTTGAAATAAATATGGATTTGCCCATCTCGATACCAGTCTCTTTGATGATCCCCAATTTAGACATCTTGTTGAATTTTTCCATCCCAACCGATCGCGCCTTGCTGTCGAGGGCAACAAATATTCCTTCAACCATAACCAAGGCACCATCGATGATGATCCCGAAGTCGATGGCTCCCATCGATAACAGGTTTGCAGACATTCCCTTTAACCGGAGACAAATAAAAGCAAACAGTAGCGATAATGGAATGATCAGGGAAACGATCAGCGTGGTACGCCAGTCGGCCATGAAGATCAATACGATGAACGTGACGAAAAGAATTCCTTCGATCAGGTTTCCGCGAACGGTTTCCACTGCATAACTGATGAGCGTTTCACGATTATAAAAGGTATCAATTTTGATATCCGACGGAAGAATGCTTGTGTTGAGTTCTTCAATTTTATCCTTCACATTTTTGATTACTTCACCCGGATCTTCTCCTTTTCGCATCACAATGATGCCTTCCACCACGTCAGGCTGATTATCGCGTCCAACCTGACCCAAGCGGGGTAAACAGGATTCAATCACGGTTGCCACATTGTTTATCAGGATCGGACTGCCATTGATATTTTTAATAATAATGTTACCTATTTCAGAGAAATGGTCAAGAACACCGATGCCCCTGACGACATAGCCTTGTGTGTTATGCTCAATGACATCCCCGCCAACATTAATATTGCTGCGGTTTACCGCCTGGTAGACTTCAAGCGGGGTAATGTTGTACTTTGATAATAAATTCGGGTTGACCTGGATTTCGTAGGTTTTTACCTCTCCTCCAAAACTTACCACATCAGCTACTCCCGATACCGAACGGATCTGTCTTTCAATCACCCAGTCCTGGAAGGTTTTCAGTTCACGGACTGACCGCGTATCACTTTTCAGGGTATACCTGAAAATTTCTCCGGTTGGTCCGTATGGTGGTTCTACTTCAGGTTTTATTCCATCCGGTAAATCAGCAGCTCCTAAAAGATTATTCACCTGCTGCCGGGCAAAAGCATCGTCAACACCATCATCAAAAATGATTTTAACAACCGATAATCCGAAAAGTGTGGTTGACCGGACATTGATTTTCTTTTGAACCGAATTCATCTCAATTTCGATGGGTATAGTTACATACCGTTCAATTTCTTCGGCGCTGCGACCCGGCCACTGTGTGATAATGGTAATCTGGGTATTGGTAACGTCAGGAAAGGCTTCGATTGGAGTTTTGACATAACTATAAATACCCCAAACGATCATGATCGCGATACTGAAAAAAACAATGAACTTGTTCCTTAGGGAAAAGGCAATGATAAACTTGACGAAGTTGTTCATGTTGTCGGGATTAAATTTTTTGCTTTCACGTAAGTAACCGGGAACCGGTTATTGATTCATCGCGTTGTAAATAAGCAGTTGCCTGTTTGTAATGACCTGATCACCAGGTGCCACTCCGGAACGAACATAGGAATTTTCACTGTTTGAGGTAACAATATCCACTTTTTGGGCCTTCAGGTTGCATTTTCCTTTGTAAACGATCACCCAGTATTGGTTTCGGTCGAAAATAACCGATCGTGCAGGTATGGCAAGCATTTCCTTGTTTGTTTTATGATGTACAATCGCCGAAACAAACATTTCCGGTTTCAGCAAATAGTCTTTATTCTCAAGCTGAATCTGAATCTTCATCGTTTTCGTATCCGGATCAAGAAAATTGTAGATTTTGTCTATTTTGCCTTTGAATTTTTTATCCGGATAAGAAATCGTGGTAATATCAACCGACTCATTTTCAGTAATTTCAGCGATATCAGATTCATACACATTGGCAAGCGCCCAAACGTTGCTCAGGTCTGAAATGGTAAAAAGGTTGGTACTGTTATCGGCGCGTATCTGCATGTTGGTATTGACAAACTTCTCGACGATATATCCTGAAATGGGAGAGGTAACCACATAATCCTTATTTCCGTCGCCGTAGATCGAAAGCACTGTATTTGCCCGGTTCGATTCCGATTTTGCTTTATCAAGTTCTTTTTGAAAGGATGTATATTCTTTGTCAGAGAGAATCCCGCTTTTGAACATATCCTCAGCAGCGGCAAAATTCTTTTCGGCAACAGCCAGATTGGAACGCGCAGATACCACATCATTCTCAGCACCCGCCATTTCGGAACTCTTGATCACGGCCAAAACCTGTCCTTTCTTTACCAGCGAACCCAAAGTAACCCTGACTTCGGCCACATTACCGCTCACCAGCGGATAGATGCGTACCACCTTTTCCTGATCAAAAGTAATTTTTCCAATCAGGTTGAGTTCGTTGTAAACTGGTTTTACCGAAACTGTATCAAGTTTAATCTGGTTCATCAAACTGTCAGGAATACAAAACGCTGCCGTTTCAGTTTTTACTTCTTCTTTTTTTCTCCACGAACAGTTGGTCAGAATAAAAATGGAGAGTACGATTAATAGAATAGTTCTCATTGCTGTCATTATAAATTGGTGATAATGTCTTTTCCGATACTGAAGTTGATACTTTCGAATGCATTGATGCGGTTGTACAACAAATTATTTAACTGAACCGCATTTGCCTTGTAGGCATCGTAGTAATCAAGGAATTCAATCAGGCTGATGTTCTTTTTTTCAAAATTTTTCAACATTTCGTCGTTGAGCAATTCCAGATCCAACATAAACTGTTTGTCGAATTTGCTGTACAGTTTACTGGTTTCCATGGCATTTGCATAAGCGCTTATCACATCTGCCTTTAGCTGGTCTTCGGTTCCCAGAAGTTTATACTGGTTACCATCTATCGTCGATTTGGCAGACTTGATGTTTCCCTGGTTACGGTCGAAAAATGGCAGATCAATCTGCATTCCGATGAAATTGTAATTGTGAATAAAACTTCCGTTTCTGTCCCACCCTCCGGAAAGGGTCAGGTCGGGTACCGCCAACGCTTTCTGCAAGGAAAGATTCATCTGACTGATGCTCAGGTCGGATTGAGCCAACTTCAGGTCGTAACGGTGCTGGTAGGCCGTATCAATCAGCGCCTGAATCTTCAGGTTTTCAGGATTGAATTTATCCAATAAATTTTTGTCGGGTTGAGGCAAATAATAGATGTTCGAAGTATGCATTAAAACATTGAAATCATTCTGGCTACCGATCATCTGAGTGCTGAACCCAATTTTTTCGTTTTCAAGCGAGAAAAGTGACGATTTCAGCCGAAGCAATTCTTTTTTCGAGATAAAACCTTTGTCGAACTGACCCTGGTAAGCTTTGATGAGATTGTTCATCGAGGCAATTTCCTTGTCATACACCGAAAGGATTTGCTTGAGATAATATATATTGTAAAAACCGCTTCGAAGTGAGAATTTTAAGGTACGCAGCAAATCAAAATAAATTTGTTCTTCCTTGCTGGCGTTTAATTCAGCCAGTTTGATCTGCTTGTTTCGTTTTCCAGCCAGAAGAAATAGTTTTTGAAGCTGGGCGCTGGTTTCACCCTTGTCGGTCCAGTCGAACCATTCGCGGCCACCGTTGGTTTTGTATTCGGTATTGTACACATTCTGATTTACCTCGATAGTGATATTCTTAAACAGTTTTGCCTGAATAATCTGCGCCTTTGCCGCATCGATATTACACTTTTCGGCAAGCAAAGTCAGGTTTTTTTGAACGAAGACACTGTCGGCCTGCCGAAGATTGATTTTTAGGGTGTCCTTAAAAACTTCCTGTCCAAAAAGATTCACCGAGAGCAAGGTCAAAATGAAGGAAAGTAGATTTTTATACCGCATAATCCTTGATTTGAATTGATTAATCATTTGCAAATTTAAATATACGAAATTAAGGTAAGATTATGCTGAAATTAGAACAGGATTAGAAACAATCGGAATTGGTTATTATTTGCTAAATTTTGTTAAAAACATTAAAAGTCAGCGCGTCACGCTTAAAACTTAAGGAAATATTTACACATTTCAGGGCTTCAATAAGGTACAGTATGTTATTTTTGTGACTTTTTACAGAACTTCAAAAACTGATCAATGAAGCTAAAACCAATCTGCTTTCTACTGGTGGCCATTATATCAAGCGGCGCTCTGCACGCATCCGATGTGTTAAAAGTCAATCTTCGGCAAGCCGATAGCTTATTTCAGGCAAATAATTACAATTTACTGGCCTCCTCTATGAATATTGAAGCTCAAAAGGCGATGGTTATACAGGCCAAACTGTTTCAAAACCCCGTTTTGACAACCAGTCTGCACCTCTATGATTCGGATACCAAAAAGTATTTCCAGATTGGACCGGATGGAGAAAAGACTTTTCAGCTCGACCAACTGTTCCGGCTTGGAGGAAAGCGAAAATCGGAAATCGAAATTGCCAAAACTGATGTCCAGTTGGCCGAACTCGCTTTTCAGCAACTGGTTCGTCAGCTTAAATTCCAGTTGCACAGCGACCTGTTTGCCCTTGGCCAGCAAAAATTCCTCATTGAAACTTACAACAAACAATTGGTTTTGCTCGATACCATTTTAGGTACCTATCAAATTCAGACCGACAAAGGCAACATTCCGCTGAAAGATTTGGTGCGTTTGAAAGGCGCTTATCTCAAATTGAACAACGACCGGTCCGAATTACTCCACCAATATGCCGAAACACTGGCCAATGTGCAAACCGTTTTGCAGGTGACTTCTCCGGTTGAATTTCAGTTTTCTGAAAGCGAAATTTCGAGTTACATCAAGGTGAAAACGGTTGACGAACTGATGCAGGAAGCACTTACCAACCGGCCAGAATTACTCATCGTTCAGCAGGAAAAGTTACTGATGGAGCAAAACCTCCGTTACCAGAAAAAACTGGCCATTCCCGATTTGGGCTTGTTTACTTCCTACGATCAGCACGGTGGATTTTTTAATCACCAATATAATGTTGGGTTTAACATGGCATTGCCATTCTTCAACCGTAACCAGGGAAACATCAAGGCCAACGAATTCAATCTGAAAGAATCGGATTACCGGCTAAAAGCGATGAATATGGAAATCACAACAAGTCTGCAAAACTACTACTCGTTCTATAACCAAACCGTTTTGGAGTATAAAAAGGCAACAAAACTATATAACCAGGATTTCGAAACGACTATCAAAGGGATGACCGATAATTTCCAGAAACGGAATGTATCCATCATCGAGTTTGTCGACTTTTTTGAAGCATACAACGATGCCCTTTCCGAACTTTCAAAAGTGAAGACCCAGCTCGTTTTGTCGGGCGAACAATTAAACATGTTGGTCGGGAAAGATTTGTACTAATTTTAAATCAGTCTGAAAATTAAAATATTAGCGATAATGAAGATGAATAAAGTATTACCAATTGGTCTGTTACTGCTGGGGTTAATTTGCCTCAACACAGGCTGCAACATCAAAAAAAGTGAAAAAACAGAGACAGCTTTCTCGATGAGCGACACCATGATGGCGCGTTGTAAGTTCCACAAGGTACAGTTTGAGGATGTGAAAAACGAGATCAACCTCTTTGGAAAAATTGCGACTGACAATAACAAAACTGCCCAGGTTTATCCGATTGTTACCGGGGTTGTCAAATCGATCAATGCCGAACTGGGCGACTACGTGAAGCAAGGGCAGGTTTTGGCAACGATTCAAAGTCGTGAAGTGGCTACTTTCAGAAAAGAAAAATCAGATGCGCAGGGCGAATTGGCCATTGCCGAGAAAGACCTCCAGGTTGCACAGGATCTTTTTGCCGGAAAATTAAACTCCGAGAAAGATGTGGCAGCCGCTCAGAAGGAAGTAGAAAGTGCACAGACAGAGCTTAACCGCATTAATGAAGTTTACAGCATTTATCACCTGAAAGAAGGATCAATTTACACGGTTACCGCGCCAATCAGTGGCTTTGTGATCACCAAAAGGATCAATCAGAATGAGCAACTGCCCGAAAATATTTCGGAACCCTTGTTCTCCATTGCCGACATTCAGGAAGTTTGGGTGCTTGCCAATGTGACCGAAGACGAGATTGCCCAGATACAGGTTGGCTACGATGCCAAAGTTAAGACGTTTGCCTTCCCGGATGTGATCTACCGCGCTAAAATTGATAAGATATTTAATGTTATTGATCCGGACACCAAGGCGATGAAGGCCAGGATCAAAATTACAAACGACGATCTGAAGCTAAAGCCTGAAATGAACTGTACCGTGGCGGTGAGTTATTCAGAAAACAAGAAAATGTTGGCAGTGCCTTCATCAGCCGTCATTTTCGACAAAAGCAAATACTGGGTGATGGTATTTAAAGACAAAAACCATATCGAGACCCGCAAAGTGGATGTTTACCGCCAGCTCGACGAAATTACCTACATCCAGAGTGGTATTGCTGAAAATGAAAATGTTATTTCACAAAATGGATTGTTGATTTATGATGCTTTAAACGATTAACTCAGACGATGAACAACTTTATCAAAAATATTATCGGGTTTTCCCTAAAAAACAAATTCTTTACCTTTTTCTGGGTGGGACTGATTGTGATTGCGGGAGTGGTAAGCTTCGTCAAAATACCCATCGAAGCTTTTCCCGACGTAACCAACACGCAAATCATCATCATCACCCAATGGAATGGCCGGAGCGCTGAGGAAGTCGAACGATTTGTGACCACTCCGATCGAGATTGTCATGAACAGCGTGCAGCGAAAGACTAATGTACGCAGCATCACCATGTTTGGACTGAGCGCCATCAAAATCATCTTCGACGACGATGTGGAAGATTTCTTCGCCCGGCAACAGGTAAATAACCAACTCCGGAATGTGACTCTGCCGGATGGTGTTGAACCTGATGTTCAGCCTCCATACGGACCAACCGGCGAAATATTCAGGTACGTTCTGAAAAGTGATCAGCGCGATACCCGAGATTTGCTGACCATTCAGAACTGGACCATTGAGAAGGAATTGCGCCGGGTTCCTGGTGTGGCTGACATTGTGGCCTTTGGCGGACAGCAGAAAATTTATGAGGTATCAGTCGATCCGGTCAAGCTGGAACAATACAACCTGACTCCGCTGAAACTGTACGATGCGGTAAGCAAATCGAACCTGAATGTGGGTGGCGATGTCATTGAAAAAAACGGACAAGCGTATGTGGTTCGGGGAATTGGCCTCATCGACAGCAAAGCTGACATTGAGAATACCATTGTCGATATTTTTAACGGCAATCCAATTCTGGTCAAAAATGTAGCTTCTGTTCAGGTGGGTAGTGCTCCAAGGGTCGGTCAGGTTGGGTTAAACAACAACGACGATGTGGTTGAAGGAATCATCGTGATGCGCAAAGGTGAAAACCCGAGCGACGTTTTGGCTAGCGTGAAGGAAAAAATCAATGAACTGAACACATCCATCCTGCCTCCGGATGTAAAAATGGAGACTTTCTACGACCGCGATAACCTGATGAGTTATTGTACCGAAACAGTGATGCATAATCTTCTGGAAGGAATTCTGCTGGTTACTTTTATCGTTCTGATATTTATGGCTGATTGGCGAACCACCTTTATTGTGGCCATCATCATTCCATTGTCGCTTTTGTTCGCCTTTTTCATGTTAAAGCTGAAAGGAATGAGCGCCAATCTGCTCTCCTTGGGTGCCGTCGACTTTGGGATCATCATTGATGGGGCGGTGGTCATGGTGGAGGGAATATTTGTCGCCCTCGACCATGAAGCACATAAACGGGGGATGGAAAAGTTCAACAAACTGGCCAAAATGGGGTTGATCAAGAATACCGGGATACAAATGGGGAAAGCTATTTTCTTCTCCAAACTGATCATCATTTCAGCTTTGCTTCCCATTTTCTCTTTCGAAAAAGTGGAAGGCAAAATGTTCTCTCCTTTGGCCTGGACACTTGGATTTGCATTACTTGGCGCTCTTCTTTTTACACTCACACTGGTTCCGGTTTTAAATTCAATATTGCTGAACAAAAACGTCAGGGAGAAAGACAATTTCTTTACACGAACCGTTAAAAATGGAGTTGAACGGGCATTTAACTGGACATTTGCCCGCAAAAAGCTGACACTTCTTATTGCCAGCATCTGTTTTGTACTCACCATGTTTTCGACTAAATGGCTGGGAACCGAATTTCTTCCGCAATTAAATGAAGGAGCACTTTGGGTCGAAGCCAAGATGCCAATGAGTTATTCTCTGCCGAAAACAGTTGAGATGGTTACCACTTTACGGAAAGAATTGATGGTATTTCCGGAGGTGAATGGCGTTTTATCGCAAACCGGACGAAGCAACGACGGTACCGACCCGAGTGGCTTTTATTACGTTCAAATGCAGGTAAACCTGAAACCAAAAAAGGAATGGACCCGCAAGATTTCTTCGGAAGATCTGGTCGAAGAAATGGATAACCGACTCAGGAATTATCAGGGCATCGTCTACAACTATTCACAGCCGATCATCGACAACGTGGAAGAAGCAGTTGCCGGAATGAACTGCGCAAATGCCGTGAAAATTTATGGTGATGATTTGAGTACACTTGACGATTACGCCAATAAAGTTCAGGACCAGATTAAAGATGTTCCGGGGATAAAAGATGTTGGTATCCTGAGGAATGTCGGCCAGCCTGAAATCAGTGTCACACTCGATGAAGAGAAAATGGCTATTTATGGGGTTACCAAGTCGGATGCCCAGGCCGTGATCGAAATGGCTATTGGCGGCAAAACTGCCACGCAGAAATTTGAAGGAGAAAAAAGGTTCGACATACGAATCCGATACGATAAGGAATTCCGGAAAGGGGAAAACGACATCATGATGCTGATGATACCCACCATTACCGGAAAGACAATTCCTCTGAAAGAAATCGCTACGATCACCGAGGATACAGGCCCTGCCTTTATTTACCGTGATAATACGAAACGGTTTATCGGCATCAAATTTTCGGTGCGCGAACGCGATTTGGGAAGTACAATTGCTGAAGCTCAAAAAAAGGTCAATGCAAATATCAAACTTCCGCCAGGATATCAGTTCGGATGGACCGGCGAATTTGAGAACCAGGTCCGGGCGAGTAAACGCCTGAGCCAGGTAGTTCCGATCAGTTTGATTTTGATATTTATCCTGCTTTTCATCATGTTCAACAATGTGAGAGATGCTGCCTATGTTCTGATTAATGTTCCGTTTGCCTTAATCGGCGGTATTCTGGCACTTCACCTGACTGGAATGAATTTCGGAATCTCTGCCGGGGTTGGGTTCATTGCCTTGTTCGGTATTTGTGTACAGAACGGGGTGATCCTGATTTCAGAATTCCATAAGCAGGCCAAAACGCTCGACGACCTGAACCAGGCTATCATTAACGCAGTCAAGGTCAGGGCCAGGCCGGTTGTGATGACCGCCATGATGGCTGCCATCGGTCTGATGCCTGCTGCAGTCAGTCACGGGATTGGTTCCGAAAGTCAGAAACCTTTGGCGATTG
Source organism: Prolixibacteraceae bacterium (assembly GCA_025355875.1). Taxonomy (GTDB): domain Bacteria; phylum Bacteroidota; class Bacteroidia; order Bacteroidales; family Prolixibacteraceae; genus Aquipluma. Next base: position 7,938 of record JANXYV010000187.1, on the reverse strand, counting down.
TTATCATCGGAGGTCTGGTAACTGCTACGATTTTCACCTTGCTGGTTTTCCCGATTATTTACCACAAGGCTTTGCACATCCGTGAATCAAAGAAAAAGTTAAGAGTCTGATTGAATTCCTCTTCAATTCCTGAAAAGCCGGTCATGGAGCATTTTTCTTCCATGGCCGGCTTTTCTGTTGGATTTAAAGAGTGCTGAATAGTCCGTATACTGCGAACGTTGCAAAAAAAAGCTCCTGAGGAACTAACTTCAGGAGCTTTTTATCTCATTTGAAAGCCTTTTCGAATGACTTTTTCCTCTTCTCTAAACTTAGTCTTGAAACTTCGCGCTTAGGAATTCGCGATTCAATCGTGCAATATTCGAAAGAGAAATGTTTTTAGGGCATTCCACTTCGCAGGCGCCGGTATTGGTGCAGTTTCCAAAGCCCAGTTCATCCATTTTGGCAACCATTGCCTTGGCTCGGCGGGCACCTTCAACGCGACCTTGTGGCAACATGGCCAAATGACTCACTTTTGCAGATACAAACAACATCGCAGAACCGTTTTTGCAGGCTGCAACGCAGGCGCCGCAACCGATACACGAAGCAGAATCCATTGCTTCGTCGGCATCCACTTTCGGAATGGCGATTGAGTTGGCATCAGGAACTCCACCGGTATTGACCGACACATACCCACCGGCAGCAATGATTTTATCAAAAGCACGACGGTCGACAATCAAATCTTTGATGACCGGGAATGCAGCAGAACGCCATGGTTCTATAGTAATAGTTTGTCCATCCTTGAATTTGCGCATGTGCAACTGACAGGTGGTTACATCATCGTCCGGTCCGTGAGGACGGCCATTGATATAAAGCGAACACATTCCACAGATGCCTTCGCGGCAGTCGTGATCGAATGCCACCGGTTCTTTGTATTCGTTGATGAGCTGTTCGTTCACCATATCGAGCATTTCGAGAAATGAACTGTCGATCGAAACTTTGTCCAATTTATAGGTTTCGAAACGGCCTTTTTCTTTGGGACCGTTCTGACGCCAAACCTTAAGCGTAATATTGATTGTTTTTTCCATGATTGATGTCCTTTTTAAGAGCCATTACTTGTAATTACGCTGAACCATTGAAACACTTTCGTAAACCAATTCTTCTTTATGAAGTTCAGGTTCAACATCGTTACCTTTGTATTCCCAGCAGCCTACGTAGGCAAATTTATCGTCCTGACGAAGCGCTTCTCCTTCCGGAGTCTGGTATTCTTCGCGGAAATGACCCCCGCAGGATTCCTCCCGGTTCAGTGCATCACGGGCCATAAGGTCACCAATTTCGATGAAATCGGCCAGGCGACTGGCTTTTTCGAGCTCAATGTTCATTCCGGGAATGTTACCGGGAATTCGCACATTGCTCCAGAATTCTTTTCTAATGGCGGCTATTTTTTCGATGGCATTCTGAAGTCCCTCCTTGTTCCGGCCCATTCCAACAAAATCCCACATCACCAGTCCAAGTTCCTTGTGCAGACTGTCGACCGAACGCTTTCCCCTGATGCTCATCAGCTTTTCGAAACGTGCTTTGACCACTTTTTCAGCTTCAGTAAATTCAGGTTCGTTGGTAGTCATTCGTTTTACCGCGATATCGTCAGCCAGGTAATTCTGAATGGTGTAAGGCAAAACGAAATAACCATCGGCCAAACCCTGCATCAGGGCCGAAGCCCCAAGCCTATTTGCACCGTGATCGGAAAAATTGGCTTCACCGCAACAGAATAAACCTTTGATATTGGTCTGCAATTCATAATCAACCCAAAGACCACCCATGGTATAGTGAATGGCAGGGTAAATCATCATGGGCGTTTCGTATGGATTTTCATCAACGATTTTATTATACATCTGGAAAAGGTTTCCATAGCGTTCTTCGATGGTATGCTGTCCAAGCCGATCGATAGATGATTTGAAATCGAGGTAAACAGCCAGGCCGGTTGCTCCCACTCCATAGCCGGCATCGCAACGTTCTTTGGCTGCACGAGATGCAACATCGCGTGGAACCAGATTTCCAAACGCCGGATAACGACGTTCGAGGTAATAATCGCGGTCGTCTTCCCCAATTTGTGTTGGTTTCATTTTTCCGGCGCGAATGGCTTCCGCATCTTCCTTTTTCTTTGGAACCCAAATCCGGCCATCGTTACGCAACGATTCTGACATCAAAGTCAGTTTGCTTTGCGATTCGCCATGAACCGGAATACAAGTTGGGTGAATCTGTGCATAACAAGGATTGGCAAACATGGCTCCTTTGTGGTACGCTTTGATGGCTGCCGATCCGTTCGATCCCATGGCATTGGTAGAAAGGAAAAAGGCATTTCCGTAGCCTCCGGTTGCCAACACCACCGCATGTCCGAAATGACGCTGCAATTCGCCGGTTACCAAATCGCGGGCGATGATTCCGCGGGCTTTTCCATCCACAATCACGATGTCAACCAATTCAGTGCGGGTGTGCATGGTTACCGAACCCAGATTTACCTGACGCATCAAAGCCTGGTAAGCGCCCAATAAAAGCTGCTGACCGGTCTGTCCTTTGGCATAAAAAGTACGGCTCACCTGCGCTCCACCGAATGAACGGTTGTCGAGCAAACCGCCGTATTCGCGGGCAAAAGGCACTCCCTGTGCCACGCACTGGTCGATGATGTCGTTGCTCACTTCGGCCAAACGGTGAACATTGGCTTCGCGGGCACGGTAGTCACCCCCTTTGATGGTATCATAAAACAAACGGAAAACAGAGTCGCCGTCATTTGGATAATTCTTGGCAGCATTAATTCCACCCTGTGCAGCAATCGAGTGCGCACGACGGGGCGAATCCTGGATGGTGAAGCTTTTTACATTAAATCCCATTTCGCCCAATGAAGCAGCAGCAGAGGCACCGGCCAATCCGGTTCCAATAATGATGATGTCCAGTTTACGTTTATTGGAAGGATTTACCAGTTTCTGGTGATCTTTATAGTTGGTCCATTTTTGAGCCAGCGGCCCTTCAGGAATTCTAGCATTTATCTTACTCATGTTTCAGTTATTAAGGAAATTAGAAAAACAGGTACTGAGCCAGTGCGATGACAGAAAAACCACCACCCAGGATGATCGCCAAAATGTTGCTGAGGCATTTCAGACGGGGCATCCATTTGGAGTTGTTCCAGCCGATGGTCTGGAAAGATGACCAGAACCCGTGTGACAAATGGAAAGCAAGCGCAACCGAACCCACGATGTACAGAAGTACAATCGGCAGGACTTTGAAAGTCTCGTGTACCAAAGCATAGGCATTTTCGCCCTTGGCCATTGATCCAAAGAATGGAAACTCCACCTCACCGGCTTCCCAGGTAATGAATCCTTTCATCCGCATGTAGAAGTTCATGATGTGAACAGCCAGAAATGAGAAAATAACGATGCCCAGCACCAGCATGTTTTGAGAAGCAAATTCCACATCCGAAGTTTTGTTTCCAGAAGCATACGATTGCGGGCCTCGGGCTTTCATGTTCTGGACTGTCAGGATCACTGAATAAATAATGTGGATCAGAAATCCCAGGGCCAGCATTGGCTCAATAACTTTGATCAAAGGGTTGGTTCCCATGAAATGAACCCCGGCATTGAACATCTGGCCTACTTCCTTAAATCCCAATACTTTATCGAGCAGAAGGAAAGAATTGAGTGTTAAATGCACAAAGAGGAACAAAATCAGGAACAAACCTGAAACGCTCATCAGGAGTTTCCGTCCGATAGAGGCTGTCAGTAAATTGCTCATAGAATAACAGATTTTTATTTTATAACTAGATTCAATTTTATTCGTGTTACAAAAGTAGAGATACGAAGGGTAACCACCAATATATCGACGGATAAAATAACGAATATATAATAATACTTTTCAACGGAATTGTTGATCATTCCGAATGAATTCAGACATTGTAAAAATTAAGGACTTTTCTGCCGGAACCTCAACTTGAAAAATATGTAGGTCTCCTTTTGGATAGACAGCATATTTGCATATTTTTGCAGCACCTTTGAAAAAAGGAATAAACCCCCTAATTCCCTCTCATGGGGACTTTCGGAAAAACATGACTTAAAAGTTGTCTTTATTAGACCTGACAGTTCATTGAAGTCAAAAAAGGAAGAAATTAAGGTTCCATAGTTCAACGGATAGAATAGCGGTTTCCTAAACCGTAGATCCGGGTTCGATTCCCGGTGGGACTACAAACAATATTGATAATGAGCAAATTACGCTAACGACACCCAAGTTTACACCCAGTTGTGTAAGGTTGGGTGTTTTTTTAAGTAACCCTATTTGACAGTCTATTTTGGCCCAATCTGCTCAATTCTTATTTCATCGATTTCATCTGACAAGTGATATTTACTCTATGACACAAATTTTATAAAAAAAGGAAGTGTCAAATTTCGGGCATAATGATGCTGTGCTGTTGAAATGGGAAATAACTGGCAACGGAAGGTGCGTGGACAGTTATTCTCATTTCAATAGCATGAAACGATCAATAAAGGCAAAATAAAGCGACAATGATCGGGAACCAGAGGTTTTTGGGGTAACCCATTCGCGGGTAAAAATAAGCGGAAAAGCTGTTGTCCTGGGTGGGGAAAAGTGTGGGTGTTGAGGCACGAAACACTTACACGTGGGTGTTGAAGCTGTTGCGGTTAACAAAACGAATTAGTGAGCGGTGTCGAGAGGTACGAGCGGTACAGCGAACGGTTGAATGAGTGAAACGAACCGGCTGCAAGCACAAGGCCATGCGCGAATGATCCTTTTTTACCTGAACCATTAAAGGGCGGTGTGGCTTTTGGTTTCCAGGGGGTGAACAGACATACCGCTGATTGCGTTGGGCAAAGCATGTGTGGTGTCTGAATGCAATTGAGCGAATAGGGTTGGGTGAAATGGAGCTTCCTGTTTTGGCTTTGAGTTCCGAAATGTGGGGTGGAAAAGCCAAAGGGGAGCGGAATGAAACTGCGGGTTGGCCTGAGCGCAATGGAATGAAGAAAGCACTCTTGCGAGGGTAGCCGAGGCTGGAGGCTGACAATGAACGGAATGTAACGAAAGGTGGCGGAACGAAGTGCAGCCCTGGAGTATAATGGAGAGAAGTAGAACCCACCTGCCTCGGCTTTGGCCGTCAAATAATTCATTGCCAGTACCTTAAGTGGTTGATCTTTTAAATTCTCAGCAAGACTATTTCTAAAGTTATAAATATCTATTCCTATATCTGTTTTCGGAAAAGAAAACAGATATGGGAATGAATGTGTTAAAAGTAACGGTCACTTAACAAGCATTGTAGTAACAAATTTTGTCGCGGAAATTTCTTAACTGATTAAAGAACGGCTCTAATAGTCTTGAAAATGTATTATTTGGCGGTTATACCCGGCAAAAATGCCAACTCCGTTCGTTATGTTTGAATGCACTTCAATAACCGAAGCGAACGGATTCCCTTTGGTTTCAACTTGTTTGATGTATGTTTTCAGGTACTTGTAATAATCCTCGCTCATTCCGGTTACTTCAAGCCAGTATTCTTCTTTAAAGTCGGTCTGGCTTCCTTTGTTCATCACCGGGATGTATGTAACAAAAAGGCTTACCTCCTTCAATCCAGAATATTCACCCAAGATATTGAATATGTCTTTTGAGACATTGTTAAACCCAATGCTGTTCGAGAATAAATAGCCGGTTAGAAAGGAATCTTCATTCCGGGTTGTTACTTTTATTTCTTTTAATTTTGAAGTTATATCAACATTGTATGGAGGTTCATATTTTTCGGCGATTTTACGGATTATTCCCCAATAGTCGTAATTGCTCATACTTATACCGATTAATTTTCCCAGTTCGCTTAAATAATCTTCGGGAAATTTCATTTCACGCAGGGCTGATATGGTTTCTTGCGTAACCAAATACCGTTTATATCCCCATTTAGTATTAAAGGTAGATAACCTGAAACGAACGAAGTTGGGCTGGTTGTTGGCTGAAATATTGAAATTCATTGGCATTACTGTGTAATCGCTCAGATTGGCGTTCGAATAATAGGTGGTTCGTTGAGTTGAAGGTATTATGTCGGAAACGACTGGTTTTACAGGGATCGAACTTGTTGCAGTGATTGTTCCCCCTTTGGAATCGCGGACAACCAAACGGTATTGAGTGCCGCCTACCGGCTTCTCTTTCGAAACATAAATGCCATCTTTTAAATATTCCAGAGGAATGGTGTCGTTGTTTTCAGGAACGATTGAAACACGGGCATCATCAACATACGAGTCTGTTTGGTAGTTATACGATTTTATTCGGGTCAGAGTCACTTCCCACGACTCATCTTCTAAAAAAAGACAGTTGACCACCATTGTTTGATCCGGTTTTTCGTACGACAACTCCAGATCTTTGGTGCAGGACACCACCAGAAAAAGGAGAATTGATATGTAATATTTGTTCATGGCTGAGAGATTAAAAACTTATGCGGTAACTGATTGAAGGAATAATTGGAAACAAAGAGAATTGTTTCAACCCGGTTGAGCCGTCGGGCTTAGTTTTGGCATAAATAAAATAGGGATTTTGCCTCGAATACACATTGTAGATGCTTAGTGAGAGCGCTTTTGTTTTTCCGTAAGCCGTCCATTCTTTTGTAAACCCAATATCCAGGCGGTGGTATGCAGGTAAACGAACCCCGTTAATTGAGTGATAATATTGAATTCGATTGGTGTTATTTGGCTTGCCTGTAAAGAAATCAGTAGTCTCATCGTTCAGGCTATTGGGAAACCCTGCATAGTCGAGACCGGAATAGGTTGCCGGGGCCCCCGATTGATACGTCCAGGTGGCCGATGCTGACCAGTCGTTGCTTAATTTTAGGATTATCCCAATGTCGAGTTTGTGCCGCCGGTCGTATTGATAGGGGAACCAGCGGTTTTTGTTGATGTCTTCAAATTTTCGCTCGTTCCAGGCCAGCGTATAACCTATCCAGCTTTCCAACTTGGATGTATTGTGCCTGAGTTCTGTTTCTATGCCCCAGGCGCGACCTTTGCCCGAAGTTATTTTTTGTTCCCAATTTTGACCAATGTCCAGAATCCCGTCGCCTTCGGTGAACGAAATGACGTGGTTCAGCCGTTTGTAATAGGCTTCAACCGAAAGTTTTAAATCAGGTCGAATCGCATTTTTTATGCCAAAGGAGATGATGTCGGAAGTTTCGGGTTGGATCAGTTCGGTTGAAGGAACCCAAATGTCAGTAGGTAACCCAACATTTCCGTTCGATAAAAGGTGGATGGGTTGGGTCATTACCGCATAGGTGCCCATGTAACTGGTGTTTTCATTGGGAGTGAATGTAAGGGCTAAACGGGGTTCAACTTTAAAGTAGTTTTTCTCGTTGCGGATCGAATAAAAAGCGTTGCGTAAGCCGGTTGTGAGGCTGAACTGTTTTCCCAGATTGAATTTCTTGTCCAGGTAAATCCCGTAATCTAGGAGCCTGTCGGACTTTGACCTTTTTAGGCGTTTTTATTCGCCCTCCTACCTGAGAACAAATTGAAATATGCAATTCTCAGGGGCTTTAAAGGGTATAGTCCGACAGGCTCCTAGGAGCCTGTCGGACTTTGTAATTTACAGGATAATTATTATCTTGCGTACATGAAAAAATTTATAGGGGCAGACAGGGAACAACGAATGCTAATGCCATATGATCTGGGCGATTGGTTACCTGAGCATCATCTTGCACGCTTTGTTGTTGATGTAGTTGACAAGCTTGATATGAAAAGGGTTTACATTCAATATAAAGGAGTTGGATCAACAGCATACGATCCACGGATGCTTTTATCCTTGCTGTTTTATGGTTATTCTACCGGAGTATTCAGCTCGCGTAAGATTGAGAGTTCCACTTACGATTCTGTTGCTTTCCGTTTTGTTGCCGGAAACCACCACCCTGACCATGACACCATCTCTGAGTTCCGCAAACGTTTC
>JANXYV010000166.1 GCA_025355875.1 Prolixibacteraceae bacterium | reverse complement strand
ATTGGGTAAGTGCTTCGACCGGCACTCCACAAGGCTGACAACTGTGTACTAATCCAATTGGCATAAAATCCAATAAGTAGCGTGTATTTGAGGACATTCAAGGTTTTGGGAGGAGCATTCAGCAAGTGCCAGGCTCCGGCGAGGGCAATCAGGATCGCCCCTTGTAAAAGACCGACCGTGTGTGAACTCAACGCAATCCGGGGTGCAAGGGCGAAAAATGTAGTGAAACCTGAAAGTAAGCTCAGAAGAGTCATGATTCCTCCATGAAAAAGGAGTTGGCGGGCATCTTTGTTGTTTGAATTTTCGTTTGTCATAAGCTCGGTATTAAAAATTAGATTTTCCTACTCTTTAAAGGATTTTCGGATGCCTCCATTGTTATTTTCTTATCTAGTAACCCAGATGAATTGTTTGCGGAGATGAAACTCGATTCATCCAGTAAACTCTCAAAATATTTCATTTTTGTGCTTTCTTTTCCAGGATGGTTTGTTCATCTGTTCGGCAATAATTAATGCCTGGTAAGCATTTACAATCCCGCCCGTTGTAGACAAACTACTAAAAGGAACTTTCTTTTTGGTTCCCGGTTTGGTAACCATCGTTTTGATGGGTGCGGCAGACTGTTCTATACAGTACCATATCTGTTTGTAAGTGAACGTTGGATAATAACTCCATATCAATGCCGCCAAACCCGCAACCACCGGTGCGGCATTACTTGTGCCACTCATGGATGCATACCCCTTATTAATTTTAGTCGTATAAATGCTGTCGCCAGGGGCAAATACATGAACCGTTTTCGAACCATAATTACTAAAACTACCTACCAACGTGGAATCGAAAGTAGATGCTCCTACCTTGATTAGGTTTGATGCAATTGTTCCATCTGTATAAAAAATACTGGGATAATTGGTTAAAGAGTCAGTATTTGTTGCTTCATTCATGGCACTAACGATGATTAATATTCCCTTTTGTTCGGCATATTTCACGGCTTCATCTACCCAACTTTTTCGCGGTGAAAAATATTTCCCAAAACTCATGTTGATTATCTGAGCACCATTATCAACTGCATATTTTATCGCATTTGCAACATCCTTGTCCTGCTCATCACCACCCCAACCGTTTATTATTTTAACCGGCATAATTTCGACTGAATTGGTAATGCCATTTCCTCCCAGATTATTATTTCTCAATGCAGCAATAATACCTGTACATAGCGTGCCGTGAGAAAAATCGCGGGAATTATCTGGAAAGGTGTTGGAATCACCATAATTAATGGTTGTTTTTATATATGGATCATCTCCAAGTTCCTTTTTACGATAAAAGGCCGGATCATTTTCTTTGATGATCGTTGTCGCCACGAGCAACCAATTCTTATTTATCTCAGATACTCGTTGCTTTGCCTTTTTCAAGTTATTAGTTATTTCAGTCAATGTCACACTATCCGTAATACTTGTTTTTCCATTGATGAATTGTATGAAAAAGGTTTGTGCTTTTATTACTGAAGAATCAGCAGTAGCATCCGGTTGACGATCTTTTATATTCAAAATATAAACCGAATCCTTCGCCAACCTTTCACTCCAATAGCCTTGAAGTGTTGTAACTACATTTAAGACTTTATCAATTCTTTTTCCTTCCAGTTCATACATTTTTTTATTCTTCTGAGCCACAACTCGTTTCCAATAAATATATTGAGGATCGGTTTTAAGAACTGTAGTATCAGTTTTGTTTTCGAACCGATCTTTTAGTCTTACATATTCCCGAATTTCTTCAAAAGATTCGTTTTTCAAACTGCCCGCAAAGTTCCAACCATGTACATCATCTACATAGCCATTTTTGTCGTCATCGATATTGTTTCCCGGGATTTCCTTTTTGTTGGTCCATTCCATTCCTTCCAGGTCGGGATGGGTATCATCCAGACCATCATCAATTACCGCTACGATAATTTTTTTGAGCGGCTTTTTATTTGCCAATAATTCATCGTAAGCCTTTTCCAGACTGATGCCGTGGTAACCATCTTTTTGCCAGTCCATCAATTGCCAGTTGTGTGGCGGACTTGCCGGATTCTTTGTTTGGGCAAAAGATATAGATGTAAACAAGAGAAAAATGCAGGTAGAATATAGTTTCATAAGGAATGGAATTTTGATTTTAAACCTATTCATTTCAAGGATGGAAATGGCCGGAAAGAAAGCCATTTCCAAAGGAAATACCAAGCATCGTTTCAGCCAACATATATAAATACATAAAAATAAAATAGACAAAAGCCATACAGAGCAGCATACAGGAAACTCCCATAACCTGCATGGCCAGACTCATTCGAAGACGTTTTTTGATAATCCTTATCTGATCCAAAAGAAGAAAATCCGAATTTTCCTTAATTGCAGAATGTAAACTTCTATCAACCAATACAGAAGCAAGAACCCAAATAGCGGAGGCAAGCAGTATTAACAAAAGAGCAGAAAACAAAAAAGCCGGGGTATTGACCATTAATTTTTCCATTGCTTGAGTTTTAAAAGTTAGTATTTAAAATATTCAGGATTAACCAATTATATTACTCTAAACAAATCCATAAACAGTTGAGAATTAAATTCATTCTTTAAGTACAGGAATCACCAAATACGATGCATGTTTTTGGTCGTGATAAATGCGATGGGTTGCTTTCTGAAAATCTGCCTCGCTGCAATGATAGATATCCACAAACTTCTGCGGATTACGGTCAACCAACGGAAACCAGGAGTTTTGGATCTGAATCATAATTCGGTGTCCTTTTTTGAAGGAGTGGGCAACATCAGGCATTTCGTATTTTATCTCTGTCACTTTCCCGGGTACAAAAGGGTCAGGATTTTCAAAGCTATTACGGTATCGTCCGCGGAAAACTTCGGCGCGCACCAGCATCTGGTAACCACCCAGTTTTACATCCAAATCCACATCTGCAGGAGCTTTCATATTCTGCGGAAAAACATCAATCAGCTTAACCACATAATCGGCATCAGTACCCGAAGTTGACACAAAAAGATCAGTAACGATCGGTCCTGTCAGGGTAAGGTCTTCGGTAAGTGTATCAGTTTGGTATACCATCACATCTGGCCTACGCGATGCAAAGCGCTGGTCATCGGTCATATAATTTCTGGTACGGTAGGTATTAATGTCTTCGGAATATGGCACTGGTTTCATCGGATCAGAAACGTATTCATCAAAATTTTCAGTTAATCCTGATGGTGTGAACTCAAGTTTTCCGGCAGCCTGGAGGTATATTTTCTGATCAGTAACATTGGCTGGGGGCCAGGTACTGAAACTTCTCCATTCATTGGCTCCGGTAACGAAAATGTTTGCTTCCGGAAAATCAGCTTTCCCTTTTTCAAGAAGATAATGGTCGAAGAATTTCACCTCCAGTTCCTGATATGATTTATTGGCATCCTGTCCCCAGTATATATTTCCGAGGTTTTCTGCTTCCCCTATGGCCCATTGGCCATGAGACCAGGGTCCCATTACCAGGTAATTGGGATGCGATTGAGGATTCTGCTTTTCGATAGCCTGATAAGTGTGGAGAGTACCATACAGATCCTCAGCATCAAACCATCCTCCAACTGTCATTACTGCCGGTCCGACATTTTTTAGAAATTGAATCGGATTACGGGCTTTCCAAAAATTATCATAATTGGGATGGCTTATCGCATCATTCCAGAATTTTATACTGTCGCCAAAATAGTATGCTGCAATATTCTTAACTGGACCCATGTCAAGAAAAAACTGGTAATTGTCATTTACTGGCCATTTGAATTCAGGAAATCCCTTGCGGCTTGGAGCCTTAAAAGCCCTGCCGTTGCTGTAATAGAAATTGAAGCAATCGAGCATGAAAAATGCGCCGTTGTGATGAAAATCATCTCCCTTGAACCATGCAGTTACCGGAGCTTGCGGCGATACTGCCTTGATCGCAGGATGATTACCTAAAATGGCCATTGTTGAATAGAAACCGGGATATGAAATACCCATCACCCCCATTTTACCGTTGTTGTGCTTTACATTCTTCACCAGCCAATCAACTGCATCGTAAGTGTCGCTGGCTTCATCAATATCATTATTGCTTTTCTTATCTGCAATAAACGGCCTGACATCTTCAAACTGCCCTTCGCTCATATACCTACCACGCACATCCTGAAAAACCATGATGTAATTCTCCTTAACAAAGCGGTAATACCACGTAAGATAAGAACTGAAATGATCTGCTCCGTCAGGTTCAGAATTATAAGGCGTGCGCATCAACAGCATTGGATATGAACGGGTTGAATCTTTGGGAGTATAAATAGAGGTAAACAGTTTTATCCCATCCCGCATTGGAATTGACACTTCCTGCTTGTTGTATCTGGTTTGAATACTTAGAATGCTTTTTTCATCCGGTGGGATTGAATCACGTACAAAGTTCATTTTCTCTCTTGAATTCGGAAGTTTTAAAAATCCGGTTATCTTCTTGTATTCGGAATCTATAACTCCTTCATAAGGTATAAAAAACTCAAAGCTGAAGTAAGGATAGTCAACAGTAAATTTTTTGACAGGCATTGTAGGAAGACCATCATCAGGAGCTTCCCATATGATCTGGTAACCTTTTTGTGTTGAATCAATGTGTAAAATAAGTCTGCTTTTTATGTTTGACTCCGGAATTCCATACCAGGTACCCTTTAAAGACTGCCCTTGCAAATTGAGGGAGATGATAACCATCAAGATTAGAATGATTAACTCCTGATAATAATTTCTTGATTTCATATGAAGTGGTCTTAAGTATAGAAAATAACTTTAAAAAAATCAGAATCAATCTGAATTCGTAAATGGGGCTAAAAAGAGAATATGATGAATAGCTCTAAGCTACTTACTATCTTAATTTATTACAATATCAAATTACAATATACGAAATCTATAACTCACTATTTATGTACTGTAAATATCACGTATTAACAAATGTATAGAAGTATTTTTTATATTTGCAATACAAAATACAGAAATTCATACCATTAGCAGAAAATACTTTACAAAACATAATATTTAAATCGTCAGATCACTAGTTGGATAAGACACTTCGATTAAAAGAGTTTTTTGTCCTATTTAATTGAAAATGTGACAGTTTTTATGTTTTTCGATTTTAAAAAGGAATAAGTCTGTTTTAAATGAACTAATTTTGAAAAAACTTTAAAAATCATGGAAAGTCATCCTGTTGAAAGTACCACTCCGGTCTATACCCTGAGCACAACATGCATGCTCTCAGGAATCCCGGTTCATTCAATCAGACAATACATTGACAAGGGTTTGATTATTCCCTTCCGGAAAGAATCTAACCGGAACTTATTTTCACAGACAGACGTTCTTCGCTTGAAATATGTTCATCGGCTACTAAATGATGACGGATTAAATATTGCCGGGATCAGGTCGGTACTGGCACTGATTCCTTGCTGGTCGATACGCAAATGTTCTGAAGCGGAGCGTACAAAATGTCAGGCATACAACAGCAGCACATTTCCCTGCTGGGAAGCTTCTGAAAAGGGAACACTTTGTAAGAATACGAATTGTAGGGAATGCGAAGTTTACCGTATAGTTGAAAATTATCCCGACGTAAAATCTTTCCTAAAGACTATTATTCATTAAACCACCAAATCCTTCAGTTTCCATGGATAACGTTCGGGCTTGCTGCGCATGGCATTCGCTTCCGGATCGTTAATGAATTCTTCCTTTTGTAAATCCCAATTTACCTTTCTCCCCAAAATCATAGCTATATTTCCCATGTGTTCGATGGTCGAATTGCGATGAACATCTTCCACCGGATGGTAAGTTTCCTCCCGGGTTTTGATGCATTTCAGGAAGTTGACGTGTTCGCTGACGTCGGTGCTGAGCTGAATTTCGTTGGGTTCAATCAACGAATTCAGGATTTTGTCAGAACTGGCTTCCAGCTTTCCGTTCCAGCCATTCACTTTGAGCCAACCTTCGGTTCCGTAACAAACAATTTCGACTTTTTCGGAGTGAACTTCCATGATCACGCCATTTTCATAAGTGTATCTCAGGTGAAAGGTGTGAGCTGTGTTGTATAAACCTTCCCCGAAAATGCCGGCTCCTTCCACCGAAACCGGACCCGATTTTTCAGTTCCGTTGCAGCGCTGGGCGGTATCGAGAATGTGGGCGCCCCAATCGGTAATGCTTCCTCCGGAATAATCGAAAATCCAGCGAAAATTCCAGTGCGTGCGTCCCGGGCAATAGGGCGCCTCCGGAGCAGGACCAAGCCACATTTCGTAATCAAAACCTTTGGGCGGTGCCTGAACCTTGAAATCGCCATACGCATATCGCTCACTGAAAGCTCCGGGCAATCCGCAGACCATTTTCTGCAACTTGCCGATCCGGCCATTTCGAACCAGTTCGGCCATCCGGTAGTAGGGTTGAAGCGAACGGTCTTCGAGACTGGTCTGATAAATCCGATCGTGCCTTGCAACCACGTCACACAAAATCCGGCCTTGCGCAATGGTATGGGTTGGCTTCTCGCAACAAACATCTTTTCCGGCCTGAATCGACAAAACGGTGACAGGAACGTGCCAGTGGTCGGGCGTTGAAATTTGTACTGCGTCAATGTCTTTCCGGAGAAGCACTTCACGGAAATCACTGAAGGTTTTGCAATCCTGATTTTTGTAGCGCGAATCAGTCATGGTTTTGGCTTTTATGGCTCGCTCCGAATCTACATCGCAGGCAGCGATGACCCGGCAATTGTCCAGTTTCAGATAAGCAGCCAGGTTCCAGGTAATTCCGTGGTCACCGGTGCCGATCATGCCAATGTTTATTTTGTCGTTAGCGCCTTTTACACATGAAGGAATAATAGTTGGAACAACAATGGCTCCTCCGGCAATCAGGCCGGCATTTCTGATGAAGTTTCTTCGGTTGAGGGTCATAGGTTTACGTTTATTGAGGGGTTGTTAATCCTTTGGATGTCAGGTGGCAGCAGGGTATTTTAGAACTAATTCAAAATTTTAATGTATTCTTTCCAGCTCTCTGCTGAAGTTTTCAGAAATTCTTCTGGTTTCCCTGGAATAGCATAGCATTGCAGTCCAATCGGTCCGGAGTAATGATTGACTTTCAGAATTTTCAATACCTTGAGTACATCAAAAGTTCCCTTTCCAAGTGGCTGGATGAGCTGGCTCCATTCCATTTGATTGGTTGCACCCTCATCAGCACCGTTGATGGAAACAGCTTTCAAATACGGAATGGCCAGCACGAGTATCTGCTCCAACCGATCTTTCTCATCAGCCTTCAGGAAATGGCAAAGATTGAAAACTGCCCCTACATTTCGGCGATTGATTTTTTTTGTCAGGCGGACGCTGTCGTCCAGCTTTTCGAGCCAGAATCCGGTATGAGGGTATAAGGCCACACTAACGCCGCACTCCGTGGCAAAATCAGCAATTTTTTGAATGATGGGAATGCAAAGCTGATCGCCCGTCACATCAGATGGCTTCAGTTTGTCACTCATTATGTGTAGCCATAAAGTCACTCCTTTGTTCCGAACTTTTTTGATGAAGTCGAACAAACGCGAATCGAAAGGCTCCGGATTTTCAAGGTGTATTGCGATATAGACCATGAAGAGCTGAAGTCCTTGCCGGTCAATGGCAGCAAGCTTTTCATCCATCCGGTCGAGACCCATCAGTTCCATGCCGTCAAAGCCAAGATTTTTCAGGAGTTGGGTCTGAAAAACCGGATCGGTGTTATGCTGTTCCATGAAAGCATCTTCGAAACAAAAAAACTTCGGATGAAACTGTTGCGAAAAGCTAGTAAAAGAAAAAAGTAAAAGACAAAAAACGATAGCTATTTTCATGTTGGTTTAGGTTATCAGCGTTTTGACACAAACAATATTTTCGAAAGGTAGTAATTTCATGAAACCAACATACCTCAAGAACAATTTTTAAGGAAGTGGTACAAAAAAGTATGAAAATATTGCTCGAAGTGGAAACCTATAGGCATGATATTTTCACGATAACGTGCAGAAATTCATTTATTTAATATCGACTTTTCCGCATGAAATGCAGTAGAATTTATTTGTCACTTTTCTTTATGATTACCCATCGTCCTCCATTTAAAATGATTAATTTTATAGCCATAACCAACTCTTACCGGTATGAAAATCAGTATGGTACTCGTTTTAGTGATACTAATTAGTGTGGTTGGAAAAGCACAGGACATCAAAGAAATCATCCGGAAATCGGACGAGAAATTCCGTGGAAATTCAAGCACCGGAAGTTTTTCGATGACCATCGAACGACCTACCTGGTCGCGAACGATTTCGATGAAAAGCTGGGCGCTTGGCACCGAATATTCGCTGATCTACGTGACTGCCCCTGCCAAGGAAAAAGGACAGGTTTTCCTGAAACGCCAGAATGAAATGTGGAACTGGGTGCCGTCGATCGAGCGATTGATCAAGATTCCGCCATCCATGATGATGCAATCGTGGATGGGTTCCGATTTTACCAACGACGACCTGGTGCGAGAATCGTCGATCGTAAAAGATTACACACACAAACTGATCGGAGAAGAAATCCTCGCCAATTATCCCTGCTACAAAGTGGAACTCATCCCCCTTGAAAATGCTCCGGTGGTCTGGGGAAAAGTGCTGATGTGGGTTAGTAAAAATGATTACTTGTGGCTGAAAGCCGAATTTTACGACGAAGATGGCAAACTGGTCAGCACAGAAGTCCTCAGCGATGTCAAAAAAATGGACGACCGGGTGATTCCATGCCGAATGGAAATGATTCCGGCGGATAAGGAAGGGCAAAAAACCATCATGATTTTCGAAAATACCAAATTCAATGTGCCTTTGAAGGAAGACTTTTTCTCGATTCAGAATATGAAAAAGATAAAGTAGCTGAAGGACTGAGGGACTGAAGGACTAAATAAATTGTAAAAAGATATTCATGGAAAATTTTGATAAGATTGCCTACAGCGAAGAGTTGAAAGCCAGATTGAGAAGATTTGCTTTGAATCTGATCGAGCTGTCAAAACAGACTCCATTTAATTCTGAATCTAAAGTTTTGATGAATCAGCTTTTGCGCTCGGGAACTTCAGTTTACGCCAATTACAGAGCATCGTGCCGGGCGAGATCAAAAGCGGAATTTTTCAGTAAATTGAGCATCGTTGTTGAAGAAGCCGACGAAACAGAAATGTGGCTCGATTTGGTCATGGCTTCAAAAGTAAATGGATCGGAATTAGCTAAAGAACTCTGGAATGAAAGCCTCGAAATATTGAAAATCATAGCCAAAGCACGTAAAAGCATATCATCATGAATCAATCATGCCGTCCATCAGTCATTCAATCCCTCAGTAATTCAGTCCTTCAGTCCGCAAATTCAAACTTATGACTGCGAATATCAAACTGGCCTGGCGAAACCTTTGGCGAAACAAACGCAGGACTCTGATCACGGTGTCTTCCATCTTTTTCGGGGTATTGCTGTCGGCCTACATGACATCGATGCAGGAAGGTTCGTACGACAAAATGGTGGAGATTGTGGTGAAATTTTATTCCGGATACATGCAGGTTCACCAGGAAGATTACTGGGAAAATAAGAGCATCAACAATTCGTTCGACTATGATCAGGCTCTGGTTGACCAGTTAAAAAAACATCCGGAGGTCGATTTTGTCATTCCGCGACTCGAATCGTTCGGACTGGCTTCATCAGGCGAATTAACCCGTGGAGCAGCCATCTTTGGAATTGTTCCCGAAGTGGAAACTCAGCTTACCGGAATTGCCGACAAAATCGTTTTAGGAAAATACCTGCAGTCCAGTGACAATGGTGTGGTGATTGGTGAAGGTCTGGCCAAATACCTGAAGATGAACCTGATCGACACGCTGGTCATCCTCACACAGGGCTACCACGGAGCAAGCTCAGCCGGAAAGTTTCCGGTGGTTGGCATCATCCGGCATGTTTCTCCGGAGCTGAACAAATCGATCATCTATATGGAACTGAAAACCTGCCAGAGTTTCCTTGGCGCCGATAATAAACTGACTTCGCTGGTGGTGAATGTGCCTGGCAACGAAGCGATGAAACGTACCCTGAAAAAGCTGAAATCCGAAATAAAATCGCCCTATTCGGTCATGAGTTGGGAGGAAATGCAGCCGGATGTGGTTCAACAGATCGAGAGCGACCGTGCCGGTGGAATCATTATGAAAGTCATCCTTTACATCGTGATTGCCTTCGGAATCTTCGGAACGATCATGATGATGATTGCCGAACGGCGCCGCGAATTTGGGGTCATGATTTCCATCGGAATGCAGAAACGGACACTGGCCTTTATACTTTTTATTGAAACCCTGTTTATCGGAATGCTTGGAATCCTGTCAGGAATTGCGGTAAGCATGCCGTTGTTGGTGATTCAGGCTAAAAATCCGATACCTTTAACCGGAGAAACGGCCAAACTAATGGAAGATTTTGGTTTCGAACCGTATATGTTTTTTTCAACCGCTCCCGGAATTTTTTCGCAGCAAGCCATCAGCGTTTTCGTGTTGACCCTGCTTATCGGGATTTACCCGGTAATTGCATCAATGAGATTCAATGCCAATAAAGCAATGCATGGAACTTAGAGCACGGAGCATGGGTCAAAGAGCATGAAGCAAATATGCAACCCATATTCCGTAACTCATAACAACAATAGACAACTTGAAACCTGGAACCTGGAACTTGAAATTTGGAATTTGGAACTTGGAACTTGGAATTTGAAACTTGGAACTTTTATGACCACAAACCTCAAACTGGCCTGGCGAAACCTCTGGCGGAACAAACGACGGACGCTGATTACATTGGCTTCCATCTTTTTTGGAGTGCTGCTTTCAGCCTACATGACTTCGATGCAGGAAGGTACCTACGGCCAAATGATTGAGATGGCGGTGAAATTCCATTCCGGGTACATGCAGATTCACAACGAGGATTACTGGGGAAACAAGAGCATCAACAACTCGTTCGATTACAGCCAGACGTTGGTCGATCAGCTTAAAAAACATCCGGAAATTGATTTTGTCATTCCAAGGCTCGAATCGTTTGGACTGGCATCAGCCGGCGAACTGACACGTGGCTCCGCCATTTTTGGAATTGTTCCTGAAGCAGAAACCCAACTTACCGGGATCGCCAACAGAATCGTTTCCGGAAAATACCTGCAATCGGGCGACAACGGTGTTGTGATTGGCGAAGGCCTGGCCACTTACCTGAAAATGAACCTGAACGACACCCTGGTTATTATTTCGCAGGGTTATCACGGAGTAAGTTCTGCCGGCAAATTTCCGATACAAGGCATCATCAGGCACATCTCGCCGCAGTTGAACAAGTCGGTCATTTACATGGAATTGAAAACCTGCCAGAACTTTCTGGAAGCTGAAAACAAACTGACTTCGCTGGTAGTGAATGTGGCCAGTAATGAGGTGATGAAACGAACGATAAAGAAACTGAAATCCGAAATCAGGTCGCCCTATTCGGTGATGAGCTGGAGCGAAATGCAGCCTGAACTGGTGCAGCTGATCCAAACCAAACGCGCCGGCGGAGTGATTATGAAAGCTATTCTTTACATGGTCATCGCATTTGGAATCTTCGGGACCATCATGATGATGATAGCCGAGCGGCGCCGCGAATTTGGGGTAATGGTTTCCATCGGACTGCAAAAAACGAAACTGGCCATGATTCTCTTTATCGAAACTATTCTAATTGGTTTTCTTGGCGTCCTTTCAGGATTGGCGGTCAGTTTGCCTTTGATTTTGGCTCAAACCCGATATTGTCCTCCCATGAAATAAGGTGACAAGAAGTTTAGTTGATAACTTTTAAATTTCGCTTTATTATGGGAAGTAAAATTAGAAAAGTTAGGCATTTTAGCACGGAGTTTAAAAGAGAAA
>JANXYV010000098.1 GCA_025355875.1 Prolixibacteraceae bacterium | reverse complement strand
CTTCCGTTTTACTTGATATTGCAAAGTTAAGTTGTAATTTAGAAACTCGATAAAATGATTAAAATAAACACCATTCTTTTTGTCCACATGAACAAAACAGCCTTAAAATACCATTCTTTTTGTCCACTACGCCAAATTTTTAAAATATTGATCGGCCAGAATCCGGGCCTTGGCAATGTTGGCAGTTTTTGAATAGCCTGAAAATGTCAGGATCAGGCTAAAAATGAGGATAACAATTTTTTGCATGTTATGCTGAATTTTGGAATTTTTACAACATCCATATATGAATTTACTTCAAAACAAAAGAAAAACAAGTTTTCCAGTCTGATCCCTAGCTTAAACTTCTTTCAATTATGAATTTCAACCGCCATATATTCTTGATTATAAAATCTTTCTTAGTCAAAACTCCACAAACGAAGTTATCAAAATTCTTCGACATTTCGGATACCCTGTTGCTTGAAAAAAATCAAATTTACCTTTTAATAAGCCTGGATTCTATTCGGCTCATGACATCATTCCGATAATTTTTACTCATTGGCAGCCTCATTGAATTTGCAATTACCTCATTGGCATCAATGGTCTGAATAGCTGAAATAGCAACAATATAAGATTTATGGATCCGTACAAAGAGATGAGCCGGAAGTTGCTCTTCAATTCCTGAAAAGGTCATATAAGTGATGTATTTCTTTTGGCGCGTATGGATGATGACATAATTGGCCATAGCTTCAATAAAGATCACATCGGACATGATTATCTTTTCTATTTTCCCACTGCATTTTATAAAAAAGAAATCCAGGGTAATACTGATTTCTTTGTTCTTTGCGTGAAGGTAACTTTGTGCCTTTTCGGCTGATTTCAGGAACCGGGCAAATGAAATAGGTTTGAGCAAATAGTCAACAACATCCAGTTCGAAACCTTCCAAAGCGTATTCAGAATAAGCCGTTGTAAAGATAATAAGCGGGGGAATTGAAAGTGCTTTTACAAACTCGATACCAGTAAGTTTCGGCATTTGTATATCCAAAAAAACAAGGTCAATTTTATTCTTCTGAAGCAAAGACGCAGCTTCTGCAGCACTTTTGCATTGAGCAACCGCATGCAGGTAATCTATTTGCCTGACATATTCCATCATACCTTCACGGGCAATTGGTTCATCATCAACTACCAAACAATTAATCACGGTATTGGATTTTAAGGGTTGTTTCATACGTGCTTTCATTACGCTTATTGATTAACGAATGTTTCCCCGGGTACAATAAAGCCAGCCTCCGTTTGAGGTTTTTAAGTCCGAGACCGCTCGAATTTTGTTCTTGTCCAGTACCATCCAGCGAATAAAAAGTATTTACCACGTTTACTACAAATTGGCTATCCTGTTCCTTGGAGATAGCAATATAGAGCTTGTTTTTGGATGGATCTTTGAAGTTCGAAATATGCTTAAATGCATTTTCCACCAAAGGCAAAATAAGAAGAGGCGCAATTTTAAATGAGCCAATATCTGCTGGCAACTTCAATTGCAAATCAGTACCGGTCTCCATACGCAATTGCTGCACAGCTACATAATTTTCGATGTAAGCGAGTTCCTTAGAAATGTCAATCATATCAGTAGTGCATTCATAAAGCTGGTAGCGAAGCATCTCTGATAATTTTTCTACTGAATTCCGGGCTTCAAAGTTCTCTTTATTAATCTGAAAATATATCGTATTCAAGACATTAAAAAGAAAATGAGGATTGATCTGTGCGCGCAGAAAAGCAAGTTCAGTATTTACCTTTTCATTTTCCACCACATGTAATTGCTGTTCAATACCAAAACGATCGATAATAATTTGAATAGCACTGCTTACTATGATAACTATGCAATTAATGATAAAGAAAAATGAAAATAGCAATTGAAAATTGGCATTGTTCGTGAATACCGATTTCCCGCTCATTTCATAATAAAGTACTCCGGCCAATAAATAAGTTGCCGCCGTGTTGGCAAATCCAGTAATAACCAAGGCACCAATAAACATTCCGTGTTTTTTAGGATACAAAAGCCTTGGTACCAGAAATTTGGAAGAAATATAGGCCGGCAGCGCAGTGAAGGCGGTAACAGTGAGAATGGCAATCAATTGCTGTAAAAATGGAGCTTTGTAATCATAGACAAAGTACAAGAGGAAAAAAGTGAGGATCATCCACAAAAGAAGATATATTCCGACCTCTGTATATTTTATTTTTCTTCTCATAAAGCTGTAAATTATATCACTGCAATTTACGGCAATTTCAGACTGGTTGCTTTTTCTCACATCAAGTATTTCAGCCCTGTTATCCTTCAAATCATTCCTGACGTGTAAAACCATCTAAACACCTCATAATTAGTAAGTAAATTTAGGGTAATAAAACATTAAAGTTAAAGTCGATTCTTGTAATCAAACATCCATTAATATAGTTTCCATTTACCGTGATGAGATCATTCAATTGTAATTAACAAAAAAATAGTGGCAAATGAAAAATCTTTCCCGAATTGTCCCCTGTGGCGGGACTCTGCTTATTGTTTTTTTTCTGTTTATCATTGTAAATTCATCGTATGCTCAACAGGTAACCAAAGGAGCACCTGTAATTGATCAGGATGCTTTTCAAAGAACAATTGGAATCAGGAAACTTTTGCTTACCCATCCAACGCAAGTCAAAACATCGAAAAATGATCATTCAACCGGATGGGTTGTCCAAAACTATGCTTCGCATATATGGGTCAAGAATGCCTGGGTAGATTATGAGAGATTAACGAACACCTATGATGGACAAGGGAATCATATTGGTTCAATGTCAGAGCGATGGGATACAACTGCTTACAAATGGCAACCCGTAATCAAAGAAGCATGGGCCTATGATTCGCTTGGGGTAGAAACCTTGTATTCTGAAACGACCTGGAACAGCGGCTCCCAGTGGTTATCACAAATCATTCCCACTTATAATGAAAAAGGATATGATACAATTGATTTGCAGCAGAATTGGACCAATGGCGCCTGGGTAGACAATAGCCGAAACATGTTTACGTATGATGATGATGGAAATGCAACAAGTGTTTTGTCGCAGCAATGGATATCCGGCAAATGGGTGAATACAACATCCTATACCGCAACATACGACAAAGATGGAAATCGAACGTCTTTAACTAAACAAAACTGGTATAACAATGACTGGACAACTTATGGACGTGAAACCTATTCGTTTTATCCGAATGGAAATCCATCAACTACCTTGCAGCAAGCCTGGAGCAGTAGCGGTTGGGTGAACTATCTGCAGGATAACTACACATACGATGCGAATGGCTACCCTGCCACCATGCTGGAACAACGCTGGAACGGTGATGTATGGGTAAATTCTCTTTTTGATAGCTACACATGCGATTCTTACGGCAATATACTAAGCACTTATGAAAAAAAAAGATGGAAATCAAACTCATGGCAAAATTCGCGATGGATTCAATATACCTGGATAAAAACGTCCGGCAGTTTCAATGTGCTGAAACCAATAAAGGGAGAGACCCTTCTTGCTGATGCGCCCTACTCCATCGAATGGAATTCATCCGGACAGGATTCGATTAAAATTGAATACAGCGTAGACAATGGAAAAACATTTCATAAGATCACTCGCAACGTTCCTGCCGCTGCTGGAAGTTTTGTCTGGCACGTTCCTGATACATTGTCGAGCAAGTGCAAGCTGGTTTTAACAAATCTCAATGATCCGTCAGATACCGCTGTGATTTCAAACTTCAGAATAAAGGGATACATCTTAACACGATTCAAGGCAAACGGAGATTTTGAAGCATACGACCCGGCAATACATGGATGGCAGTTCAAGAACGATTCGAATATGTGGCCGGACACCTGGTATAACAGGTTTTACTATAAGGGCACTGATCCAAATACGGGTGCACCTTATTCTGCTGAGTTTACAGCCATAACATACCCTATTCAGGCCCGAAGTTCTGATTTTCCCGATTGGCCATTGTACACCAAGGCCTTTGGGATTAACCAATGTTATGAGAGCATGTCCCCACCTATCTGCTCATTTAGCGCGTTACTCTATTGGAAATATATCAAGGGTGACTTCAATGGTTCGTGTTTTGGCTTTGCAATCAGCAGCCTTCTTGAGTTTGATTCTCCGATTGCATTCAAATCATATTTCCCACAGCTTGGGTCATATACCAACCTGATTGAACTCCCTCTTAACGACTATCGCCGATTGGTGATAAATCAACTTTTCATCTATCAATTCGGTTACGCAGCCATCACGTTTGAAAAAACACGTAAAATGAGGACTCCGAGAGAGACGCTTCAGGATGCTAAAGACAATCTTTTTTCATCAATCCAAAATCATTGTGGACTGTCTCTCTATCATAAATACACTTTCGGGGGAGGTTCAGGAGGGCATGAAGTGGTTCCGTATGCCATCAAGAAAATTCCGAACACCAGCCAGTCCGAACTTCTTGTTTACGACAGTAATTGTCCTCTGGGCAATTGTGATGGCGGCGAGAAGCCTGCAGTTATCATTGATTCACTGTATAACACCTGGTACTACCCTCCGCTCAAGTGGGGCAGCGGAATCAAACTCATGGGTATGTATCTTGATTCTTCTGCGAACACATATCTGCTTGCACCAATCCTTCCAAACCAATCCAGCACCAAAAGCGGTAATATGGAAGAACAGCCCTCACTTCTAGTCATGAACACTAATAATTCATCGATTAAGATCAATGATCCTGCTGGTAATTCCATCGGGTTTGCTGATAGTACTGTTGTCGAAAACATGCTTGACGGATTCCCTATTATACCAAAGACAGGAACTAATGAAGCTCCAATTGGCTATGTCATTCCGTCCGGATCGTATTCGATTAAGATGAATGCCTTCCGTGATTCTTTAGCCTCTGTTGCTGTGTTCGAAAACTCTTCGGTATTCAATTATTGGCGAAGCGATGCTGTGAATAATCAAACCGATCGTCTCACTTATGACGGTGGAATGGAATTCAGAAACCCGGATAACAAAACAAAAACAGTCAATCTCGAGGTAATAAACCGATCAACAAACGGCGAGAACAGTTTTGAAATTTTGAATTTCACGGTCGTTCAGAACGATAGTGTGAGAATCGAATCGCCGGATTTTAACCGCGTAGCATTTGTTAATCAGGGACAAGCAAAGACATACGATCTGAATATTATTCAAGCCCGTGAAAGCTCGTCCGGGGAATTTAAACACGATCGCATTGTTATTCCGGCACACTCTACTCACTTCATTCTTGCGGACTCTCAAAGTTCAGCAAAAAATCAAATAATGATTTATGAAGACAAAGGGAATACCGGAATTATCAGTGATTCGACGGTTGTTTCGAATCAGATTACCGGAATAGAAAAACCATTAAATTCAGAAATCGACGACAAATTAGTTTTCATCCAGATTTTTCCAAATCCGTTCCAAATCTCAACAACAATTAATTATCGGGTTGTAGAACCTGGCTTTGTATCGTTGAACGTATTTGACGGCATGGGCACCGAAGTTGCCAGTCTGGTCTATGAACAAAAACCTGCCGGAGAATACTCAGTTGAATGGAATGCCTCAGGATTTGAAAGCGGGATATACTTCTGCAAACTACAAAACGGAACTAGCTGCGAGGTAAAGAAGATGCTGAAAATGCACTAATTGAAATTTCTATCGTAAATTTTTAAAAACTAAAAGTTCAACTAAAAATTATTCACTATGAAAATCAAAATTCTAACCTTGGCTGCATTATTTTTCTGTGGTCAAATTCTGGTTCATGCACAAACTTCTACCTTTCAAAAAGGTGATAAAGTTCTCAATCTTGGTATTGGCTTTGGTGGTTATAGTCCATCTGGCTATGAAATAAAAACACCCTCAGCATCAGCTTCATTTGAAGTTGGAGTAAAGGATAATGATCCTAATAAAGGGTCATTGGGTATCGGAGGGTATCTGGGATATGCTAATTATAAAGAAAATGGCAATTATCTTGGAGATGATTACTGGACAGTGAACCGGATTTTGATTGGTGCCCGGGGTGCCTATCATTTCCCCCTGGCTGAGAAACTTGATACATACGGAGGATTGACTTTGGGCTTTAATATAAGATCATGGAACTGGAATGGTTCAGCCAGCGAACCTTCTCATCCAGAAAGAAAACTTATTGGAGGAGATTTGTTTGTAGGAAGTCGATATTATTTTTCAGATAAGTTTGCAGTGATGGGAGAATTATCTTTAACGGCTTACCTTACTTTAGGAATTTCTTTGAAACTTTAAAAAGTATTTAGTTCACAACTTGCAGGGATGGATTGTTCTGCTTAAATGGTCAATGGCTGGTATTGGAGTGCAACAGAGAGTACAAATGCTGAAGCTTGGCATATGCAAAATAAAATAGCACAAGTTCCATAACCCGAAAGAGTGCTTTAAAACGCATCTGATTTCCAATTCGTTGCATCAAAGATTGTTCTATTTTCATTATGAATGCCGCAAAATTCAAAATTTGGATAATTGATTCCTTTCACAACAATATCATTTGAACTAAATTACAATCGATTGATTATAAGTATAGTGGAAAAGCCGAACTAAAAAACACGTTCCACCGGGGATTATTGAACCATACAAGACAGATTTAAGTTATAAACTTCTTATAATTATGTGACCATTATTGCATCGGCGCAGAGTAGTCAATTTGTCCGGCATGACCAATTTAAAGTATCAAGCTTAACTGTTTTCTGTCACCGAAGGATGAACGGCATACAAGCAAGGCGCTTATTTGTGTTCCTGACCGTTTATAAATCATTAAGCTGATGAATTATATTCATTAAAAAACTGATAGTCATTGTTTTATATTGCCATTTTATATATTTAAACAGGCTAAATAATATTGTTGATAATGCTTATCTTACACGCACACTAATACTGATGCAAATGAATTTTGATCAATATATTAAACAGCGGTTTGATAAAGGATTAATTGGATTGAAAAGTGAATCAAAAAACAAAACAAGTTTTATAATTACAATTTTGTTCTTTATTTTTGGGCTCGCTGCCTTAATTTGGCTTATTATTAGAATACTCCCAAAGCCGTCGCGCGCAAATTATCCTTGCATGAAAGTTGCTTTTCCTGTAGCGACTTCGTTTCTACTCTATTTAAGTGGATTATTTGCTTCGGCATACTTTTTCAAAAAGGCAAGGGCGAAGCTTAGGGAACAAAAGGTTATAGTGGCCATGTCTTTTCTTCTGATTGCCGGAATAGCTGTTACTACAGCTTTACTGAACAAAAACGAAACATTGAGCGCAAATATAACAACTGTAAACACTTTTAAAGATCCTCTTGGTCCAAATGCTCCGATTGGAGAGGCGAAAGGTATACTACCAGGAAGGGTGGTATGGGTTCATGACCCGGGTGCCACAAACGAGAAATGCACTAATAGCAGTCAAAGTGATGCTTATTATCTTGAGAAAAATACCAGTCAAAATGTAACTGACATTATGTTTTCCAAAGGAATAAAACAGCTTACAGGTAAAGAGACCGATTCCGAAGCCTGGGTAGCCATTTTTAAGTATTTCAATAATCAAAAAGGAAAAGGGGATGTTGGTTACTCGCCTGAAGAAACAATTTTTATAAAGATTAATGCAGTAACAGCATACAGTGGTGCTGCTCCAAATGGCGATATGAATTCAAAAATACCTGTTGAAAGTGATACTTCGCCACAAGCAATCCTAACATTGCTAAGACAATTGGTAAATGAAGCAAAAATTCCTCAAAAAAACATATATATAGGTGATCCTATGGCCGATATCTGGAATACGCTTTACAAGAAATTCGTTGTTGAATTTCCTGACATTAAATATATTTCAAAAAGGAATGTTACAGGTAGATTTAAAATTACACCAAGTTCTGAAGTAGGAATATACTATTCAGACAAAGGCACTGTTATGACAGATATAAAAACTCATAATTTCTTCAAAGAAATGATGGATGCCAGCTATTTAATTAACGTACCAACCATGAAAGGTCACAGGTGGGGGGGAGTTACCTTTTTTGCCAAAAATCATTTTGGTTCGAATACCACCGATGGATCGTGGCAATTGCATAAGGGACTGATGAACCCTGACAATGCTGGAATGCGTTATGGTTACAATCTTTACAGGGTTTTTGTCGATCTTATGGGAAGCAAAAACCTGGGAGGAAAAACACTACTTTACTTTATGGACGGCCTGTGGGCCACTTCGTATGAACATCAAAAACCCCAAAAATTTGTAACAGCTCCTTTTAACAACGACTGGTGTTCTTCGTTTATATTTTCCCTTGACCCGGTTGCAATCGAATCAGTTTGTCTTGATATACTTCAGAAAGAATTTTCAAAAGAAGACCTCACAACCAACCCGCCACGATATGCTTATGTCCAGTGGGACGGAGTTGATGATTACCTACACCAGGCAGCAAGCTCGGACTGGTGGCCAAAAGGCATTGTTTACGACCCCGACAATAGCGGAACACCTCTGAAAAGTCTGGGAGTTCATGAGCATTGGAACAACCCTGAAGATATGATGTATTCTCGAAATCTTGGAACAGGAAATGGAATTGAGTTGGTTCGTATAGAAGAGAATACCACAACCGACAACCACCAATTGAAAACAGAAGTCGATGGAACTTTAAACCTCTACCCAAATCCCGTAACCGACAGAGCAGTTATTAAGTTCAACGAACTTCTGAAATCAGAGATGGTGGCAAAAATTTATTCATACGATGGACGACTTGTAAAATCTGTAATAATTGATCAGTCAGAAGTAAGTAAAGGGACCAACATTGATCTTTCTTCGTTAGAGAAAGGGAATTATATCATGAACATTCAAAGCGGTGATAAAAGCTATTCTACTAGGTTTATAAAAATATAGTTTTATCACTAATACATTTGCTTCAAAACTCTATAGTTAGTAAACATCTCATTATTCGCACAATGCCCTGAAATGTAAAGAACTAGACGTGCCTGTTAAATTGACCACTTTGCGCTGTTCGCAATAATAGTCTCTTACTTACCTCAAGACTAGTAATATAAATTCGACCTATGTAAATCAATAGTTCCCAGCGGAAGGTGGATTCTATAAGCGGATTTTCCATTAATCCGGCACCATACAAAAAAATAAGGGCTAGAAAATTCATTCTAACCCTTTGATTATCAATTAGTCGGGGTGACAAGATTATATTTTTATGCCGCAAATGTCATTGAATCAATAGTTTATGTCTGATGTTTTTATCAAGGTCACCTAATGGTTCACAAATGGAAGAACGACGAGTTAACACTCACATATTGATGCAATTATAGTCAAATTTTAGGATTTCAGGAACGAATCGTGTAAATATTTTGGGTTCGAATCTTTTTTATTATTTGATCTTCATTTTCAGCCTTGAAGTTTAAAAGCATCAGTTTAAATTTCTTAAAATGAAAACTTCCTTGAATTTAGATAGAACAAGATTATTCGGATTGTGACGCAGGTCAATAACAATGCAGTAGATTAAAATAATCAGGATATTGTTTGTTTCTTTAAAAATATTGCGATATTTGTACTGTGAGTACGAATAATGAAATAAAATTAAAGAGACTTCTGGATTTGCATGTCCCGGGAACAATAATGCTTGCTTCATGGCTTGATGCAAACGGATTCTCATATGACCTGCAACAAAGGTATCGAAAAAGTGGATGGCTTGAATCGGTTGGTGTTGGTGCATTCAAACGTCCGAATGAAAATGTAGGTTGGCAAGGTGCACTTTATTCAATGCAAAAACAAGCTAATTTGTCTGTTTACATTGGTGGCCCAACAGCTTTATCCATTTTGGGGTTTTCACATTATATCCGCACCGGAACCGAGATTGTTTATTTATTCTCTCTATTGAATACGAGATTGCCAGCATGGTTTAAACAATATTCATGGAATGAAACGGTAAGCCACATCAGAACATCATTTCTTCCAGAAGAAATTGGGATAGATGAATATCAGGAAACACAATTCCCTTTGACCATTTCTTCAGCGGAAAGGGCAATTTTCGAATGTCTTTACCTTACTCCGGAAAAGCTGGACATCATGGAGGTTTATCAAATCATGTCTGGATTGGTAAATCTAAGGCCAAGTCTGTTGCAGAAGCTTTTGGAAGGATGCAGTTCGGTAAAAGTTAAACGCCTATTTTTATACATGGCGAAAAAAGCAAATCATCAATGGTTCCAGTTTCTTGATTTATCTTTGGTCAATCTTGGAGAGGGAGATCGCAGTATTATCAGTAATGGTTTGTATGATTCTCAATTCCGTATAACAATATCCAAAGAATTAGCTCAATTATGATCGATCCAAAATATAAAGCACAGGTTGATTTATTGTTACAAACGCTCCCGTATGTTGCAAAAGAGACAATGTTTGCGCTCAAAGGTGGAACTGCCATTAACCTGTTTGTACGAAGTATGCCCAGGCTATCAGTCGATATCGATTTAACGTATCTTCCAATTGATGACCGGGAAACGGCATTGAAAGATATTTCAGATGGACTGGCACGAATTAAATTCGACTTGGAACAATCTATTCCAAGAATTAGCGTAACAGCAGCATCACGCGAAGGACAGGATGTTAAAATTAATTGTCAGCTACCTGGCGCTCAAATTAAGATCGAGGTAAATACTACAACCCGAGGGAGTATTTATCCAACCAGATTTATGCGGGTTCATGAATATTGTATTGCGTGAAATAAACTATAAAATAAGCAATGATTTATTGCTGTTTAAAGAAAAACTTGCTGAATATGAAAAAAAGAAATAATTAAGATTTCATCGCCTTTAAAATATCCCGGTTGGCCCGGTCCACCTTGGCCATATCAAAATCAATGTAATCATCAGTCACCGTATTGGTGCCGTGCCCAAGCGCCATGGCAATGGTATCTTTGGGTATATCCAGTTTCGAGGCAATGGTAGCCCACGATTTACGGGCGGTATAAATAATCAGGTCAGGAAATAACGGGGTAATATGTTTGACATTCTTTTTCACCCGTTTCGGGTCTTTGGCCTTGTTCTTCACCCATTCCAGTGCGCCAATCTCTTTCAGGTTTTCGTTCATGCGGGCCGTAAAATCCTTATAGTTTTTGTAGCGATCCAGCACATCCAATAAAAATTCTTTTCCACCATATTGCTCGAAAATTGCCCGGGCTTCAGGCAAGACCTCAATCGAATAAAACCGACCGGTCTTAGCGCGGATATATTCTACCCGTCCGTCACTGATCGTTTTTAGGCGCAGCAAATCAACCATGTTGATGCCAATCAGGTAAAATGTAAGCATAAACAATTGCCGGTATTTCTCATGGTGAGGCTGTACCGGATAGTCGCGCAAGGTTTTCATCTGTTCAATCGTCAGGTGCCGCTTAATCGTTTTGGCCTTTTTAATCCTGAAATCCCAAAATGGGTATAAATTGCGGTCAACCAGCTTGCGGCGCATCGCATCGTTATACACCGCACGGATGTTCCGCAGGTGGATCGCCCTGGTATTCACCCCACACGTTCCCGACAAAAAAGTATCAAAATCAACCAGCCAGGTATAAGATATGTTTTTTAGCATATTTTTAGGATCGTACAAATTGACCTTATCCAGTGTTTCGCGGTAAATAGCTGCCGTACGCGGGTTTAGCAGGGTCGCAATATACCGTTCGAAATGTTCGGTAATCAGCGAGGCATCTTTTTTTTCAGGCTTGATCTCGGTGGTGTTTCCATCGACCATGGCCTTCAGTTCTTTCATGTTAAAACGGTTCAGACTGCCAGTTGCCGAGACTTCGAGCAACATATTCCCGGCCTGAATCATCCTGTTTTTAATAATCAGGTTATATCGCTTGCTTTTGGGGTGATCAATGACTTCCTCGCCATTCCATTGTTCTTTTTTTACGGCAATATCCAGACCAATGTAAGTGGTTGATCTGTGGAACAGTTGAATCTTTATTGGATAAGTTCCGTCCTTTTTGATTGTCCTTGTATCGAGTATTATTTTTATTGCAGCCATCACTTGATTTTGAGTGTGCAAATACCTTGCAAGCGAAACTATGATAAATTTAATGTCCGTCGCAATTTGCAAGGTTTTTGCTATGTTTTATGTGTAAATATACGCAAAAATGTGCAAAAAGGGTTCAAAAATGCCAAATAATATAGAATTTTAAAAAATAAAAAAGCCTGATAATCTTTTACATTTAATTGATTATCAGGCTTTAAACTGTTGTCGGGGTGACAAGATTTGAACTTGCGACCCCCCGCCCCCCAGACGGATACGCTACCAAGCTGCGCTACACCCCGATAGATTATAAAATATTAGTTTTCAGAATTAATCATCTTTCAGGCTTAAACGTGTACCGCGGGCCATTGAAATCAGGTTCGGATTTGTGATTAAAACCTGGCTGACTCCGTTTCTCATGGCATTGAACCCGTTGTCAAGTTTTGGAATCATTCCTTCCACAATTACCCCTTCCTCCTGAAGAATTTTAAAACGATCAAAACTCAGTTCAGAAATTACTGAATTTTCATCCTGCGAATTTAACAAAACTCCCTTTTTTTCAAAACAATAGAAAAGATTTACAGTGAAGTAATTCGACAATTCAATAGCCAGATCAGCTGCAATAGTATCGGCATTGGTATTGAGCAACTGTCCGTGGCAGTCATGAGTAATAGGAGCCATTACCGGTACAACCTCTTCGTTCAGCAATAATCGCAATTCAGAAGTGTTTACACCTAAAATATCACCCACAAAACCGTAATCAATGTCCTTTACCGGCCGTTTTTTTGCTCGGATCACATTTAAATCAGCGCCTGTTAAGCCGATGGAATTACAGCCCCTGGCCTGTAAGCCGGCAACTATATTTTTGTTGACCAGCCCTGCATAAACCATGGTAACAACCTCCAAAGTGGCCTCATCAGTAATCCGACGACCTTCAACCATGCGCGTTTCTATTCCAAGCTTTTCGGCAAGCGTAGAAGCCAGTCTTCCGCCACCATGCACCAAAATCCGTTTTCCCCTGATTTGTGCGAACTGGTTCAGCAACAAATCGAGCGATTCTTTTTCCTCAACGACTTTTCCGCCAACTTTTACAATGGTCAATCTTTCCATAAAATAAGTGCCTGAAGTTATGAGTTCGGAGCGCTTGGAGTTTTTAATTCAAAAATTTAGGCAATCTGGACACTCCGAACTATTATAATTTGTCCAATATCATCTTTAATACAGCCTGGGCCGAATACAAACGGTTTTCTGCTTCCTGAATCACGATTGAATTCGGTCCGTCAATCACTTCGTCGGTCACAATCATATTTCGCCGAACCGGCAGACAATGCATGAATTTTGCATGGTTGGTTACTGCCATTTGCCTTTCAGAAACAGTCCATGAACGATCTTTCGAAAGGATTTTTCCGTAATCTGAATAGGAAGCCCAGTTTTTTGCATAGATAAAATCTGCGTCTTCAAATGCTTTCATCTGATCGTATTCAGGTTTCACGTTCCCCATGAATTCTGAAGCAAGTTCGTAACCTTCAGGATGAGTAACTACCAGTTCATAATCGGTTTGGCGCATCCATTCAACAAAAGAGTTCGGAACAGCCTGGGGTAAAGCTCGGGGATGTGGGGCCCAACTTAAAACTACTTTGGGCCGCGCTTTGGTTTTGAATTCTTCGATGGTCAACTGGTCGGCAAATGATTGCAGCGGATGACGGGTAGCTGCTTCCATACTCACCACCGGAACTCCAGAATAATCAACAAATTGCTGAATGATTTTTTCCTCATAATCATCTTTCCGGCTTTCAAACTTGGCGAAAGATCGGACACCAATTATGTCGCAATATCGACCGATAACCGGCACTGCCTCACGAATATGCTCCGGTTTGTCGCCATCCATGATCACGCCCAATTCGGTTTCCAATTTCCAGCCACCTTCGTTAATATCGAAAACAATGACATTCATTCCCAGGTTCAATCCGGCTTTCTGGGTACTTAAACGGGTGCGGAGACTAGAGTTAAAGAAAACAAGCAAAAGTGTTTTATTCTTCCCCAGTTCCTGATATTTATATGGAGATTTTTTGATTTCGAAAGCTAGTTTTAAAGCTTCATCCAGGTTTTCCAGGTCGTGAACCGATGTGAAATGTCTCATTTTGGGCTTATTTATCTTCTGAATGTATTGTTTTGAAATGGTTTATTTAGATATGTGTCGTAGCATAAAGATACAGCAATTTTCATATCTGGAAAGTGTTTTTCTTCAGTTTGGAAGTTGAATCTCGTTTCGTCGGAAAAGGGCTTTTTGCTTTTTGCAATGTGAACACACAGACGACTTTCTTGTTTATCTTATTCAACAAATATTTCACTCCTCCGGAGTTTGAAGTTAACCTTTCCTTATTCCCGATCTTATTTCGCCCTGATCTGCCCGTCACCAATCACAATCCATTTGTAGCTTGTTAGCTCTTCGAGAGCCATCGGTCCGCGGGCATGAAGTTTTTGAGTTGAAATACCAATCTCGGCTTCCAGGCCAAACTGTGCACCATCGGTAAACGCAGTCGATACATTGCAGTAAATTGCGGCTGCATCAACTGATTTGCGGAATATTTCAAGTACTTCCTGATTTCCGGAAACAATTGCTTCGGAGTGTTTGGAGCTGTATTGAGCAATATGATCCAAGGCTTCATCCAAATCAGCAACCGTTTTTATCGACATTTTATAGGATAGAAATTCGGTGCCAAATGATTCTTCGGTAGCATGTTCGAGCAATTCAGCCGGATACTTTCCGTCGAGAACATGGTACGCTTTTTCATCAGCAAAAATAACGACCCGACTTTGAGGCAAAAGTTCTGTAATAACAGGCAAATCCTTTAACCTGGTCTGATGGATAATCAGGCAATCGAGTGCATTGCAAACACTTGGACGTCGTGTTTTGGCATTGTATACGATATCACGACCTTTACAAGTATCACCAAACTCATCAAAATAAGTATGGCAAATTCCTGCCCCGGTTTCAATCACCGGAATCGATGAGTTTTCCCTGACAAAATTGATCAAATTCTGCGATCCGCGCGGAATAATCAAATCAACCAATCCATGCGCATGAAGCAATTCGTTGGTCGCTTGACGGTCGTTTGGAAGTAAAGAAAGGATATTTTCATCCATTTCATGTTTTCGGAGCACTTCCTGAATCACTTTTACAATTGCCACATTCGAGTGGTTAGCATCGCTTCCTCCCTTTAAAACGCAGGAATTCCCAGATTTTAGGCACAATGAAAATACATCGAATGTGACATTCGGTCGGGCTTCGTAAATGATTCCGATAACTCCGAAAGGCACACTTATTTTTGAGATATGTAGTCCATTGGGTCGGCTGGTTTCGCTTAAAATCCTGCCAAGAGGAGAGGGCAGCGAGGCAACATTAACCATATCGGAAGAAATTCCCAGAAGGCGATCCTCAGTTAACATCAACCGGTCGTACTTCGGATCATTTGGATCCATCCGACTCAAATCTTTGGTGTTTTCCTGAAGGATAAACGCTGAATGATCGATTGCAGCAGCTGCTACATCATGTAAAACCTGATTTATTTTCTCAACTGAAACAAGGTTCAGTTTCCGGCTGGCCTTTAAAACCAAAGTAAGTTGCTCTTTTACTGTCATAATTTAGAAATATAAAGCCCCCTTCCGGGGGAGGAAGGGGGAATATAACTCAGGAATGTCTTGCCTCAGGGGGCAATTAAAAGGGGTCTATGAAAAGGGTATTTCAGTAAACAAGTCCTGGGTCAATATTTTTGTTATTCCATTAAATATAAATAATCGTAATGAACTACTGCTTTTTTGTTTTTATTTCCCATATATTTTTCAGCTTTTTCAGAGTTGTATTCCGATTTGCCGATTCCTATCAGATTTCCTTCTTCATCTTTTATTTTCACCAGATCGCCTTTTTCAAAAGTGCCTTCAATCGAAATTACTCCGACTGGTAAAAGACTGGTGGCCTGGCTCGAAAGAAGCGCGTTTCGGGCACCGTCATTTACGGCCAACTCGCCTTTGGCAAAACTTTCGGAATAAGAAATCCACTTTTTTACATTCGAAGATTTTTTCTTATCCGAAAGGAAAGTGGTGTGAACAAAATCTTCCGCCGGATTCATGATCTTGAGCAGCGTATTTTCCTTCATTCCGTTAGCAATGTGAACGTTAATACCACCTTTGGCCACTTTTTTGGCAATGTGGTATTTGGTCAACATGCCCCCACGACCAAAACTTGATTTACTGGTCGAAATTGCCTCATTCAACGGTTTGCTTTTGGAGGTGATTTCGCGAATCACCTTCGATTCAAGCAGATCAGGAGATCCATCGTAGATTCCATCAATATTGCTCAAAATAATCAAGGCTTCCGAATCTTCCATCGATGCAATCAATCCTGAAAGCTCGTCATTATCGGTAAACATCAATTCAGTTACCGATATCGTATCATTCTCATTCACAATTGGAATGACCTTATTCTCAATCAAGGTAGAAATACAGTTTTTCATGTTCAGGTAATGGACCCGATCACTGAAATTTTCTTTCGTGGTGAGAACTTGTGCGCATGAAATTCCATACTTCCGGAATGCTTCTGCGTAGCTGTTGATCATTTTTACCTGACCAACTGCCGACCACAACTGCCGTGCAGAAACAGTATCCAGTTTCCTGCCATTTCCGATTTCCCCACGTCCGGCAGCTACCGCTCCCGATGAGACAAGTACAATTTCAACTCCTTGTTGATTCAGATTTGCAAGCTGATCTACCAAATGAGAAATGTTCGTATCATTTAATGTTCCGTCAGACTTGGTTAGAACGTTACTGCCAACCTTGACAGTTATTTTTTTATAGCGCAAATTTGTTTTCAAAATCAACATTTATTGAACGAAGCGATCAATCCCTGAATCAACGAAGAACTGAAACCCTTATGTTCCATTTCATTCAACCCGGTAATGGTGATTCCCCGTGGAGTAGTCACTTTGTCAATCTCCTGTTCCGGATGTCTGCCTGAATCAAGAATTAATCCGGTAGCGCCTTTAACGGTTTGAGCGGTAATGAATTGCGCCATTTCTGCACTGAAACCCATTTCAATTCCTCCCTGCATGGCAGCCCTGATATACCGCAACGCAAATGCGATACCGCATGAGCCAAGCACAGTAGCCGCGGCCATCAGATCTTCAGAAATTATGATTGCTTTACCTAATTGATCAAAGATGTGAACGACCAGGTTGCGCAGTTCCTCCGATTTGACATTAGTCGAAATCATAGTCATTGATTCCTGAATCGCAATGGCTGTATTGGGCATGATCCTGAATGTTTGCACCCCCGAAGTGCTCAAAGCCTCTTCAAGTTTCAGAAGACCCAAACCTGCAACTGCTGAAATCAGAATTTGACTAGAGTTCAAAACAGGTTTGATTTCTTCCAGAATATCTTGAGCCTGATAGGGTTTGATGGCCAGTATAATAATGTCGGCGTTACTGACTGCCTCGACATTGTTATCAGTCGTAGTTGCACCTTGTTCCTGAAATTTCTTTAGAACAGTTGTGTAACGGTCAGAAATCGTTAAGGCCGATGGCTGTATTTGCTTCGATTTTATTAAACCAAAGGCAACTGCACCTCCGAGATTCCCTCCACCAATAATGGTAATTTTCTGGTCAATCATCTTTTTAATTTTTGTTATCCAATCGTTTCAGCTAAAGCTTCAACAAAAATATCTGCTTGTTGTTTGGTCAAAGTTAAAGGAGAAAGTAAGCGGATAGTGTTTGTTCCACTTACTCCTGTAAAAATATGATGTTTATTTAATAAAACATGACGAATGTCATTAATCTGATTGTCAAATTCGAGTCCGATCATTAAACCGAGCCCTCTTACTTCTTTGATTTGGGGAAACTTCTTCAGTTTACTGATCAGGTAATCACCTACTTTAGCGGCATTCTCAACCAGTTTTTCATTTTCCATGATTTCCAGAACAGCCAGACTTGCGGCACATGCCAAATAATTCCCACCGAAAGTGGTTCCAAGCATGCCATGCCAAGGCTTAATTTCAGGAGCAATGAGCAATGCACCTACCGGAAAACCATTTCCCATTCCTTTAGCTACCGTAATTAAATCTGGTTTTACGCTGGTATATTGGTGCGCGAAGAATTTTCCGCTGCGACCGTATCCTGATTGTATTTCGTCCAGAATTAGCTGTGCACCGTATTGTTTACACAACTTTTCGGCCTGAATCAGAAAGCCTTCAGCAGGAACGTGAATCCCTCCAATTCCCTGAATTCCTTCAATGATAACTCCGGCAATTTCATTTGTTTTTAGCTGTTCTTCCAATATTTCCAGATTATTGAATGGAATAATAATGGCATTGGAAGTTTCATTTACCGGAGCAATAAGTTTAGGATTGTCAGTTACCGCAACTGCTGCCGAAGTGCGCCCGTGGAATCCTTTTTTAAAACTTACAATTTTTTTTCGGCCGGTCACAAAAGAAGCCAGTTTCAGCGCGTTTTCGTTGGCTTCTGCTCCTGAATTTACCAGGAAAAGCTGGTAATCAGGATAGCCGGAAACCTGGCCGAGTTTATCAGCGAGTTCCTGCTGCTGCGGAACCTGTACCGAATTGGAGTAAAAACCAATCTCGTTTAATTGGTCGGTTACTCTTTTGATATAATGTGTATGTGAATGGCCTACTGAAATTACAGCATGACCACCGTACAAATCCAAATATTTGGTTCCGTTTTCGTCCCACATGTAGCACCCTTCTCCCTTCACGGGAGTGATGTCGAGTAACGGATATACGTCGAATAAATTCATAAAAGCCCCCTCCAAACCTCCCCCGAAAGGGGAGGCTAAAAAATGTTTATACTAAATTTGATGTCTAATTTTCATTATAACCAAACCTTTTACTTTGAAAAACTTCTTTCCACCAATTTTCCCTCTCGATAATTAATTGATCGTTGGTAGTTGCCTTGTAAATATCAAGAATTGAGTATCTGAAATACTTTTTAATGTCATCAAAAGGCAGAGCTTTAAGTTTAGAATTGCCACCATGTCCGGTTTTGATATATGCTCTCCAGCGCCCTAAAATCATATTTTCGCCATACGCTGAACCAACATACTTTTTCCCATTCGAAACATCAGTGATAAGGTAAACTCCTTTTTGATTCTGAAGTGAAGTCTTCCAATTGTCTTTTTCTAAAACACGACACATTTCTTCCCATGAAATATTCACTTTGTCATAACCAGGGAAAATGTCATTATCAAAAGTGTCAGGCAAAATTTGAGCAACCTCACAATCGTAAATTACTGATTCTGCATTACGAATCATTGTTTGTGCTTTATTATCAAACTTTACGATTAGCCGTCCAAAATATTTTTCAAATTCAGATAGCGTTTCATATTCGTATCCAATACCATTAAATACGTTTAAATCTTTGGTTATCTTGCCAATATGAAACAATAGCCATAAGTTTTCTTTTGGTTTTATTCGTATCAAACCTACAGTAATTTGTCCGTCCTTGAAAGATTTTCTCTTTTCGTAATTCCAATATTGACCTTTGAGCATAACGCGAAAATCACCATTCTTAAAAATCTCAATTGGATTCCAGTTATGTTCAAACATCAAATTAAATCTGATTTTAACGTTCGATAAGTTTTCAAGATTAAGAATGTCATTAAGTTTGATACTCTCCATTTTCAGTCAATTTTAATAGTAACTATCTGTCTCTGTATATTTTCCAGTCTTGCAGGCTGCAAAACTCCCCTCCTTCGGAGGGGTTGGGGGAGGCTATTAAAACGCCACCGCCTTCAAATTCAGACCTGTGGTTTCTTCCAGACCAAAAATCAGATTCATGTTCTGAACGGCCTGTCCCGAAGCGCCTTTCAGCAGATTATCGGTTACCGAAAGGATCATAAGTTTATTTCCGTGTTTCTCGAGGTAAACAATTGCTTTGTTGGTGTTTATCACTTGTTTCAAGTCAGGATTTTTTAAACTCACATTTACAAACGGGTGCGAAGCGTAATAATCCTGATACAGCTTGATTGCTTCTTCTAAAGAACCGTCAAATTTGGTATAAACTGAAGCAAAGATGCCTCGTGTATGATTCCCCCTGATTGGAATAAAATTGATGTCGTATGTGAAATCGGGCTGAAGTTGTTTGAAACTTTGGCCAATTTCTCCCAAATGCTGGTGCTCGAATGCTTTGTAAACAGAAACATTGTTGTTTCTCCAGCTGAAATGTGAGGTTTTGCTCGGTTCCTGTCCGGCACCAGTTGAGCCGGTAATTGCATGGATATGCAATTCGTCTTTGATCAATCCGGCAGAAGCCAATGGCAAAACGGCTAATTGAATTCCGGTTGCAAAACATCCCGGATTGGCAATGCGATTCGATTTTTTGATCAGCTCACAATTCAATTCGGGCAAGCCATAAACGAAGCTGTTTCCTTCCCGTTTGAGCCTGAAGTCGTGGCTCAAATCAATGATTTTCACGTTTTCAGGAATTGTATTTTTCTGAATAAATTCATTTGATTTTCCGTGCCCCATGCACAAAAAGGCCACATCGATGATCGAAAAATCTGCTTTGGCGGTGAAGCGAATATCCGTATCTCCCAGCAGGTCAGTGTGAACGTCCGAAAGTAAATTATCGGAATTGCTGCTGCTTTGTACAAAAGTCAGTTCAGCCTGCGGGTGATTCAGTAAAATCCGAATGAGCTCTCCTGCTGTATATCCGGCTCCACCTATTATTCCAACTTTAATCATTTTCTTAATTATTATTTAAAACTTGATCGAAGTGTCATCCCGAACTTGTTTCGGGATCTGATCAAAATTGAGATCCCGAAACAAGTTCGGGATGACTTTATTGCTAATCTTTTAAAAACTGTGATTCACCGAATTGTGAATTTTCAGCGAAGTGGAAAGCACTTTGGTAAATCCTTTCACATCATCGGCTGTCCAGGCAGAATTTTTCTCGCCATATTCACCGAATTCAGAACGCATCAGATCGTGATCAGATTCAACGCCAACCAGAACGAAGTTGTATGGTTTCAGTTTCACAATTACTTTTCCGGTTACGGTTTCCTGCGAGTGTTCGAGGAATTTTTCGATGTCGCGCATTACCGGTTCGAAATACAAAGCTTCGTGGAGGAACATTCCGTACCAGTTGCCTAGCTGTTCTTTCCAGTATTGCTGCCACTTGGTGAGGGTGTGTTTTTCGAGCATCTGGTGTGCCTTAATAATGATGATCGGAGCGGAAGCTTCAAAACCAACACGGCCTTTGATGCCAATGATGGTATCGCCAATGTGCATATCGCGGCCAATGGCAAATGGCGAAGCAAGTTTATCCAGTGCACGGATTGCGTTCACCGGATTCTCGTATTGTTTGCCATCCACGCCTTTCAACTCACCTCCAACAAAATAGAGGGTAATTTCTTTTTCTCCGGTTTCTGTGAGTTGCGAAGGATATGCTTCTTCAGGAAGAGTTTTGTTCGATTTTAGAGTTTCTTTTCCGCCGATGCTGGTTCCCCAAAGTCCTTTGTTGATGGAGTAATCCATCTTTTTCCAGTCAGCTTCCACTCCGTGAGCTTTCAGGTAGTCAATTTCTTCCTGACGGCTTAATTCCAGATCGCGGGTAGGAGTGAGGATGCCAATTTCCGGAGCCAGAATCTGGAAGGTTAAATCGAAACGAACCTGGTCGTTTCCGGCGCCTGTACTTCCGTGTGCCACGAATTTGGCGCCGATTTGCTTAGCATATTCAATGATTGCAATGGCCTGAAAAACACGTTCAGAACTGACTGAAATCGGGTAAGTATTGTTTCGGAGAATATTTCCGAAAACCATGTATTTGATACTTTTTTCATAATACGCGTCGGTTACGTCGAGCGCAACATGTTTCACTGCACCCAGTTGGTATGCTTTTTTCTCTACTGCGTCCAAATCGGATTGACTAAATCCGCCGGTGTTTGCAATGGCTGTGTTCACATCCATATTTTTTTCAACCGAAAGGTACTTGGCGCAATACGAAGTATCCAAACCTCCGCTGAATGCTAATACAACTTTATCCTTCATGATTTTTTATTATTAAACAGTATAAAACCGAAAATGCCTTTAAGCTGTGATCCGTTTTTATTGGGTTTCAATTTATTAATGATGTCAAGTAATGTTCCTTTAATTGCCCAGCCATTGTTTTGCTTCTTTTCTTCCGGTTTTTTTTCCTTCTCCCAGGCCGGATCGTACACCATGCCTGTACAGAGGCATTTGCTTTTTCCGGTACGCTGTAAAATATCGTAATTTACACAACTTTGGCAACCTTTCCAAAAATCTTCATCGTCAGTCAGTTCCGAAAAAGTTACCGGGCGATAACCGAGTTCATGGTTGATTTTCATAACGGCCAACCCTGTGGTGAGACCGAAAATTTTGGCATTCGGATATTTCGTTCTTGAGAGAGCAAAAGCTTTCCGTTTGATTTCAGTAGCCAGCCCGATACTTCGGAATTCTTTGACTACAATCAATCCGGAATTGGCCACAAAACTTTTATCGCCCCAGGTTTCCACATAGCAGAATCCGGCAAAAGTATCACCATTTTCGAGGGCAATGATGGCTTTCCCGTCCAGCATTTTTGAGCCGATGTAATCATAGGTGCGGCGGGCGATCCCGGTTCCGCGTTCTTTGGAAGCGATGTCGATCGCATCGTTCACCTGATCAACATATTTCAAATGTTCTTCGGTGGCAACCAGTATTATAATATTTTTAAGTTCTTTCATTTTCTTTTTTCTCTTAAACACCCTTCAATTTTTATTTCTTTTCCGTCCGAAATACCATTGTCTCTTTTAGTATCACTTTCTCGCGGACGGTTTTCTTCTTTTTCTTTTTTTTTCCGGGTTGAAACCCGGGGCTACCGATATTTCGCTCCTAACAGAGCTTTTGGGTCTTCATTTCCGTTTGCTAAAGCCGAACGGCAAAGCAGATTGCACCTTTTTATTTTGCCTGGGTTGAAATCCAGGGCTATTCATTGTTTTGTTCCTTTTTTAAGCCCCCTCTTTTGGAGGGGGTTTGGGGGAGGCTTTCTTTTTTACCCCAGTTTATCCTCCAGTTTTGGCATCACCAGAATGAGGCTGTTGATCAGGTCGCTGTGCGTAATTCCTTCTCGCATGACCAGTAAAATGGTATCGTCTCCGGCAATGGTTCCAATGATTTCATAAGGTTCAGCTTTGTCAATCACCACGGCAAGGCTGTTTGCATAACCTGGCAAGGTCCTTATAACGGCCAGGTTTCCGGAGAACTGCAAATCGCGAAACCCATCGGCTAAAAAATTGATCCGTGAATTTTCGCGCTGAGATTCGATATTCACTCCTTCAGGAATAATATACACATATCCCAACTCCTTATCGGACACTTTTGCAACTTTCAAAATTTTCAAATCGCGCGATAAGGTAGCCTGGGTCAACTCAAATC
Source organism: Prolixibacteraceae bacterium (assembly GCA_025355875.1). Taxonomy (GTDB): domain Bacteria; phylum Bacteroidota; class Bacteroidia; order Bacteroidales; family Prolixibacteraceae; genus Aquipluma. Next base: position 15,474 of record JANXYV010000098.1, on the reverse strand, counting down.
CCTGATCTTTCAGGATGCGTAAAAGCTCATCCTGACTGCTGATCCGGCTACTGAGGATTACCTGTTTAATGGCAAGCTGTCTTTTGGTACGATTCTTCATTTTGTATAAATATACATTTTCGATGCAAATTTATGCAAAAAAATAGTTATTACAAACTTTTTTTTCAGAAATTAATATCTATTTTTGTGGCGGAAATGAAAAAGACATACGAATTTAAACTTGAAAAGTGCCAGGTTGAAAATCCGAAGTTACATAGTACCGACAGTTTGTTTAAGAAATAACAACCATGCGTTTGCCCTACAGCCGTAGTCAAACGCATTTTTTTTAATATTTAGCATTGAAACAATGACACAACTTAGAAAAGTCAGATTGATCCTTGAAGACGGGACAACTTTTGAAGGACAATCGTTCGGATATGAAAAGTCAGTAGCCGGGGAAGTCGTTTTTTATACAGCTATGACAGGATATCCCGAAAGTTTAACAGATCCTTCTTATACCGGTCAAATCCTGGTATCGACCTTTCCGCTGATAGGAAACTATGGTGTGCCTAGCGACTCGAAAGAGAAAAACCTTTATGAGTTTTACGAATCAGACAAGATTCATATCACTGGCTTAATTGTTTCGGATTATTCGTTTGAATACAGTCACTGGAATGCTATCAAGAGTTTGGGAGACTGGTTGAAAGAACATAAAGTGCCCGGTTTATTCGGAATAGATACCCGTGCTCTGACTAAAATTATCCGCGTAAAAGGTTCGTTGCTGGGCAAAATTGAGTTTGAAGACGAATTGATCGATTTTTATGATCCCAATCAGGAGAACCTCGTTGCCATTGCAAGTTCTGATAAAGTTGAAGTTTATGGTAATGGTGAACACCGAATTGTTTTGGTCGATTGCGGTGTAAAATATAATATCATCCGTTGTTTGATGAATAGAAATGCGACGGTTATTGTTGTGCCCTGGGACTATGATTTCAATACTGAAGATTTTGACGGAATCTTTCTTTCGAATGGACCTGGTGATCCGGCTTTGTGCGATGCTACTGTTGCAAACATCCGAAAAACGATGGCTGCAGAAAAGCCAATCATGGGAATTTGCCTCGGAAACCAGTTGTTGGCGCGTGCTGCCGGAGCTGAAACCTACAAGCTGAAATTCGGTCACCGCAGTCACAACCAACCGGTGTTGCTGCAAGGAACCGATCGCTGTTTCATCACTTCACAGAACCACGGTTTCGCTGTCGATACCAAAACGTTACCTGCTGATTGGGAACCCTTGTTTACCAACGTAAACGACCAAACCAACGAAGGAATCCGCCATAAAACCAAACCTTTCTTCTCGACGCAATTCCATCCTGAAGCTGCCAGCGGACCGGTTGATACCGAGTTTCTGTTTGATGATTTCATGAAGAATGTGATTGAATATAAAAAGACGAAGAAGTAAAAAAGACAGAAGTCCGAAGACAGGAGACCGGAAAACCTGGGACTTGAAATTTGGAACTTGAAATTTAAGACATCATGATAAATAAAGACATTAAAAAAGTAATCGTACTGGGGTCGGGAGCGCTGAAAATCGGTGAGGCCGGTGAGTTCGACTATTCCGGATCTCAGGCATTGAAAGCCCTGAAAGAGGAGAATGTGGAAACCGTTCTGATTAATCCGAACATCGCAACCATTCAAACTTCGGAAGATATTGCCGACCGGATTTATTTCCTTCCTGTGACACCGTTTTTTGTAGAACAAGTGATCATCAAGGAAAAACCGGATGGAATTTTGCTGGCTTTCGGCGGACAAACAGCCCTGAATTGCGGGGTTGCACTTTTCCGTCAGGGAATTCTGGATAAATACAATGTAAAAGTGGTTGGAACTCCGGTTCAATCAATTATTGATACCGAAGACCGTGAAATTTTCTCCGGAAAACTGGCTGAGATTGATGTGTTGACTCCCCGAAGCATTGCCTGCCTAAACATGGAAGAAGCTTTTGCCGCAGTTAAAATCGTTGGTTATCCAATCATCATCCGGGCTGCTTATACGCTGGGAGGATTGGGTAGCGGATTCTGCGTCAACGATGAAGAACTGGAATCATTGGCATCAAAGGCATTCACATATTCACCTCAGATTCTCGTTGAAGAATCAATCAAAGGCTGGAAAGAGGTGGAATACGAAGTGGTCCGTGACCGGTTCGATAATTGCATCACGGTTTGTAACATGGAGAATTTCGATCCGCTTGGCATTCATACCGGCGAAAGTATCGTAGTTGCTCCGTCGCAAACCCTTTCAAACTCTGAATATCACAAACTACGTGCGCTTGCCATCAAGATTATCCGTCATATCGGAATCGTGGGTGAATGTAACGTACAATATGCGCTCGATCCACACTCGGAAGATTACCGGGTAATTGAGGTAAACGCTCGTTTGTCGCGCTCTTCTGCACTGGCTTCTAAAGCAACCGGTTATCCGTTGGCTTTCGTGGCAGCGAAACTGGGTTTGGGCTATGGGTTGCACCAACTGAGTAATCAGGTGACCAAAGTGACCACAGCTGCTTTCGAACCCGCCCTTGACTATATCGTTTGTAAAATTCCACGCTGGGATTTGAATAAATTTTCCGGAGTATCGAAAAACCTGGGAAGTTCAATGAAATCGGTAGGAGAAATCATGTCGATTGGCCGCTCATTCGAAGAAGCCATTCAGAAAGGTATCCGAATGGTCGGAATTGGGATGCATGGATTTGTGGCAAATAATGAGGAAATCACCATTGAACAGATCGACGAAGAGCTGAGCAATCCAACAGATCGCAGAATCTTCGCTATTGCTGAGGCATTCAACAAAGATTATTCAGTGGATGAAATCTATGAAAAGACCAAAATTGACCGGTGGTTTTTGCAAAAACTTCATAATATACATGTCACAAAAAATAAGCTGGAGCAAGTCAATTCACTTCCAACACTGGACGATGCCCTATTGCTTCAGGCAAAAAAGGAAGGATTTTCCGATTTTCAGCTAGCCCGTTTGGTGTTGAAATCGTCGAATAAAAATATTACCAGCGATTTGCTGAAAGTGCGCGAATGGCGCAAGAGCAAGAATATCTTGCCCTCGGTAAAACAAATAGATACTTTGGCAGGCGAATATCCGGCACAGACCAACTACTTGTACCTGACCTACAACGGAAACGAACACGATGTGGAATTTCCACGCGACGAAAAGTCAGTAATTGTTTTGGGTTCTGGAGCATACCGCATAGGAAGTTCTGTCGAATTCGACTGGTGCAGTGTGAACGCGATTACCACGATCCACAAGGAAAATTATCGTTCAGTCATGATTAATTACAATCCGGAGACGGTGAGTACTGATTATGATACCTGCGACCGGCTGTATTTCGATGAACTGACTTTCGAACGGGTGATGGACATTGTTGATCTGGAAGTGCCAAAAGGTGTGGTTTTGTCGATGGGTGGACAGATTCCAAATAACCTGGCTATGAAATTGCACCGTCAGAACGTTCCGATTTTGGGCACCTCACCCACCAATATTGATCGCGCCGAAGACCGTAAAAAATTCAGTTCGTTGTGCGATATGCTTGGCATCGACCAGCCCCGGTGGTCAGAACTTACAAGTATCGAAGACATCTATACATTTGTCGATGAAGTGGATTTCCCGGTTCTGATCCGTCCTTCATATGTGCTTTCAGGCGCAGCCATGAACGTGGTTTCGAACAAAGACCAGTTGCAGCATTTTCTCACGCTGGCAGCCAATGTATCGAAGGAACATCCGGTGGTGGTTTCCGAATTTATTGAGCAAGCCAAAGAAATTGAAATAGATGCCGTTGCAAAAAATGGGGAGGTTGTGGCATATGCCATTTCGGAGCATGTGGAGTTTGCAGGAGTTCACTCAGGCGATGCAACCATCGTTTTTCCTCCTCAAAAGTTGTATATCGAAACTATTCGCCGGATCAAGAAAATTGCCCGCCAGATTGCCAAAGAACTCTATATTACCGGGCCTTTCAATATGCAGTTGCTGGCAAAAGACAATGATATTAAGGTCATCGAATGCAACCTCCGGGCATCGCGCAGTTTCCCGTTCGTTTCGAAGGTGATGAAATACAATCTGATTGAAATTGCCACACAGGTTATGCTGGATGTTCCTTTCCAGAAGCCCGACAAATCGCTTTTTGAATTGGATTATGTTGGCGTGAAAGCAGCTCAGTTCTCTTTTGCACGGTTACTGAATGCCGACCCGGTTTTGGGTGTCGATATGTCGTCAACAGGGGAAGTGGGCTGTATCGGTGAAAACTTTTACGAAGCCATCCTGAAATCGATGCTTTCGGTAGGATATTCTATTCCGAAGAAAAACATCCTGATTTCATCGGGTGAAACGCGCTCGAAAATTGAATTACTCAGCAGCGCCAGAATGCTTGCTGAACGTGGCTTTAACCTTTATGCCACCGGAGGAACACAGCAATTTTTGGCTGACAATGGGGTTGTGTCAACCCGACTTTTCTGGCCTGATGAAACTGACAAACATCCGAATACATTGGAGTATATTAAGGAAAAGAAGATCGATTTGGTTATCAACATTCCGAAAGACCATACCACCCGTGAAATCACCAACGGATACACTATCCGTCGTAGCGCAATTGATTACAGCATACCTTTGATTACCAATGCCCGCGTAGCGAGCGCTTTTATATACGCCTTCTGTAAATACGGAATGGAAGACTTGACGATTAAAAGCTGGGACGAGTACAAAGATTAAGAAAAGAAGCCCCATCCCCGGCTCTTCCCCAAAATGAGGAAGGGAGTTTGGGCAATGGAAGTCCTGATTGTATGATCATTTAATTGTTTCCAGGCCAAATCCTCCTCTTTGGGAGGGTTTAGGGGAGTCTACAAAGGTCATTCTGAAGTCAAATTCGGAATGACCTTTTTTATTTTCCGGCTACCTGACTGAACCACGGATCATACGCTTTTTTATCTATATTTAGTCCGCAATATTCTATCTGACTTCAATGGCTTTAAATTATATCTGGATTTTCTTCTTTGTGGTGGCTTTTGTGATCGGGTTGGTAAAACTTATTTTTTTCGGCGACATGAATATTTTCGCCGAAATGATGAATTCCACCTTCGATATGGCAAAATCGGGTTTTGAGATTTCGCTTGGACTTACCGGAGTTTTGACACTTTGGATGGGGATCATGAAAATCGGAGAAAAAGGTGGAGTGGTGAAAGTATTTTCAAAGCTGGTCGGTCCGTTTTTCAATAAGCTTTTTCCTTCATTAGGCAAAGATCATCCTGCTTACGGGTCAATCATAATGAATATTGCCGCCAATATGCTGAATCTCGACAATGCCGCAACTCCTATGGGACTGAAGGCCATGAAGGAAATGCAGGAAACGAATGCTACTCCTGATACTGCTTCAGACGCACAAATCATGTTTTTGGTATTAAATGCTTCAGGATTGACGATCATCCCAATCAGCATCATGGTTTACCGTGCACAACTTGGAGCTGTTAACCCTTCCGATGTATTTATTCCTATATTGCTGGCCACTTTCTTTTCAACGATGGCTGGAGTGATTTCGGTAGCATGGCATCAGAAAATTAACCTTCTCGACCGGACTATCCTGGCTTACCTTGGAGGTTTATCGGTGTTGATTGCAGCAACAATCTGGTTTTTTTCCGGTTTGCCGAAAGATCAGATCCAGACTATTTCGTCTGTTGCCAGTAACCTGATCATTTTTTCGATCATCATCAGTTTTATACTTCTGGCATTACGAAAAAAAGTGAATGTTTATGACGCTTTTATTGAAGGCGCCAAAGAAGGTTTTCATACTGCTGTCATGATCATTCCTTATCTGATTGCCATTCTGGTTGCCATCGGGGTTTTCCGGACTTCCGGAGCATTGGAATGGGTTATTTCGGGTGTCACCTGGTTTTTTCAGAAGATTGGATTTAATACCGATTTTATAGCGGCGTTGCCCACTGCTTTGATGAAACCTCTGAGCGGCAGCGGCGCGCGCGGAATGATGGTGGATACGATGAAGAATTACGGAGCCGATTCCTTTGTCGGAAGGGTTGCGTGTACTATCCAGGGATCGGCAGATACCACATTTTATATCCTTGCGGTTTATTTCGGATCGGTTGGCATAAAAAATACACGCTACGCTTTAACATGCGGGCTGATCGCCGATTTTGCCGGCATTACAGCGGCTATCCTTTTGGCGTATCTGTTTTTCCACTAATACACTTTTCCTTTTCCTCTATTATCAGTCCATCGCATCATACACGATTACCTTTTCCCAAAGGTGCTGGCAATCTTCCACAAATTTAAGGTGGATCGGATGAGTTTGATAAGCCGTCTGGTCTTCTTTGCTTTTAAAGAAAGCCATATACGAATAGGTGAATGTATCGTCGACCACTTCACGCGTTGATTCTACCGGTTTGCCAATGTGGTAAGACTGAATCAGGGGAACTTTGATTAAATCGCTCAGACCTTTTTCGAATTGCTTACGGACTTCAGGATTCTTCGGATCCTTCAGCCAAAAGAAAACATGATGTACAAATGTATTTTTGATTTGGGCTTCGCCTGCAAACGCTTTTGCAGGCACGTACAGAATCCCGGTTGCTGCCATGCCGGCAGCTATTCTTTGCACAAACTTTCTCCTGTTTTCCATTTTTAGTATGTTTAATGACTTTCAGATCAGAACCAGCTGGAAAAAAAGTCGTTTCAGTTTTTTAAACTGGATATTAAAAGTCAAAGCTATAACCTAATCCCAGAATATTTGCAGTTTGGTCCTTTATCCTGTTATCCTGTATCCGGTAAAAAATGGTTGCCTCATTGTTTTTATTAATTGCATAAGAAACTCCCGCGGTATACCTGATTTTATCAATGCCTTTAAATTGTCCTGAAATGTTTTCCCTTTCGACCGGGAATACCAGATAGTCGTGGAAAAACTCAACGGAAGCATAAGGAATCAATTTGTATTTTTTGAGGTCGTAATCGATTTTGAACCGGTACCGAATTTCGGAGGCGTTATTGTTATTAAATAATCCCTGAGTAAACCGTAGCCGGAACTGAAAATTGAATCGTTTCACGTCAATTCCGGTCTTTGCTTCGAAAGCAAGCAGACTCAATGACTCCGTTCCTTTCAGGTCACCCGATTTTTTCTTATACTTGTAAACCTCCTCGTACCTGTAATAACTGGCAAGGGTAAGGTATTTGTGCAGTTTATATGAAAGGCCACCTTCCAGAATATAACAATCCATCTTTAAACTATCCAGCAACCTCAGCTCAGGGTTGAATTCAATCTTCAGGTTTTTCCCAATTTTTTTGCTGACTCCAAGCTCAATCCAGGTGGCAGGAAATTTTTGCGCGTATGCAGAAAACGTGAAGGGGAATAGGACGAAAAGCAACAAAAGTTTAGTTTTCATTGCCATTCAGCTTCTTTTTGCCATTGATATCAAAATAGATATTGATATAGGCCACATCTCTCAGGAAATCAATACGTTCTATTTCAAATCTAGTGATATTGATACCGGTCCGAAGTTTCAGATCAGCAAGCAATTCTTCTTCGCGCCCGGTTTGCACATTTTCAATTTTTTCATAAAGTATCCGGTAAGATAACTCCTGGCGCAAATTCAATATTTTTTCCATGATGTACAAGCCGCCAACAATCAGTAAGTTGGTCGTGATCAATTCGGCATAGCTGATTTTTTTATTGGCCAAGGCATTGATGACCGAAACTATAATGACGACAAACAAGTAGGTCATTTCCTTGATAGGTATGGAATCGGTGCGATATCGGATGATGCTGAAAACCGCAAAGAGTCCTAATGCAAAACCGAGTTCCATTTTGACATTTGCCAACAAGAAACACAATAGGAAGATGCCGATACTGATGGCAATGTAACTGAAATAGAAATCTTTTCGGCGGCTGTTTTTTGCATAAAGCCCAACCACGATCACAATGATCACAATCAGGTTCAGTGAAAAACGAACTAATAATGAAACGAAATCTTCGACATTGATCAACTTCATTCCAAAAAGTCTCAATCCTTCGGTGTCGGAAATGTTTTGTAGTAAGATACTCAGAAGATGCATGGTTAATCGTTTAGTTTAGGTATTCTCTCTTGATTTTCAGGAGGATTGGTTTGAAATTATTTTTTTTAATATTCTCTTCAAGCAAAGACCTGCCAACACAATATTTGCTAAAACCCTCTTTTCGTATTTGGTGAGTTCGCAAAACTTTGCTTATCGGAGAATGATCGTTGGATTTATCTTGTTTTACCTCAATAATCACGAGTTTGTCCAGGGTTATTTCTTTTTCAGAATTCTTGAATCCCGGGCAGATATCGATGGTTATCCGTTCAGTGAACTGATTGTTAACCAAGGTAAACCGTTTAAAGAAACTGCCGATTTTTGGCACCAGATGGAGCCCGGAAAAAGGAGATCTGTTTTCCAGGAAATCTAATTCAAAATTTGTGAATTCAGGTCTGAATTCTTGCTTTACAATCCGCTCTTTTGAGGTTCGGCCAACATTGTTTTTAAGTTTAATCTCGAGGAAGTTAAGATGTGATTCAACATAACTTCTAACCCTGATTTTGAATCGGTTTGACCTTCCATTGTGATGGCAAAGAAACATTTGGTCGTCAGGAGTATCGAAATAAGTAGTGTCGTATTGGAAGACTGTTTCGTCATTAATCTGCAAGACTGAATACTCCGACCGGATGGCTTCCAGAATGGCCGGTAATTTTGAGACATGAAGGCAAAACTTCAGGTCTACCCTGTTCATCAGTTTAACTTTGTCCAAATCGGCTAAAGTTACTTTTCTGAAAGGTGAAAGGCAATTTCTGATTAGTTCCATTGGTGGCGATTAGTCAGCGCGAAACTAGTCTTTTTTTTTCTAAAATTCTTCTAATTTTAATCGTTTTGTAACAATACTTTGCGGATTTTTGTGGATTAATTGGGAGAGGAAGATCACTTTTTCTTCTTCGTATCCCTTTATTTATCGTAACGTTTTCCCCAAAGGCTTTTCAGACGCTCCAGGATTTTTAGTTCCAGCGGATTGTTTTGCGGAGTATACAGCTTTTGATTTTTTATTTCAGAAGGTAAAAAATCCTGATCGACAAAATTATCTTTAAATGAATGAGCGTATTTGTATTCTTTGCCGTAACCCAATTCTTTCATTAGTTTTGTTGGTGCGTTCCGGATATGCAATGGTACGGGAAGGTCGCCGGTCGATTTGACCAAAGCCAGCGCATCGTCGATGGCCACATATGCCGAATTGCTTTTTGCTGAGGTTGCCAGGTAAATAGCGCATTGAGAGAGGATGATTCGTGCCTCAGGATGTCCGATTTTATGAACTGCGTCAAAAGTGCCCTGAGCGAGCAGCAAGGCATTTGGATTAGCCAGGCCAATATCTTCGGCAGCCAGAATTAACATGCGTCGGGCAATAAACTTGACATCTTCACCGCCTTCAATCATCCGTGCCAGCCAGTAAACCGAAGCATCAGGATCGCTGCCACGCATGCTTTTAATAAATGCAGAAATGATGTCGTAGTGCATTTCTCCGTTTTTATCGTACATGGCCATGTTGTTCTGCAGCCGGTCGATCACTTTGTCATTGGTAATTGTGATGATTTCTTCTTCGTCGGAATTAACAACCAATTCCAGTACATTTAGCAGTTTGCGCGCATCACCACCTGAAAAACGAAGCAAAGCTTCATCTTCTTCAATCCGTATGTCTTTGGTTTTCAAATAGGGGTCTTTGGTCAATGCAAGTGATACAATCCTTAGTAAATCAGCTTTATCAAGATGTTTCAATACATAGACCTGGCAGCGGGATAGAAGCGGTGAAATGACTTCAAACGATGGATTCTCGGTGGTGGCTCCGATCAGGGTTATAATTCCCTGTTCGACTGCGCCAAGCAAAGAGTCTTGCTGTGCTTTGCTGAAACGGTGAATCTCATCAATAAAGAGGATGGGATTGGGGTGACTGAAAAACTGGTTTCGCTGCGATTTTTCAATCACGTCGCGGATGTCTTTGACTCCGGAATTTATGGCGCTCAACGTATAAAACGGACGGTTCAGAGTGTTTGCAATGATTTTGGCTAGGGTAGTCTTGCCAACTCCCGGAGGGCCCCAAAGCAGGAAGGAGGATATTTTACCCGATTCGATCATCTTTCGTAAAACGGCCCCTTCACCGATCAGGTGCTCCTGTCCTATGTAATCGTCGAGTGTGCCCGGGCGCAATCGTTCAGCTAAAGGTTGATTTACGTTTTGTATCATCTACTGATATCCTGGGATAAAGGTATGGCTAATTGCAATACCTTTTAATTATATTGTAGGCATCCTGGATGCCAAGTTCGCCAGCCTTGCTTAAATCCATGGCTCCACCTTCAACGTCGTCGAGGTAAATTTTTGTCAAACCTCGGTTAAAATATGCTTCAGCAAAATCTTTTTCAATATCTATGGCTTTGTTTAAATCAGCAAGTGCTCCTTCGTAGTCGCGGAGTTTGCATTTTACAAATGACTGATTGAAATAGGCAAATGCAAATTTTGGATTTAATTGAAGACAGGTCGCATAGTCTTTCATTATTTCGCTGTAGTCAGTAACCGTTTCAACCGTTGTGACCTGGTTTTGCTTTGGGGTGTTTTTCAAAGGTACATTGATGGCCTCCGAAGTTTGCTTAACCTGATCAAACTGTTCTGTAATCTCCATACGGCAGTTGGCCCGTGAGAAATATGCCAGTAAATTTTTGTCATTCAGGCTGATCGATTTGTTAATGTCGTTCATCGAAAGTGTCAATTCATTGATGAGCGAATAGAAAATGCCTCTACTCAGATAATTCAGGCTCTCGTTACCATTAATTTTAATCTTTTCGTTGAAGAAAAGGATGTTGTTTTTGAAAACTTCAGTAAGCACTTCATCCGGTTTGTTCGATATTGAAATTACCGGATTGTAGTTATTGAAGTTATTAATTGTTTCGAGTTCCAGATTATAGTATTGTGAATGAATGTATTCCGAACCGAACTTGTTGTACGACGACAAGATAAATATGGGCTGCAAATCGATGACAATGTTTTTGTTTTGTATACGTCCGTCGTCGATGGTTTCGGCCTTGTTCAGAGGCATATTTTGGGAATCGGCCAAGGTAAGACGGTATCTTCGGCGATCACGTTCTTCTTTGGTCTCTTTTTTTTGTTCTGAATCCTGGACCAGATCATTCTGACTGGCCGAAACGTTGTTGTTTTGAGCTGTAGTTGTTTGATTTGGTGCGGTTTGTGTTGCAGCAGTTTGTGATGGATTCTGATTTTGAGCTTGCGATTGTGGAGTCGTTTGGCTGGCTTTCGGATTGGCCTGTGTTGGGGTCTGGTATTCTGTCTTTTTGGTGTTCAAGGCAAATTTTGGATCAAGTTTGGCGGCTATAGCATAATCGGCATCAAAGCCGGGCAATTTCAGCATTTCTTTGGCCATACCCCGGTTCATATAGGCGCTTGCCATCGTAGGATCGAGTTGCAGGGCGAAATTATAGTCGACAATCGCTCCCTTATAATCTTCAAGTTTTTGCTTTACGATACCCCGGTTATTGTAGGCGTTTGCACTTTTGGGATCTAATTTCAGACATTGGTCAAAATCGCGAAGTGCTGCCGCGTAATCGTTGAGTTCGAACCGGGCCAATCCTCGTAACAGATAAGCGCTTGAATAATGTGGGCGGATAATGATTGCCTGGTTCAAATCTTTGATGGCTCCGCGGATATCGTTTTTCATCAGGCGGGCATTGCTGCGGTTAATGTAGCTGTTGGTGAATTTCGGATTGATTTGAAGTGCTTTATCATAGTCGGAGATAGCCCCGTCAATATCTTTGATTGAAGCTTTTGCAATTCCACGGTTGTTATATATGTTGGAATTATTGGGATCCAGTTCGATGGCACGGTCATAATCTTCGATTGCTCTTTTGTAATCATTTAGCTGCAAATAGGCCAGCCCCCGGTTCATAAAAGCATCCGGATAGAAAGGCTTAATATCAATGGCCGCATTATAATCTTTGATTGCTCCCCGGTAATCTTCAAGCTGATGTTTGGCTACTGCCCTGAAATAATAGGGTTCAGGTAAATGGGGTCTGAAAGTGATCACGATGTTGAAGTTTTCAATCGCACCAACATAATTCCCAATCTGGATCAGGGTTTCACCCACCTCGATATAATGATCTATATTCAACTGACTGAATGTCAGATTGTAAGAAAGCAGGAATATAACAATAATCAATTTCTTCATGCGGTGCAATTTAGTCATGCAAAAATAATATTTTAGCACGAACGACTTTCTTTTCGCTTTTTTTAAATATTTTTTCGCAAGTTTAACCACAAAGAGAATTTGCTGCTCCTTTATTGTTTGACTTTTCTCTGATTAATGATCTGAAAATGAATGACTACTATGGAAAATGAAATCCTGGATGACCGGTGTGCATGGGGACAGAAAAATGACCTGATGGCGAAATACCATGATGAAGAATGGGGAAAACCCTTGCATGATGATCAGAAGTTATTTGAATTCCTGATCATGGAAGGAATGCAGGCCGGTTTGAGCTGGCAAACCATACTCAATAAAAGGGAAGAATTCAGAAAAGCGTATGATGGGTTTGATGTCTGTAAAGTGGCCAGGTACGATCAGCGCAAAATCGACGAACTCATGTCAAATCCGGGGATAATCCGGAACAGACTCAAGATTGAGGCGAGTATATCCAATGCAAAACATTTCCTGGAGATTGCGGCTGAGTTTGGAAGTTTCGACGAATACATCTGGGCATTTGTGAATGGGCAACCCATCGTTAATAATCGCAAATCAAATTCCGAAATACCTGCAAGTACCAAACTCTCCGATCAGATCAGCTCCGATTTGAAAAAAAGAGGGTTTAAATTTGTTGGATCAACCATTATTTACTCTCATATGCAGGCAACCGGAATGGTGAATGACCACCTGATCCATTGTTTTTGTCATCCTGCTTCTTTGCCCAAATAGCTAAGTAAGCAGGTTCGATGTTTTTTACTTCCCTGATTGTTGTTTCACTGCCTTTTCAAGTTTAATACTGTGTCCATTCTTAAAAGCTACCACTTTGGCATCCGCGAAATTGGTCCTTGCCATATCCAGAAGTTTCGAGGCTGTATAAAAGTCGGAAGTGCTGCCAGTCAGATAATTATATGTTTTACCAACTTTAAATTCTTCAATGGTTCCCAACCCTTGAAAAGGAGAAGAATCGACCGATAACTTATCGAGACTAGAAATCAGGTGTACTCTGTAAGTAATCTGGTTCTTTGATTCCGAAGAGTTAGGTTTTGCTGTTATATAAACGTCTTTCCCCATTTTTAAGGCGGTAAAATGCACATACCGTTTCGGGTTGTTCTTCACATCCTTTAGCAATAAATCAAGGCTGGCCGTCAAACTGCTCAGATTCTGATACAAGACAGGATCGTTCAGTAATAAGCCGGCAGAATTATCTTTTGAATTAAGTTTTTGAATCATAGTGTCCAGTCCAGCAATGGATGAACTAATGTGATCAAAAATAGGACTTACATTCAATTTTGAAAGCGAATCAGACAAGGAGGAAAGGTTTTTGATCAGGTTACTTATCTGAGACGAATTTTTGCTGAAAGCACCACTTACCTGGTCGATGTTTTCGACAATGGAGCTGATATGCCCGCTGGTCATGATTTTGTTCAGCTCGGCAGAGGCCGATTCAATACTGGCAATGGTACGATTAATATTTTCAAAACTCTGGGTCAGGTTATTCTGCGTTCGCTTATTAAAAACATCTGTTACAATGTTCAGCGCCGAATCCATTGAAGCAATCAATTCTTCGGCTTTTTTCTTTAAAGGCAATACCTGCATGCTGACCAGTTCTTTCAGGTCCTCCTCGGTAGTTCCCGGTATGGTGTCATAAGGAGAATAGTATTCGCCTGAATGTACTATCTCCAAACGAATGGTTTTTGTTCCCATGATATCACTGGAAATGATTTTGGCTGTTGAACCTTTTGCAATTTTGAAATCCTTCTCCGTAAGAGCCAGTGTCACTAAAATCCGTCCAGAATAGTCGCTCAGAAATCCGATTTGTATGACTTGTCCAACCTGAAAGCCATTTATAGTTACAGAGCTTGATTTGAGCAAGCCATCTATCTTATCATAAACTACATAATAGGTATTGCTTCTTTTGAGCAGATTGATTCCTTTCAGGAAGTTAATGCCCCATATTAACAGGACTAAACTGACAATTACAAGAAAGCCAAGTTTGGTGTATTTTGAAATCTTTATCATGTTTCTTTTTATGTCTGTTTTCGGTTACAAAGCTAAACAGCATCGGGCAGTAAAACAAATTGATTTTGAAAATTTCAGGTAAATGTGTTTACTTGACAGTATTTTGATCCAGAATAATCCGTTTCCCATTTACAAACGAAACAATAAATGCCTGGGGAAATTTCAGCTTGATTTTTTCCCAGACCGGTGTGATTGATTCAACCGATATTTCTTTACCTACAAAGTACCGGTAATATTTATCCGTTTTTTCCCTCCGCACTTCTTTTAATCCTTTAAAATTGGCAGCAGTGGGTTCAACCGGGGTAATATTGGCCCCAATTTGAACGCTAAAATAGGAATCTTCCTGAGCTGGAGTCTGGTTTATTTCCGGTTTTGCTTCTTTCTTTACAGCAGGTTTTACTTCAGGTTTATGTTCAGGAATCTGGGGTTCCGGTTTCTTTTCTTCAACCTTGGCAACTGGGCTTCCTTGCGTCTTTATTTCCGCCTTCTTATTTTGACTTTCGATTTGGGGAGGATTAACCGACGAGCTTTTAGATTTTTCGGTAACTGGTTTGTTTTCAGTCATCACCGCGTTGCTTGATCCTGAATTTTTATTTTTGAATCGCTTGAACGCTTCAAAAACAGATTGGGCAATGGTTTGCTGACCAAGCTCACTATTCAGATAATGTGAATCCGAAGTATTACTGATAAATCCGGTTTCAACCAGAACGCTTGGCATGGCCGAAAGTCGTAAAACTAAAAATCCTGCTTGTTTTGGGCCTCTGTTCGGACTCTCGGTTTTGGACTGAAGTTGACGCTGAATATCATCTGCGAAATCTAAACTTTGCTTCAAATAAGTTTCCTGAGCCATTTCAAACATGATGTTAGACACGTCAGAATCCGGATCAAATCCTTCATAAGTAACTGAGTAATCATCTTCGAGCTTAATAACAGAATTTTCCTTCTTGGCAACATCCAGGTTTTCTTCCATCCGGGCAACGCCAAGGCAAAAAGTTTCAGTTCCACGGGTTGCGGGAGTGCCGCAAATATTTGCATGAAGTGAGATAAACAGATCGGCTTTATTTTTATTGGCAATTTTAGACCGGTCGATCAAGGGGACAAAAACATCGGTATTTCTGGTTAATATTACCTTTACATCCGGGTAATTTTCGTTGATAATCCGGCCCAACTTCAGG
>JANXYV010000078.1 GCA_025355875.1 Prolixibacteraceae bacterium | reverse complement strand
AACTCAGAGAGGAGTTACTGACATCCCATTTTTCTTGTTCCGTCTATCAAATATTTATGCTTAACAAACATCCGCCCACAACAATATCAACTGATCCCTATTACATTACAACCCAGTTTGGCAAGCGCCTGTGCCAATTGTTGTCCCACTCCGCGGCTCGACCCTGTAATCAGGGCATTTTTTCCTTTTAGACGGATCATTTTTTCCTTTTATAGGTTATCGGTTGCCAAAATTTTTGATGAGTTCATCTTGGAAACGGTTGGTTTCTTCTTTGATCACCATTCTCGAAGGATCTGCTTCAAACCAGTCGAGTGTCCGCCTGATTCCGGTGGAGAAAGGAATTGTCGCCACAAAATCGGGCACGAAACGTTTGATTTTTGAATTATCGAAAATAGCGCAATACGATTTGTCGCCCAGTAGATTACCCGTTTCTGAAGGAAAGTTATGCTCGTCGGCGTAATCACAAATCGCTTTGGACGAAATATGGACGATTTTTGCTTCGCATCCGGCTGCATGGGCAAGTGATTGATAAATTTGGTTCCACGATAGGACTTCATCTGAAGTGATGTGAAAAGCCTCACCGATGGCATGCTGATTTCCAAGCAGGCCAACAAAACCTTTGGCAAAATCATCCGCATGCGTTTCCGTCCACAAAGAAGTTCCATCGCCCTGAACGACAATCGGCAATCCTTTGCGGATGCGATCAACTACGGTATATTCTTCCCATCCTCCCAGAGTGACTGGTATCACCGTATTGTAGGTATGCGAAGGCCTGACGATAGTCATCGGAAAATCGCGTTCACGGTATAAATTATTCAGGAGATCTTCACAGGCAATTTTATCTCTTGAATATTGCCAGTATGGATTTTTAAGCGGAGTTGATTCGGTGATGGGATAATTCACCGGTGGTTTCTGGTACACCGAAGCCGAACTGATAAAAATATATTGCCTGACTTTGCCCTCGAAAAGTTCAACATCGCGCAAAATATGTTCCGGCGTGAAAGCGATCCAGTTTACCACCACATCCCACTCGTGATTGGCAAGCGCCTTTTTTGTCAGCTCCATATTCCGGATGTCAGTCACGATTTCCTTTACTCCTTCAACCGCCGGACGATTGCCCCTGTTGAGGTGGTAAAGATCAATTCCCTTTTCGATTGCCAATTGGCTAACTGATGAACTGATGTTGCCGGTTCCTCCAATAAAGAGTACTTTCATAAGAGTCAGTTTTATTATGATTGAATTGAAAACAGGTAATAAAATCAGTGTACAACATTTCCTTGCAAAGGATTTCCCATTGAATCCAAAATCTGGATGTTCGACATGGTCTTCAGAATGGATGGATCGTCATAAACCCAAACCAGCTTTTTATCACGGGTAATCTCGAAGGCATGAGTGACATTACCTTCAGGATGATGTCCTACCCAGTTGGTAAAAACCAGATTGCCATTCGGCAGGATTTCCATCCCGGTCATGAATTTCAGCTCGATTCCCGGTAATTCGTTCTTTTTCAGTTGCCAGACAACTTTGTCATTAGGATCAATTTCTACGATTCCGGGTTCTCCGTTGTGATCGCTGCAGGCAATCAGGGTATTCCCGTTCGGGAGCCGGATCACCGAATGAGGACCACCTTTGACCGGAATTTCGCGAACGACTTTTCCTTCCGGATTATATTCCGAAACTTTATCCAAACCGTAATGCGCTACAAGGAAGTTGCCGTTTTCGAGTTTCCGGGCATTGCGCATATAGGCGTGTCCGCCGTCATCTCCTTCCGGAAGAAGTTTGATCTTTTTTACGATTTTGCCGTCAGGAGAAACTTCCAGCAGAAATCCGGAATTGCATTCGCCGATGAACGTATTTCCATTGGCCAGTCGCTGGCAGGCATAAATTTCGCTGGTTGATTCATAGCTGAAATCGACCTTTTTATCGCGGGTCACTTCTTTCACGCCATGGCCTGTATTGAAAAGGAAATTCCCGTTGGGCAGCACCCACAAATCATTGCATTGCTCTGCGGGATATTGCCAGACTGGTTTTCCATCTTCAGAAATAATGAAAACCATTCCTTGAGTATAATCGGTACACACAAACGAATGTCTGACGATGGATTTTACATTTTGCGCATTTAAGCTATGAGCTAAAATACTTAATAGAAACAGTTGAAAAAGTACGTGTCTCATCAAATAAAAGGAATTAAATGAAAGATCATTAATTGGACATATTGATTCGTCCGATTATTTAACTGGTTCAAATTTGATGTAATCCCACCATATTCCACCGTAACTGGTATTTATCAGTGTGACGGTGTGCTCGGAAGTGGTTTTGAAATTGGCATCGGCAATTTGTTGAACCCCGGCAACTCCTCCGGTTCTTGGTCCTGTAAAAGTATAGCCGGTTTTTACCCCGTCAAGGTAGGCGTCGCAGGTGGTAACATCCTGCCAGTTTGGCTGAAAAATGGAGACTTTATACTTTCCTTTCATCATTTTTTGGAAAGGTGACGGAAAGTTTCCAAAAGCCTATCATATTTAAGGCATCATAATGCATGTTTTCAGGCTGAGTTGGCTTGTAGTAATATTGCAGATAATCGCCCACCCAATGGATTTTAGCAAATGTATGCTCACCGTCGGAATACTTTTCGTAGTATTTCCCAAAGCAATCCCGCTGCTTCAGATCGAAAAAGTCAGTAGTTTCGTAAATAATCACCATCGGTTCAGGTTGAATGACCGGCAATAAGCCGTTGATGAAGTGAAGCGCTCCGTTTTTTGTCGGATAATTAGAGGCCGGAACATTAAAAGCCGTATAGGTTTTTGTTTTGGGCAGGTAATTAATTTTGTAATCGGTGTCAATGGTCATCGAGATGTTGTTGTCGGAGGATAAAATCGGATACAGCTGGGTGTTTAGATCCGACAAATAATAGGTTCCGTTCATGCAATGGTATTCCATGTACCGGTAAAACGGATTATTCAGGTAAGTTACACTGTCAGGATTTGCGCCTGTCCATTTGATCAGATCACCGATATTGTTAATTCCATATCGCTGATATACGGTATCTGGAACGGCTAAAACGGTGAAGCGGGTTCGCGCCAGGTGATTGCCATACAGAAAGGAAATGACTTGCAGCGTGTCTTTGAGTTTCGTAATCTTCAATCCTTCAGCAAAAATTTTACAGGAAGGATCCTCCGAAACCATGGTATACACATCTTTGGTAAGAGGTTCTATGACTTTATCAACCACATGGGCATATCCGTTTGCCAGGCGGACATCTCGTTTAATGATTTTCGAATATTTATTCAGAATAATGTCGGCCCCCTGAAATTCGGTGACCAGATAATCGCCAATTGCATTGGTGTCGCGGATAGCTCCCAGTCCAATATCGCTGGAATTGATTTCGTTGGTGATAAGATGATTTCGGACGAGGGAAGACAGAAATTTCGGATCGAAATCATTCAATGAGTTGACTCCTTTCTGTTTATAATAGGCGAACATCGCATCGTTGTTCGGGAGCATGATGGTGTAAGGTCCGCGAATCCCCAGCAAGGGGTCCAATCCCGTCATTTCGACCAGCTTTGCAAATTCCGAATATTCCGGTTTGCTTTTAATATAATCGCTTGCAACCTGTTCGGTTGAATTAACTTTCCATAACTGCGGATCCTGCTTGCAGAACGTAAAAATGGTGAGGACCAATGCCAGAAGAAAAAACCGGGATTTTACTTTCCCATAGTCAATTTGCCTGATATATGTTTTCATTTTTCTCAATTATTAACGTTAGACTAATCGTCTTATATTGAGATGGTTTCCTGTAAAACCTGATTCGTATTCACTTGGAAAATGCAGCCTAATGAATTACAGACTTTTTCCATCATCAAAAGCCAGATCATCTACAAAAAAGCTTCCGTCGCCAGCGCCGGTATTGAAAAACTGCATTTCGGCAACATGTTTGGCATCGAATCCGGCCGGCTGAATCAAATCCGCCAGAGGAACGATGATCTGATGCCAATTTCCGTCTTTCCAATTTGAACAATACCTGGATACGATCACTTTTTCTGTATGATGCTGTGGCTGATCCAAAGCCGGCGCTCCGTTACACAACAAATTGAATGAAAGGTCGGCAGTAGTCCCTTTCACCTTCAGCCAGAAACTGAAGTTTTTCATAGCCGAAACATCGGTTCCGTAGGATCCAACCTGAAAAGCAGTCCAATCCCAGCCACAACCCAGCCATCCATTCTTGCCATCGCCTTTGAAACGGAATTCAACAGCGGTTGGGGCACTGTAAGCTTCAACAGTCTGTGACATAATGGTGCATGTATTTGATGGGTTCGACCAGCCTGAACCTATATTGGCTAGTTCTCCATTCCAAACGATTACTTGTTTTGCCTGCGCTTTGCTGATCGTCGGAAGAAAAGCCGAAAACAGATACAGCAAAACCAGGTAATGAATACGTTTAAAGCAACTTGACCACGTTTTCATTTTTATAAATTCAATTTTTCTCGACATCCTATTTTGTTAAAAGGGAACAGTTGGCCAGCCAATAGATCTGTCCAACCGCATTCCCAAGATCGGTGAAAGTGATTCGCATATTGTCATCTGTCCAGGGAGCAACAAAGATAAAATGGATTTGCTGCCACTTGGTGGAGATTGGGAATAGCTCTCCCGTGCCGTGTTCCCACGGATCATGGTTCATCGCACAAAGTACTTTTATATTGCTTGTTCGATCTGACTTAGCCCAGAAAGTCAAGTCATAGATCTTGCCTTTTTCGACTTTCGGTCCGGTCTGATAAAACTGTATTTTCCATGCTTTATCAGCAATGGTGAGTACCTTGAGACGCAAGGCTGTGATGCCGTCCGGACCTTCTTTGACAAAATCTGTCTGACAGGTCGCATCCCCATTCTGCTCAACACCCCAATTTTTTATACCATCAGCAAAGTTGCCGTTTACAAGCATATTTTTCACTTGAGCGACGGTCTGTCCGTTTGTAAGCAGTATACCAGATATAAGTAGCAACATCACCAAAAAATAATTGCGATTAAAACTGGTATAGGATTTTTTTGATTTTTTGATTTTCATTTTATTAATGTGTTAGAAGTTTGTTATTTATAAATGGTCAATGATTATTTGCTGACCAATGAATAGACCAGTTCTATTCCTTTGTCTTTACCAAGGTTCCGGCTGTATTTCTTGTCAATCGGGTTATTCCAGTGCTCAGTTACACCAAGACTTCTG
Source organism: Prolixibacteraceae bacterium (assembly GCA_025355875.1). Classification (GTDB taxonomy): domain Bacteria; phylum Bacteroidota; class Bacteroidia; order Bacteroidales; family Prolixibacteraceae; genus Aquipluma. The sequence goes on along the minus strand of JANXYV010000078.1, from coordinate 16,622 downwards.
AGCGTGGTACCATCCCGTTCAGGATCATATTTTACACCTGAAGGCGGATTGTTTGCCAGAGCCATTTCTTCCAGATAAAAATCGCTGTATTTCATATCCGGAGCATCGGGCCATTCGGTAATAGCAAAATCCAGCCCAACTGCATCAATAGCAACGCCGTCCTGCGAGGCAAGCAGACTGCAGGGCCAGTTGTTGTTGAAGGGAGCTAGTTTCCATTTAAATGCCGGTACCTGATCAACAAATTTATTGCTGTAGATACCGTCAACTAAGAAAAGCATGGTTTTTCCGCCCAAATCTTTGTGTCCCATATAATCCGGATAAACAGAATAAATCCGCTTGCCTTCACGATTCTGGCTAAATCCCTCGGAGTGGGCATTTTTGTGCCAGTCGTCTTCGATGCTGGTACAGCCAAAAAAGTTCTTTGCACAAAGGGTCACTCCCTGACTATTATGACCTTTTAACAGAGCCATATCGATAAGGTAATCAGCATTAATCACACAAGTTGCAATACCGGTGGCTACTTTACCATTATCGACAGAGAAAGGAATGGCATTAGCAACAAAGGTAGATTTCTCACGACCATCGCCCCCGTTATGATCGACATAATGGACCTTAGGGTAGGCCGCATGACATTTGTCGTACACATTGTCGGTGATAAACCTGCTGGGGTCCGTTACTGTGATGTTCTCCTGAAGAATTCCGGCATCATTGACCAGACTCTTCAAGAGTGAAAGAATCAGTTGAGGATTGGCATTGATCTCGTTTGTATTCGCATGTGCATGAGTATTGTTCAGGTTTATCTTAATGGCAATCTTTTGGCCGGCCTCATATCCTGCGTCCACATTATGCCTGGTCTTGTTAAAGAAACGGAACAAGGCATCCCATGATTTTTTCTCATCTTTTGTATTGGTCAGGTTGGTCAGGGTTTGAGCCATAAGTTTGTCGGTTTCTACCTGGTTGTTGAACTTGTCTTCCCACCAGAAGCCGGTTTTCCCGTCCCAGCTGGCAATCTGTGGGTTATGACCCCAAACTACACGACCCGGAAACATACCTTTTGCCTCACCAAGCGGAATATTCGGCTTGTACCAGATTTTCAGACTTTCGGCTTTCGTTTCCTTTGAAGATTTGGATACTAAAACTGATGCAGCACCAATGCCTATAATTAGAAATAGCCCTGCAGTAAGGTATTTGGCTTGAATAAACTGAAGTTTTGCTTTTCGGAAGGCAAGCGTCGCTCCTGAAAAAGCCAAAATCCAGATCACAAAACCTGACATCATCGGGGCGGCAACCTGCATGCAGGGATAAGCAGCCCTGGAAGGTTTCGGAATCACCCGAACCAGAAACCAAATCGATGCAAGAACCGACATCGAAATATATACAGCTTTCGCCGGAACGCGCATTTTCTTCAGGAAGTTCACGATCTGTTTAATCCATTCCGGAAGTTTTTTAATTCTTTCTTCAGTATTCATATTCTGATTTTTAAGTTGTTATTTTATCTTTTTAAAATTAATGTAGTCGTAGTTCATATCGCCCAGTTCTTCGGTATGCAGGGTGATGGTTTGCAGGCCTTTTTTGAGTTCGATTCTGGCGATATTATCCAGGTAGTTCCAGTGGTGCCAGTTTCGCCAAGGCACGGTCTCTTTTTCGTTGGCAGTTGATGGAAGTGTGATCAGACCGGTAGCGTCCTTGTCGTTCACGGCAATCGAAATCTTTCCGTTCTTGTTTGATGTGAACATGATTCCCAACTGATAGGTGCCTGATTGAGTAACATTTACGGTGTACTTAATCCATTCGCCGGGTTTGGTCCAGCCTACATACAACTGGTCTTTTTCGGGTTCAACCAGATTAAAGGCATTGTTATCGATCGGCGAATCCTGAAATTTCGTGTAGGATATATCAACTGCTTCATTCATTCTGAATTCATGAAGATACGAACCGTCGGCAGGGTTCAGTTTACCACTGCCATTATTTTCGGGATCGGTATCGTGATAGGCAACCCCTTCGCCTCCGAAATCATAATATTCGCACTGGATTTTTCCGGGAATGGTTTGGGCGCCACCCTTGTATTTTGAATCACTGAAAGGTTTGCCCTTGTAATTGCTGTTTTTTTTGTCCGTTTGTCCGACAGAATCCCATCCAAATCCGAGCATGAACGATGATATCAGCATGCCACATAAGCCTTCTTTAATAGTCATAGATAAAAATTGAGAAAGTTACTTTATTTCATAGCTTTACAAAAGTAGTGAAAATATGGTACAAAGTACAATTAGGCATGAATATTTTCATTGAAGAAAAGTAACGCAGCGATTTGATTCTACGAATATTTATGTGTAATTTAGCGACCTGATTGGTTTATCCTAGTAATTTGAGTCGAACGGCATTAATTGGGATCGACCAGAATCCGTTGAGTAAGTTTTGCAAAGCCGAGAAAATAAGATGATGATTAAGAAGAAACAGCTTGAGAATATAGATTTTCAGGGAAATCAGAATAAGATTAAAGTGCTTCAGCTTATTCGGGATGAGAAGGAAATAACCCGTGCTGATATCATCCGCTTGTCGGGACTCAGCGCACCCACTGTAACGCGAATTGTGGAGTGTCTGACTCAACAAAATCTCATTCACAGCAATGGTATTGGTTCTTCGGTCGGAGGTCGTCCGCCACAAATCATCCAGTTTCATTCCAAGGAGAACTATGTTATCGGAATTGATTTGGGTGCAACAATGATCCGGTCGGCGCTTTCAAACCTGGATGGCGAATTTATTTTTGAGATCCATGTTCCGACCAATTTGAAAAAGGGATTCGATGGCGTCATGGATCAGCTTGGCGAACTGATCGAAAAACTCTCCGAACGCGCCCGTCAGAAGTCTTTGACACTGTGGGGCATTGGCATTGCTGTTTGCGGAATGGTCAATAAAAACTCCGGGATTGTAGAGTATTCGCCCATATTCGACTGGAAAAATGTCAGTATTCAGGAGGCATTGGCCAAATACACCAATTTAAATATTGCCCTCGGAAATGTGACTCACCTGATTGCCCTCGGCGAATTGCTTTATGGAGTGGGGAAGGAGCATAAAAGCTTTATCTGTATCAATCTGGGCTACGGCATTGGATCGGGAATCATCATCGACGGCAAACTTTTTGGCGGCGCCGATGGTATCGCAGGTGAAATCGGGCATGTGGTGATCGACAAAAACAGCCAGAGACAAGGTCTTGAGGGAATCAAAGGAACGCTCGAAGCGCTTGCTTCGGGCTATGGTTTGGCTGACATTGCCCGCGAAATGGCCTTAACAAATCCCGGAAGTGTCTTGAATTCCCTGGATCCGGAGGAAATTGACGCCAAGGTGGTTTTTGAAGCTGCAAAAGAAGGAGATGGTTTGGCCAATGAAATTATTGATGAGATTTCGAAGAATATCAGCGTTGGTATCGACACCATGATCAAACTTTTTAATACTGAATGCATTGTCCTTTCAGGAGGTTTGGTGCAGAACGGTGACTTGCTTCTCGACAAAATCCGGAATCAGGTTAGCGAATATTCGCTCAGCGGTGTTTCGCGGACAGTGCCGATTGTGAAAGCAGGATTTGGAGAAAATGCTGCCCTGATTGGATCATTCTCTCTCATTCTCGAACGAATCCTCATGCTAAATAATCAGGAATGAAAGGAAGTTCCTGAAAATGAATCCGGAGTCCTTTTCTCCGATTAATTGGTCAGCTCAAAGACCAGCGTTTGTGAATATTTGTCAGCCGAAAACTTCATCAGGTATGATCCCACTTTCAGACCCAATTTATTCCGGTCAATTTTTGTTTGGTAATCACTAGCCTCCTGCATCTTCTTTTGTTCGGTCTTAATCATTGCTCCATCCGTCGAAAAAATCTCAATTTTTACTTCTGAAGCCACAGGAAGATGGTATTTTACAGAAAGCTCCGAAGGTGAAGGATTGGGGTAAATTTTCAGTTGATAATCATCTTCCTTTTTGATTTCATTCGATCCGGTTCCGATGGTCTTCTGAAATTGAAACCAGTTCAGTTTACAGGCGCTGATGGCCGTTGTCCGGAATATTAGGTAAACGTCCCGTACACCGGTTGCACCAATCAGTGTGCACGATTGAACCTGGAAAGTATCTGTATTTCCGGTTTTTACAATTTTCAGGGTTCCGGCCAGCGATCCGTTGATGCTGTCGAGAACTACCTGAATCGTTGACTGAATATCGGCTAGTGACGAGAGTGATGCGTCGAACTGCAGTGCTTCGGTCGAAAAATCGTAGTTTTTATAAACTACATAGCTTTTGTTTCCCAGAGAAGTCAGGCACTGGCCCCCTGCAGAACAGGAAGCAATAACAACTCCGGTTGTCGATTTATTCTCAAAATTTTCGGCTTCTGTTTTGGCGAACGGATCCTGCCGATAGGTAGTTCCAACTGTTCCTGCCTGAAGATTGACCTGGCTGTTTAGTCGGATGTCCTTCGAAGAAGAACCAACTTCAATATCCGCTTTTCCGCCGTCAACGATAAAGGTTCTTGATTCAACGTCGTAATGCAGCAAATCGCTGTTTTTTAAGTTGAAATTTACAGTTTGGGTTTCACCGGGTAAAAGATGTACCGACTGAAAACCTTTTAATTCTTTGATAGGTCTGAGGTCCTGAGCCGAACTGGTATGCACATAAAGTTGCGCCACTTCATCGCCGGCAACTTTCCCGGAGTTTTTGATGTCGGCACTGATTTGAATCGAATCTCCCAGGTTCAAATCCTGAGAAGTGATTTTCAAATTGCTGTATTCGAAACTGGTATAGCTGAGTCCGTGTCCAAAAGGATAAAGCGGTGTTCCTTTAAAATACATGTAGGTCCGGTTATGCTTGATGTTGTAATCATTCATCGGAGGCAAATCGGCGATCGACTTGAACCAGGTTGTGCTGAGCTTTCCTCTTGGATTTACAGTGCCAAATAAAACATCGGCAATGGCAGTTCCCTGTGCCTGTCCGTCGTACCAGGCTGATAGGATGGCTGGAATACTGTCCTGAGCCCAGTTGATGGCCAGAGAATAACCGTTAACCAAAACAAGAACGGTTTTTGGATTTGCACGATAAACCGCTTTCAGCAAGGTTTCCTGAGCGCCCGGAAGGTCAAGCGAGGTGCGGTCGGTTCCTTCATCGGCCACGGTAAGATCTGTTCCTAAAACCACAATGGCATATTCCGATTTTTTGGCCAGCCCGACTGCCTGTGCAATAGCGGCCGGATCTGCTGCGCCTTTGATGGTACAACCCATAGCAAAATTCAGTTTTTCATTTTCGGCAGGTGGTGTGGTATCGGTCGAATTGTAAATGCGGAACCAGTTCACGTTGAAAAGGTATCCGGTTCCACCGGAAAATCGAAGGTAAACATTGTGAATTCCGGTTGTTTTCGGAATAACACTCGATACGGTAACCCAGGCTTGCCAGCCACCGGTTCCTTTGACAGAAGCCACAACCAGCGGTTTTGCGGTCAGACTGTCGAGCCTGACTTCCAGATTTCCGCCACTGGTATTGCTGGCAACACGGAATTCGATCCTGTCTTTTCCCGGATCAAAACGAATGCTGTCGTATTCGGTGTAATCGCCATTTTCGATATAACCGATATTGCTGCCCCCTTCCACGCAGGCTTCCGACTGAATTCCCTGTTGCCGCGTAAAGTTTTCGGCCTCAATGTTTCCATTCGAAACATCAACACCCAGTTTGGCCGCAATACCTGCCATCGGCGAAATGGAAACGGATGGAGAGCCGCTGTATCCTCCCAATTGAACGACGCTGGCATTGGGTCCGATCAATGCAATGGATTTGACGGAATCCTTATTCAGGGGTAAAGTTCCATTTTGATTTTTTAGCAGAACAATGGCTTCACGTGCCGCTTTTAGCGCCAAGTCACGATTTGCCTGACAATCGAGTTGGCTGGCCGGAATTGATTTATAGGGAACCATCGATGGAGGATCAAATTCTCCCAATAAAAACCGCGCCTTGAAAACCCGTTTCAGCGAGTTATTGATGTCTTTTTCTGACAAAATTCCATTTGTCAAGGCAGTTTTTGCGTTGGCCGGAAAAGTTGTTCCGCAATTCAGGTCGGTTCCATTTCTCAGTGAAATCGCAGTAGCATCTGATGCTGTAGCAACATAATGATGGGCATCCCAAACATTACTTACTGCATCGCAGTCGGAAACGACATAACCTCCAAAGCCCCATTCTTCGCGAAGGATATGGGTAAGAAGCGTTCGGTTGGCCGGACAGGGAACACCATTCAGGGCATTGTATGCGCTCATCAGTGAAAAAACTTTTCCTTTGGTGACACAAGCTTTGAAAGTAGGCAGGTAATATTCGCGTAGGCTGCGTTCATCTACTTCCGAAGAAATTCCATAGCGATTTACCTCAATATTGTTGGCAGCAAAATGCTTGGCTGTGGCAACTGTTTTCAGGTATTTCGGATCGTTGCCCTGCATGCCTTTGATAAAATTCACGGCTATTTGCGAGCTCAGGTAAGTATCTTCGCCATAGTTTTCTTCCGAGCGGCCCCATCTCGGGTCGCGGGCCATGTTGATGGTCGGGCACCAGTAGGTCAGCCCTTTCCCTTCAGTATTGTTTTTTACCCTCGCCTCGTCGGAAATAGCTGATCCAACCTGGTAAATAAGCTGGGGATCCCAGGTTGATGAGAGTGCAATCGCCTGAGGAAAGGATGTAGCCAAACCAGACCGAGCCACGCCATGCAGTGCTTCACTCCAATAATCATAGGCCGGAATTCCCAGTCGATTGATGGCTGCCGCCTGATTTCCCAACTGGCTGATTTTTTCGGCCAGCATCATTTTCGATATCAGGTCGCTTACACGCTGGTCAACCGGTAAGTTGGTGTTCAGGTAATCGTTCTGGGCAAAAGAAATCCGGCTGGCTGAAATCAGCGTTAAAACTGTCAGTGCCAAAAATATTGGGAAACGGTAATTGCGGTTCATGATTGTGTTCGTTAGGATAAATCCAGGGTAAAGGTATTTTGTTTTCAGAAAATCAACGAATGAATATCCCAAATCTTTCCTTATTTCAGATTAAAAATCTGTAACATAAACTTCCTGAATTCCTTATTTTTCAAGCTCCAGAACAAGATAAGAATGTGGTTTGAGTTCCAGGTTCAGCACCATTTTTGAAATGGGTGGTTTCTTCCAGCCCTGGAAATAATCTTTCTTTTCTCCTGAAATTTCCTTTCCCGCAATCAAATCTTTTGCTTTCGTATATCCTTCAGCCAGCCTGAGTTTTACCTGTTGTTTCTCATTTTTAAATGATTCCACAATCACAGTATTGTTGTCGTAAACAAAAAGGCTGTTATACCCGGGTGCTTCAAGTATTGCGGGCATTTTGGGTGTCAGAATTTCCTTAATTTTCGAAAGCACATCCACGGGTAGATTGTACAAATCAATTACATTATCCGGAATTGTCAGGACGTAAAATTTACCTTTGGTATAGTCGGCACGATGAACAATCGGCCAACCGTTGGTCTGATCAAATGCCGAAACCACTTCCCACGAATCGTTGGTAATGTATTTGATTTGTGGAATGATCATTTCTTGTTCGGTAAAAAGGTGTGGTCCCCATCCTGCAGCAAATTCTTTGACTGATGCCTTTTCATCTCCGATACGAAGTTCCACAATATCATTCAATCCTTTGTTTTGCATGGCTTTCAGGAATCCTGAAGTGACCATGATATCCTTTCCGGAGTTTAGTTGTTTTTTAATTTTTGCAACGATTTCAGGATCAGATTTTGCCTGTTCAGTCAACAAAACAATCGGTTCGTTCTCCGGAAATTCAGGAACAATATCCATCGGAATGCCGATCATTCCCAGATAGTTTGGCAAAAAATCTTCACCGACTGAATGGAAAGGTTTGTATGTTTTCACACCAACCGGATTTCCAAGCTGACCCAGAAATTTGTCGATGGTTTCGAAAGTATATCCGGCGGCGCGGGCAATCGTAGTTGGTTGAACCATTTTGCCACTTTTATCCGGAATGGGTTTCATCATTTCGTCGTAATTGAAGCTGCAAATATCGGTACTTTGCCAGGCCGCACGGTCGGTTTTGAGCAATGGGCGCTGCAATTGCCTGAAATCGAAAAGTGTAATTTCGGGAGCTTTGGCAAACAGCGTCAGCCAGAGTTGTTCAGCATAGCGATCCATATAAGCCGCCCCGCCCGGATCGACCCAGCCACCACCATTCTTGCCCGGCTTCAGATTATTGAAATACCTGAAAACTTCGTATCCAAGGTACTGCTGCAAGTGTTGGTTGCTCGACGGATCGCGGGTTTCAGTTCCGGTATAAATTCCGTCGAACATCTTAGGTTCGGTTTCCAGATTAAAACCGCATCCCTGAAAATGATCGTACCAGTTCGGGTATTTGACTACCACCTTGATTTTTGGATTCACTGCCTTTGCCGGATCAATGATCAGTTCTTTGGCCGCTTTGGTCATCAGGTCGAGCCGGAAATCGGTCCAGCTTCTGGTTCCTTTCGCCTTCACGCACAATTCGCATTTGCAATTGGTGAAAAAGAAATCGTCCAGGATCAACTCGTCGAAATGTTTGGCGGTGAACTCTACAATTTCCTTAATTTTTTTGCGATGCTCCGGATTGCTGTAACAAAAGGTCTGAAAGTTGTTGCTTTCATCAACAGTCAGAGTGATTCCGCCAGCTGTTTCAATGCCCCGATCTTCGAAAAACTTTTTGGCATGGAGCAAAGTCGCTTCATCAACTACCAACAGATCCCGGTGCGTTTCGAGGTAGATTTTGTCGACTTTGATCTGTTGGGAGATTTCGTCCCAAATCTGTTCAAGTACCTTGTCATCGCCCATCTTTGCCGTTTCATAGGCGCGGGAATAGACAGCTACCCTGAAATTTTTGTAATGATTTTCAGCTTTGGAGGCAAGATTTGCCAGCATCATCAATGCCAGTAAAACATATATAAACCTTTTCATTTGATTCATTTCTTGGAAATTATTTTTAATCGCTAATGCAAATAAATGATTGCTAGAAGTTAATCAGCTTAATTATTTTCCTACAAAACCAGCCAATGTATATACCAAAGCGGCCTGCCAGTTGATGGCAATTTCATTGGTTGAGTAGTCTTCCTGTTTATCGTGCCAGCCTGTTGCATTGTGTCCGCCACCAACCAGATAACCCGGCCAGGGTTGTACTTCGTTATCCGAACCGGAGCGACGGTCGTGAGGATTCATGGCAGGATTAATTCCCAATCCGGTCACATAGGAACGATTGTAGTAATTCCGCCCAAAAATGTGTGCGATGGCGTCTTGTGCTGTTTGTACATATTTTTTGTCCGGCGAAATCAGGTTGGCAACCTGTAGGTTCAGTACCTGGCGGGCAATCGTTCCGTTACAGCCCCAGTAATAACGTATCATAGGCCGGGCATAAACATCGGCAGCAGCATTTTGTGTTATTTTATTGGCAACTTCTACGATGTTTTGCTGAATGGTTTTTAGTATCTCTGGATTCTTTCCTGATCTTTTTGATAGAGCATATTCAAACATTCCCAGGTTCGAAATATCGCCCCAATCCCAGTCTTCATCGATTTTAAAATCAAGAGCTTTTGCCTGATTTTCAAAATCCGCCAGATATTCTGAATTCCCAGTGGTTTCCCACATTTCGGCTGCCGCCCATAAACGGTCGTCAGGATCTGAAGTTTGATAACCTCCGGTTTTAAATTCACCTTGTTTGAAAACTTTATCCTCCGGATTTTCTTTCAGGAATTTGTAACTGAGCTTTGCCGCGTCAAGACATTTTTTTGCATACGCTTTGTCATAAGGTTCAAAATAGCGGGCTGCCTGAGCTGTCATTCCTATAAAATTAGCCACAGCGGCCGAACTCCAGTCGGTAAAATATCTTTTCTGCATGTCTTCTTCTGGTTTACAGAAAGGTTCGAAATTTTTCGCGGTTAATTTGTGCGACACTTTTCCTGAGCCATCGGTATATTGCATGGTCAGCACCCAATCCATTTCCCATTTCAGTTCTTTTAAGAAATCAGGATAACCTTTGGCTGTTTCAGGAAGGTCAAGTGAAAATTTTTTCAGTTTGCCCTGAAATTGATCCCATGCCATGAACATCATTCCAACCGTGATTCCGGCATTGGTGATGTATTTACCATAGTCGCCGGCGTCGTGCCAGCCTTTTGTTCCATCGCGAAGTTGGTCTGGTTTTCCCTGAAAATCTTCGTACCCATCCTTCATATGACAGGCTTCATGGGCAAAATGTACGCCTTTATGATCACCTGATACTGCTGTTCCGCAGCGCCACAGGTAGAACCCGCGCATGCTGGTATAAAATGCCTGGTTATAAACTGATGGCGAAATCTCGAACTCAACAGATTTGGCTCCATCCGGAGTTTCCAGGTAATATTTCCCTTTTTTTGTGAACGATGAAAAATCGGCAACCGAAACCGTTTGGTTCACATCTTTCTGGAAAACTGAATCTGAAATTGTTCCTTCGAACACTTTGGATTGGTCGGAAGCCTTCTTGATTACAAACGATTTCGCATCGCCAACGATAGAAGCTTTTTTGGTCGATTCGGGTAGGAATCCGAGTGAATTGATACAGATGCTTTGATTCTGGGCTTTGGCAGAAGCAGCGCCCAATGCGAATAATGCAAAGATGAGCAGTAAAATGGTTTTCATTTTGTTTAGGTTTTAGGTTTATTGTAGATGGTACAATATGATGTAAATATAGAAAAATTGGAAAAAAGTCAATAGTCATTGGAAAAAAATAACAGAAAGCAACTCCTTTTCCTTTTTGCTATTTTCTTTTCCTTTAAAATTTTATACAAAATCAACATTGACTTTCTTCAAAAACCGGGTTTCGAGCAGGCGCACAATTCGTTTGACCACCGATTTGCGGATTTCAAGTTCCACGGGCTGATCGGGGTCCTGATGCGCCCAGTTGATGCGGGTTCCAACGATGATGTGGATAATGTCGTGCTGGGTCAGCAGCTTGACCACCTCTTCCGGGGGGCTTTCTCCCAATCTGATGTCAGTAGTGTAGGTTTCCAGAATTTCTTCCACCCTGCCCAGAGTTAGAATCCCTTCGGTAACAATTTCAAATCCTTCCATTTTAGCGGCTGGTGGCAAAGTCTTCTCCGAAAACCGGTGCTGAATATTAATGTCAATATCCAGTTCACGGGCTATGATTTCAGCAGTCGTACCTCCGCAAATTATTTTCTTACCGGGAAAGTCCTTAATTTTCTGTACAAAATCGGAGTCCTTGATTTTATAAAACGGAGGTCCGGTAATGAGCATAAATTCGCGGGGTTGCCTGAAGTAAACGACCCCACAGGTTGCATCGTCGCGAATCTCGAACGCATCATTCATAGAAGCCTGGTTCAGGATTTTACGGGCAAGTTTGGTGGCTGAGATTTCGTTTTCGCGGATGATCTGTTTCTCAGCAAATCGCTCAATTTCTTCCAGTCCCCAACCGGTTGGATATCTTTTACTTCCCAGTCCGGATTGATTGATTCCGTCTGTCATGAAAATGATCCGGTCTTCCAGTATCGGAGTAAATTCCCTGATCCGGAGTATTTTACTTTTATTTTCCTCGCCTCTGATTGGGATATGAAATTCAACAGGATTGAAAACCTGTCCTCTTCTGAAAATGATTGACCTTGGGTTATCGTAATTGATGATGCGGACTTGTCCACCTTCTTCAATCTCGATGATAGTGAACGTGGCATAACTTTCTTTTCCATCCACACTTTTGGGCAAAGCACGCATGAAAATGTTCGCTGCAACTTCCGGCCGGGTGTGAAATGAAGTGTAATTCAGTGCCATTGAGACTGTCAGGGTGGCCAGAACATTGGCTTTTACACCGTGCCCGATTCCATCAGAGAGTACCAGTATGGTTCGTCCTTCCGCTTTTAGTTTTCTCGACCTGTAAACGTCTCCGCAAACAATTTGTCCGTGCCGTTTGAGCTGATGGATATCAACTTCGATGTGGTAATTATCACTCATCATCTCCATATTGGTAGGATTCAATGATTGAATTGAGCAGTTCTTCGGTCAGCGAGGCATTATCGCCAAGTAGGAAGGCGATTTTCTGAACAGTTTCCAGGTTTTGCCTGTTCACCCGTTGGGCGCGACTAATGATTTCTTCGCGCACGAGCGACGGAGCCGACATATCGCGGATCAGGGCGCCAACCACTCGCTGTTTATAGATGGTCATTACCGAAACATGTAATAATTTATTCTGAATCTTGAGATCGCGTTCCATCAGGTTTTCTCCCGAAGACATGGATGAGGCGAACATTTTGTAAATTACATCAGGCACCAGTTCTTTCAGGTCAGCCCCATGAAGACCGGGAATCGTCTCATAAAGTTCTTCAATCTCACTTCCAAAGAGTTTGGCAAAAGCCTCGTTCGAATCAACCACTTTCAATTCGCTGTCGACAATCACTATACCTGCCCTGATTTTATGCATCATAGCCGATGCAATTACTGTAGCTTCACGTGCTTTTTCAAGTTTCCGCTCTGCTTTTTTGCGTTGGCTCGTGTCGAAAACCGAGCCGACCGTACCAATGATTTCATCCTTGGCATTACGAATTACAGCTTTGTTAAAAATCACATCGTGTTGCTGTCCGGATTCATCGCGGAATTTTGCTTCATAATTCTGGTCGCCAGGGCTGTCAAACAATTCCTGATCGCGCTGAGCATAAATCTCTGCAATTTCGAATGGCTGAATTTCGAATACCGTTTTGCCTATTATCTGGGATTTGGGTAATCCAAGCAATTCTTCCTGGGCTATGTTGCAGGCCCGGTAAACGCCATTTAAATCGCGATAAAAAATTGGGACTGGTATAGCATCAATTATTTTTTGATGCAATTCAGGATCATTAATGAATTCCTGATTGAATGTTTTTTCCTCGTAAATCATAAGGCTAGAATTTCGAAATGAAGTTAGGAAACCATTTGGGAATAAGCAATTTTATTTTCGAAAAAGTATTGTATTAATCGAGACTGTGATCGAATGAGATAATACAGACTGGTGTCGGGACAAATCATTAAAAATGGCAAGGTAGTATAAACAGATTAAGCTCTCTTTCCTTCTGTCTTGTATAAACAAGAAATTCATTCATCAATAAAACACATATTTCATACAAGAATTGGTTCGTTTCATGATGTTTTTGAGTTTTTTTGTTTTTGAAGTTTGTTTTTACAGTTGATTTTGTGAACTTTAAAGAGTGAATGAAAAAATACTTAAGTTCTAAAAGCTATTGGCCTTTAATTTTTTTAATTCCGGATAAAAGATTAGTTTTATTAGCCACTTTAGATTAATAATCATCATGAATCTCTCAAACAGCAACCTAAGAACTCTTTTTATTTTGTTATTTCTGGCAATTGTACATGCAATTGAAGCTAAGGAATACAGAGTTACCATTAAAGGAGAAACCCTAAAAAGTGCTTCGTCAGAAGCAGGTTTATATAGTACAGTTGTAGGTATTCCTTCAATAGTTGAGGATAAACCAAGTCAGCTCATTCTGGAATTGCAAGACATTTTACCTGAAGCAGAGCTAGGGGGTTCAACGTCTGTTGTTTTAAATGCGGTTAATATTTTGGCTCCAGGATCCAAAATGGTTTCGGGTGGTTTTGAGAAAGAAATCGAGATTTCTTCTGGGATACTTACCTATCGCGGCACCATTAATGAATCCGGAAATTTGAATTTATGCTTTACGCCTAATGGAATTGTTGGTAATTTCAATTTCACTGGTAAAGATTACTGTTTAAAACCAACCAATAAGGAACCGTTTAACAAAAACAGTCAAGACTATTTAATTACAGAGCTTAAACGCCCGGAATGCGGAGAAAACTGGTGTAAAACCGATTTAAGTCATATTCCGGATGAGGTAATAAAATTGATGGCCAAATCTGGTGAACCTCAATTAAAATCTGCAACAACGCCTCTAATTGCAAAACTTGCCGTTGAGACAGATTACGAAACTTACGAGGGTTTTGGAAAAGACTCATTGAAAACAGCAGCTTGGATTTTATCAGTTATTGCCAATTCTTCGCAAATATTTGAGCAGGAAATTAACGTTAAACTGGAGGTGAGTTATTTAAAAGTTTGGACATCTTCCAATGATCCTTATAGCGAGAAAGGTTATTTCTTATTTGACGAGTTTCACAAGTATCTGTCTGATAATTTAAAAGAAATAAAAAGAGATGGTGCCGTTTTGTTAATAAAAGATGGTGGCCGTTTAGCAGGAGGAGTGTCAACTGTAGATAAACTTGGAAATACAGATAATGCCTTATTGATATCAGGTGAATTTGCATTGACTCACGAACTTGGCCATCTTTTTGGTTCTGATCATACCCATTCCTGCTACTGGCCTGCCGGGCCTGGAGGAACTTTGGGCCCAATTGACCAATGTGCAACAGTTGAGGGCAATTGTGGCATAACCGAAATAATTAACCAGGAAGGTACAATTATGAGTTATTGTAATCCGATTAAATTAGTTTTTGGCCCTTATGTACGCAACCTACTTAAAGCCCGGGCATGGTTAAAACTCGGGAATTTACAACCACCGGTTCATAAAATTACCGGAAGAGTAATCTCCAATGGGGCGGGTTTATCATTGGCAAAGGTGGTTTTCATTAATGATTCAGATAACGAAAAATACGAGGCCTCAACGAACGAAAATGGAGAGTACCAAATAACCCTGCCAGACAAAAGTTATAGTTACACAGCATCGCGTGAGGGATTCATGATAAATCCTGAAAATGCCAAAGGAATGTTTTCAAGTACAGGTAGTGTTTTTTTATCTGAAAAAGATGCGGTAATTAATTTTGAAGCATTCGAGTTAAAAAAAGACCAATTTGAGCCTGATGACAATCTTTTAAATGCTGTAAACATTGAACCGGATGGCACATTATATAAACATTCAATGCATAATGCTGACGATACCGATTATATGAAATTCAATGCGATTAAAGGGAAAACATATTTTATTGTATGTAATTCAGAACGAAATTATCCTCCTGGTGTGTGGCTCTATGGTAAAGATGGGCTAACTCAATTAGGTTCTACTTCTGGTTTTCCAGGTGTAATGATATGGAAAGCCGAATCAAGCGGATTATACTATTTGAAGGTTTGGGGAAGTCTTGGAGATTATACGATTTCGGTAAGCAATGCATTTTATTCTTTGAATTCAGGTATTCAGGCGTATGGGTATACAAGTACTGACTGGGGTGATTATGACAATGACGGAGATTTGGACTTATTAATAAGCGGAATGCTTAATTTTGAATATGGATTTGGCCTTTTTAATTACAATAATGGTATATTCTCGAAAGTAGAAACTAATTTTATTTCAGGTCCTTCCAACATAAAAACTATCCTGAAGTGGGTAGATTACGACAATGACAATGATTTGGATATTTTAGTTGCAAACAGCAATTCGATTACAATTTATATTAATCAGGGAGGTAAATTCCTTTCAAAAACCGAAATTGCAGGAAATCAATATGGAGAAATTCTTTCTATTGATGCAGGAGATTACGATAACGACGGTGATGTTGATTTTCTTGTACAAAACCTTAATTCTTCTGAAATTCAGGTATTAAAAAACTCTAAAAACAGTTTTGAAAAAATTACTATACAGTTGCCGGGAATAGCCTTTGGAAAGCTTAAATGGATTGATTATGATAGCGATGGTGATTTGGATATAGTCGCAGCAGGTTCAACATCTGGCAATAGTGAAACTGGTGCATTTTTTAAAATTTATAAAAATGAGTCAGGAAATTTTTCTGATGCCAATGTCACTATAGACCAGTTAACTGGTGATCCTGATTTTGATTTTGGTGATTATGATAATGATGGTGATCTTGATTTGGTAGTTTCAGGAATTACAGAGGGTAAATTAAATGCTAAAATTTTTAGAAATGATAATGGTACTTATATTGACATAAAAGCTCCTTTAACTGGATTACGCAATGCATCCGTCGCCTGGGGCGATTATGATAATGACGGAGATTTGGATTTGATTTCTTCGGGCCAGAATAGGTTAAGTGCAGGGTCGTCTGCAACAACAAAACTATATGAAAACAAACAAGGAGAATTTTCTGAGGCTGCATTTTCTCCAGCATTAATTCAAATTTGGGGTACTTCAAACTGGACAGACATTAATAGGGACAATGCTCTTGATTTGTTATTGGTAGGGCAGGCTAAAAGCGGAAAAGAGCAGCTTGACCTTTTATTAAATGAAAATAATGTAAAAAATTATCCTCCTTCGCCTCCAAGTGGACTGAAGGCAACAACCGATGAAAATATTGTGAAATTTGAATGGCTCACTTCAACCGATGATAAAACTCCATCAAAAGGGTTGACATATAATATTAGGGTAGGTACAACCCCTGGAGGTACGGATATTTTGGCGCCAAATTCAGATTTAGAGACAGGTCTCCGAAAAGTTATCAAGCCTGGCAATACTAGTAATGTACTAAAGTTTCCCACGTATCTGAGAGTTGATATAAGCGGGAATTAGAATTTAATAAGTAGTGGTAAAATTGAATTTAAAATGCTATATTTGAGTTAGTTACAAATCAAAAAGCAGTTTATTCACAAAACCACTACTTATG
>JANXYV010000076.1 GCA_025355875.1 Prolixibacteraceae bacterium | reverse complement strand
ATTCCTACTCTCCCCGAACAACAAAAAATCGCTTCGTTTTTAAGTGCGGTAGATGAAAAGATACAGCAGCTTACGCGCAAAAAAGAATTGCTGGAGCAATACAAAAAAGGCGTAATGCAAAAACTCTTTTTACAGGAATTGCGCTTTAAAGATGAGAATGGGAAAGAGTTTCCGAAGTGGGAGATAAAGACGTTGGGAGAGGTATCAGAAAATATCATGTATGGGATGAATGCTTCTGCAATTCCTTTTGATGGAGAAAATAAATATTTAAGAATTACTGACATTGATGAAAACTCAAGGACTTATTTACCGAATCCTTTAACCTCTCCAGATGGTTTAATTGAAAATAAATTCAAATTAAAAAAGGGTGATATTGTCTTTACAAGAACAGGAGCAAGCGTTGGGAAAAGTTATTTATACAATGAAAATGATGGAAATCTTCTATTTGCTGGTTTTCTAATAAAATTTTCAATTGTAAAAGCAGACCCGTACTTCGTATTTCTTCAGACTTTATTAGAACGATATAATAAGTGGGTTAAAATGATGTCAATGCGTTCGGGACAACCAGGAATAAATGCAGAAGAATATAAATCATTTCTAATTTCGATTCCATCACTCCCTGAACAAACCAAAATTGCCGATTTCCTTACATCCATTGATGAAAAGATCAATCGTACTCAAAATCAAATCCAGCAAACCGTGCAATACAAAAAGGGCTTGCTTCAAAATATGTTTGTGTAAATAGAGATAAAATGGAAAGAGAAACTACAATTGCGGTTACAGGTAATAATAGAGCATCCAATATTAAATCTGTTGCAAAACATGTTGATTGTATTGTTGAAAGTAATGTTAGAAGTATTTATAGCGTTATCTTTGCAGCAACAGTACCCGCATTGCTTCCCGTCAGATCAGCTTGCGGGTCTTTCTTTTTTATAGCCTCTATACATACGACAATACACCTCTCCTGCCTCTCGATGAAGCACACTGGAGGGGTTTTTTCATTTAAGTAAATCGTTAAAAATATGTCAAAACCAGCCAAAACCTACGCCGATCAGATTGCATTACTTCAAAGCAGAAACATGTTTTTCAGGCAAATAGCCGATGCCCCGCATTTTTTGGCGAACATCAGTTATTACCGATTAAAAGGTTATTGGTGGGAGATGCAGGATGATAAAGTAAATCATCATTTTCGGGATCAAAGCTATTTTGAAGATGTCATTGATTTGTACAATTTCGACAGACATTTGAGATTGATTGTTTTTAACGCCATTGAACGTATCGAAATTTCGCTTCGCACCAAGCTAATTTATCATTTGTCACATGGTTATGGTACTGAATGGTATTTGAACCCTTCTTTATTTGATAACCCAAAGGAGTTTGCCTTATTTGTTTCAAAAGTGTATATGGATATGGGGCGAAGTAGTGAGGAGTTTATTATCAAACATTTTCAAAACCATCCGACAGAACACCCCGAAAGTTGGAAATCACTGGAAGTGCTTACCTTAGGTTCACTTTCAAAATTGTATCAAAACATAAAACACCAGCTCCCTGAAAAAAACATCATTGCAAGAGAATTTGGATTGTACAATCAAAAATATCTCACGAGTTGGTTGATATCCATAACGGTTATCAGGAATATAATTGCTCATCACAGTAGACTTTGGAACAGGGTTCTTATTAACAAATACGATTGGCCACCTTCAACACCCAAACCTTTATTGAGTTATATTCCGGACAATAATCAAAGACGAAAAATATTTCCTCTTCTTTCTGCGATTTTATATATGAATAATGAGATTAGTCCAGGAAATTCAATAAAGCAAGAATTAATCGATTTATTTAACAAATTCCCTCAAATCCATATAAGTAGAATGGGTTTTCCTAATAATTGGCAAAACGAAGCACTTTGGCAATGAGCAAGCAACCCGAACAAATACTGGAAGAACAACTGGTTGAGCAACTCCAAAAGCTGAATTACGGTTTGGTAATCATCAAAGACGAAAAAGAACTGATTGCCAACCTTAAAAGCCAGTTGGAAAAGCACAACAACATCCGGTTTACAGACAAAGAATTTGAAAAAGTGCTGAATATCCTGAGCAAAGGTTCGGTTTTCGAGAAAGCCAAAACACTTCGGGAAAAGCAGCATATTGTAAGGGATAACGGCGATAATCTCTATTTCGAGTTTATCCAAACCGACCATTGGTGTCAAAACCAATTTCAGGTTACACATCAGGTAACAATTGACGGCAAATATAAAAACCGTTACGATGTCACTTTGCTTATCAATGGTTTGCCATTGGTTCAAATTGAACTCAAACGCCGTGGCTTGGAGCTGAAAGAAGCATTTAACCAAATCAACCGCTACCAACGTCATTCATTCGGGACAAACTCTGGTTTGTATCAATACATTCAGATTTTTGTAATCAGCAACGGAGTAAATACAAAATATTACGCCAACAACAGGTTTCAGTCATTCAAGCAAACCTTTTACTGGACTGACAAGGGAAACAAGCGATTGACCAATATTCTGAACGGTTTTACCAGCGAGTTTTTGGAGCCATGCCATATCTCGAAAATGATTTGCAAATACATTGTGCTGAATGAAACCCAGAAAATACTGATGGTGCTTCGTCCGTATCAGTTCTATGCCGTTGAAGCTCTTGTTGACAAGGTGATGCACAGCCGGAGCAATGGCTATATCTGGCACACCACGGGTTCAGGCAAAACGCTGACATCATTCAAAGCAAGCCAAATTCTGACCAATCTCCCCAAAGTTAAAAAAGTGGTTTTCGTGGTCGACCGCAAAGATTTGGACTATCAAACTACCAAAGAATTTAACAGCTTCAGCAAAGGCAGCATCGACGGCACAGACAATACAAAAGCGCTGGTGAAACAATTTACCGACGATACCAGGCTCATTGTTACCACTATCCAAAAACTGAATACAGCTATCAGTAAAAATCAGTATCTGGCTAAAATGGAAAAGCTGAAAGATGAACGCCTGGTGTTTATCTTCGATGAGTGCCACCGTTCGCAGTTTGGCGAAACTCACAGCCGGATCAATAAGTTTTTCAATAATCCGCAAATGTTCGGTTTTACTGGCACACCCATCTTTGCCGACAATTCAGTAAAAAATGAATTGGGTAAACGTACCACCAAAGAGTTGTTTGGCGAATGCTTGCACAAGTATGTGATTACGGATGCCATAAAAGACGAAAACGTTTTGAAATTTTCGGTCGAGTATGTTGGGCGTTACAAAAGGAAAGATACCGCGACCGAAATAGATATTGAGGTTGAAGATATCGACACGAAGGAATTGATGGAATCGCCTTTGCGACTTGGGAAAATTGCAAATTATATTTTAGCCAACCACAGCCGCAAAACCCACAACAAGGAATTTAACGCCATGTTTTGCGTGAGCAGCATTGAAACGCTGATAAAATACTACGATATTTTCCAAAAGAAAAAAGAAGAAGGCGGACACAATTTAAAGATAGCAACCATATTCAGCTACACAGCGAATGAAGATGATGCCGATGCGAACGGATTTATTCCGGAAGAATTATCGGTAGCGGAAGAGCCAAAAGTGTTGTACGGCTTGCAAAAGCATAGCAGGGAGAAATTAGACGAGTATATTGAGCATTACAACAAAATGTTCGAAACGAGATTCTCGACAAAAGACAGCGAATCGTTTTACAACTATTACAAGGATATTTCAAAGAAAGTAAAAGAGCGGAAAATAGATATTCTGCTCGTGGTAAATATGTATCTGACAGGCTTTGACAGTCCACCACTGAACACCATGTATGTGGACAAGAATCTAAAATATCACGGTCTGATACAAGCCTATTCGCGCACCAACCGAATACTGAACGAACAAAAATCGCAGGGCAATATTGTTGTTTTTCGTAATCTCAAAAATGCCACCGATGAAGCGATAACCTTATTTAGCAACAAAGAAGCTATTGAGGAAATCATCATGAAGCCTTATGAGGACTATGCAAAGAAATTCAACGACGCTTTTATTGCATTGCTGAAAATCACTCCAACTGTAAACAGCGTAAACGATTTAAAGACTGAAAA
>JANXYV010000222.1 GCA_025355875.1 Prolixibacteraceae bacterium | reverse complement strand
GCCAGCTTTTCTAAAAAATTGGCCTGGTTTGGACCAGAATCGCTGGCCTACTTTGCTCCGGAATGAGTGGCCTACTTTACTCCGGAATGAGTGGCCGACTTTAGTCCAGAATCACTGGCCTACTATAGTCCAGAATAGTCAACCGTGTGGGTTTACAGCCTTGATCATACGACAATATATGGTCCTTTCATCGTGAGTTGTGGTGAAACCCTCGAGGTTGAAATCGATGACCGGGAATGGGGGGTTCTGGTTGAATCAAACTATACTGTTTATGTTGATGTGTGGACAAGCGTATTTGACGATTAGAATAGGTTTATTTTAAGGCTTCTAACTATGTCATCATCTTAAAAAATTCGCCTAATAAATGACCGATTTTTCATTGGGCTGATAAATTTTTATTTCAACTCAATCTTGCCTCGTATTTCATCAACCTCTTGTAAAATTATAGAAAAACGAGCATTTGGGATCCTTGTCAGTTCCATTATGTTGAGAGGAAATTATGGTAATATAAAAACAATTATTATGAAACCAAAAGCAAAAATTCTAACCGTTTTTCTAATGTTTTTCATCTCAATGTATTCGGTTATGGGGCAATTCATGCTCCAGGAACCATCCACCATTTCCTATGGAAACATCGGGAGAGGTCAAACAATGACATTTACTTTTACAGTACAGCAGATTGAAACAGAGTATCATACCTATCAGGTTAGTATACTAGATCAGAATAATTCTTCTCCATTTCTAACAATAAGTCCTTCAGTTTTCGCGCTCGAGTTTGGCGGTGCAACCCAAGTTGTTACTTTTACAGGAGTAATTCCAAGTAATTGGGAATTTGATGATTACGTGATCATGGTCGATTTTAAAGATGTGAATGATCCAAATCAATTCGCATATGGAATAGTTTTTTATGAAGTAAGTACTTTAGGTATAGAAGATAATATTAGTATTACCCAGTACAATTCCCTTTTCTCTAGTGGAGATCTACTGCATTCGCATGCAGTTTTTGGAGACGAATATCCATACGGCGATCATATGACTGGTTGGAATATGGAAATGGATGTTTTCCCTTCAGGCGAAACCTTTAATTATGCTTCTCAATATTCGTTAGAAGGGCCTTTCTATACTGACTTTTATTTGACTGCAGGCAATTTGCCTTCAAACGGTCCCTTCGTTAGGAACGAAAATGGTCAAGTCCTTGGAAGTTTAAAAATCTGGGGTTATGATAATAATGGCTATCTTCATGAAGATAAGCGATGGTTCGGAATATATAAGGAACCTGATCCTGCATTTCTTTCCCAAAGACAAATGAATGGTAACTCTATTCATTTGTACTTTAAAGGAATGGGAGCCACAAGTTATTATATAAATTATGCTACACACTCCGGTCCACCGTATAATGGGACCGGTGCTACTCAAGGCTCATCACCAATAAATGTTGGAGGAGCAACAGATTTCATTATAAGTGGGTTACAACCTTGTACACCTTATTATTTTTCTGTTGTTGGTGTAAATAATCAAGGAAATAGCATCTATTCCAGTGAAAGCAGATTGATTTTTTTTCAACCAGCAAACCAGCAGTCTGTTGATTATTTTATGGATGAAGTCGTAATAGAGCACGATTTTTCCTATTCAACAAATATGTACTTTGCGAAAAACCTCATTGTTGAAAGTGGCCATACATTAACTGTTAATAATTGCATTCTGTATTTTGAATCGAATGCAAAAATTGTAATAAAACCAGGGGCAAAGCTGATTATAAATGGGGCTACGTTCACTTCTCCATGCAATCAGAGTTGGCCTGGAATTGAAGTCTGGGGCAATTATAACCAGCATCAGTACACTAATAATGGCAATTGTCAACAAGGAAAATTGAGCATAAACCCAGGATCGGTAATCGAAAATGCATATAACATCGCAATGTGGAAACCTGGTGATTATTCCACCTCAGGAGGAATCATTCAGGCAACCGGTGCGACATTTAAAAATAATAGACGAGCCATCGAATTCATTTCATACCATAATTTCAACCCTTATTCATCACCACCGTACACTCAAACCAATAATCTCAGCTATTTTAACAATTGTACTTTTACTACCGATGGGAGTTACCTAATTACGAATCCTTTTTACGCTTTTATTACAATGTGGGATGTTGAGGGAATCCGAATCAATGGCTGTAATTTCTCAAATCTTGTCCCCATTTCGACTAATACAAATAGAGGTAACGGTATATATTCTATTGACGCTGGCTATATTGTAGGATCGTATTGCTCAAATAATGCTGTGCCTTGCCCTGTATCAAATACAATACCATCAGTCTTTCAGAATTTGAATCATGGCATATATGCTCTGTCGCAAGGGTCGCTTAATACAATTTCTGTAAGCCAATCTCAATTTTTGGCAAATGGATATGGTATCAGATTAAATGCAGTCAACAATGCAACCATTGTAAAAGATACTTTTGACATCGGCCCAAATACTGTTTGCCCTAATTTCACAGGTATTGGCGTTGAGATTAATAAATGCACTGGTTATCAGGTTGAGGAAAATAATTTCAAGCATACAGGAAATACAAATCAGGGTGATAACTATGTTGGGATCAGAATTATTGGAGAAGACAATACGTCCCAAGTGACATATAATGAAATCTACAAAAATGTGTTTCATGATATTAATATTGGCAATCAAGCTGAACAAATGAATTATAACCCTGGAATACCAACGGGTCTTTGTTATTACTGCAACAAAAACTATAATAATATATTTGATTTCAGGATTCTTGATTACGGTATTTCACAATACCAGGGATCGTATAATTTTCCTGCGGGTAATATCTTTTCCAAGAATTTTAATAATCCATACAGCGATTTTAATAATCAGGCAGTCTGGAGTATAATATACAGGTATTATAGTGGAGATTTAAGACAACACCCTGATAACATATTCAATGTGTCACCATTACCAACACCAAATACTAATGCATGTGCGTCACATATTGGAGGTAATGGTTCCGGAATTGATGGGCTAACGAGCGAGGAAATTGAAACTATTGAGCAAGCTGTTGCATTAAACGATGAGTCCTACCAGAGTGTGATGGATGTTTTCAAAAATCTTAAGGATGGAGGAAGGACATCAGACTTAAGTATTGATATTGCAACTAGTTCATCTTCGCAAATGATGACATTACGAGATGAATTATTAGGAAGCTCTCCACACCTTTCTCAAGAAATTCTTAAAGCGGCAGCAGATAAAACCGAGGTTCTTCCTGATCCAATTCTTTTTGAAATTCTTGCTGCTAATCCTGACGAATTACGAAACAGCAATCTGTTAGATTATTTGGCAACAAAGGAGAATCCATTACCTTCTTATATGATTGATTTGCTTAGTACAATGGCTGCTGATACCACCTATAAAACTACTCTTCAGTCCGAAATGTCTTTTCTTAAAGGTGAAGGAATTAGGGCGTCTAACAAATTAATTCGTAATATTTTGAGAGACACCACAAGGGATTTCGCAAATCTTCGAACTTGGCTTGATAATCAACAGAATATATCAGCAGATTATCAGATGATAGACTCTTGGCTGCAAGAAAAAAATACAGAAAATGCGCTAGCACTGATAAATCTTCTTCCACAATTATATGCATTCGATTCGTCAGCAACAACGGAATACAATTATTATAAAAGTCTTAAAACATTCCAAGCCCAGTTGATCAATGAGGGGATCAATATTTTTAATCTGGATTCAAATCAAATTTCATTCTTACATGAAATTGCAACATTAAGCATTGGACTAGCTGGTTTACAGGCAAGCAATATTTTGGAATTTGGGTATGGGGAACCGGTGATTAACTGCCCTCCATCGCAGCAGCGGGCTATAAGGGATCGTTCTTCGACATCATATAATACCTTTCTTTCCTCCGATGAACCAAAAATCTCAGTATGGCCAAATCCTGCAAATAATTGGGCTGTTTTTACCTATTCATTTATAAATCAGGTATCAGATTCTTATATTGAAATTCTAAACCTGAATAATAGAAAAATAAGGGTAATCAAATTAAATAATTCCAATGGTCAGGTCATCATTGATACACGTAATTTGAATTCTGGAGTTTATATATATGTGATAAAAAGTGGAACATATGCAAAAACAGGAAAATTGTCAGTAATGCATTGATCTGGTAATGGAACAAAAGGGATTGTAGTTGTAACCTGACAATCCCTTTTGTTTTCTTGATTATTTTTAGTTCGATCCTTCATGAAAAAGTAATGTATCACATGGCAATACAATCTGCCCTATATTTGTATTCATTTATATGATCCTCAAACTTCACATTGGTTTCAAAGCTGTTCTTCTTGGGGTACTTTTCTCCATGAGTTGGAATTACACATTTTGTCAACCTGGTGCACGTGATAATAGTTTTGGGAATAATGGTGTCGTGGTAACAAAAATTGGTTCAGGTGCTGATGTTGGCTTGTCAACCATTGTCCAGAAGGACCAGAAAATCGTTTCTGCCGGTTACTCTTTTGAAGGAGGACAAAGAAAATTTACAATTTTAAGATTTGATACTCTTGGTAACCCCGATCCAGACTTTGGGAATACCGGACTGGCTTTCGTTTCCTTTGGCCCTGGTAACTCTGTCGGAACATCAGTTATCCTTCAACCTGATCAAAAACTTGTTCTTTCTGGTTATGCTGATAATGGTGACTTCAATGATTTTGCATTGGCCAGGATCAATGCAGACGGATCTCTGGATCAATCATTCGGCAACGAGGGAAAAACAGTGACCTCCTTTAACTCGTATAGCATAATAAAATCGTCTGCATTGGATACGAAGCAAAGAATTATAGTTGCAGGAACGACAGGAGATGGTCCAATTTCACCCGGTAACCATGTTTTTGTGATATGCCGGTATCTCTCAACTGGGATAATAGATTCCACATTTGGTGAAGGAGGGAAGGTTCTTACACACATTAGCAATGATGCGGTTGCTACTTCGGTTGCAATTCAAAATGATGGGAAAATTGTGGTCGCCGGATTCTCTTATTTAGGATATGGAACAGCGTTTACATTGGTCCGGTATAATATTGATGGGGCAATTGATCAAAGTTTTGGTGATGATGGTATTGTCCTGACTGCGATTGGAATTAGTAGTTCACCAAATAGTATTGTGATTCAATTTGATGGACGAATGGTGGTTGTTGGGAATTCGTTCGACGGACAAAGGAACAATTTAGCTATTGTTCGGTATAACTCAGATGGGACATTGGATAGTCTATTTGCTGAGCATGGGATCTCAATATTGAATTTTAGTTCGAATGACAATTATGCAAGATCGGTCATCCTCCAAACTGATCATAAAATTCTTGTTGCTGCAAACATCAAGGACGCCGATCAACAGTATCACATTGGGTTAGTCAGGCTGTTAAGCAAAGGATCAATTGATTCTGTGTTTGGTGAAGAGGGAATCGCCAAAACTAATATACGTCCTGGATCACGTGATTTTGCTGAAAGTCTGAGCCTTCAAAGGGATCATAAAATCATTCTTGCCGGTTGGACTAAACAATCTGACACCGTTTCGGCATTTGTCGCAATCAGATATTTATCAGGAATTAATACAGCAATTAATACAAAATCAATTACCTCCTTCAACTTCTTCCCAAATCCCACAAAGCGTCAAGCGACAATTGAGTTTTTCTTGACAAATAAAGAAATAGTTTCTTCTTTTCTTTTGGATCTGAATGGTCGCGTACTTTCGAAAGTAATTCATTCACAGTATTTTGAACCCGGACATAATAAAGTCATAATCAATATACCCGAGAGACTCCCCCCAGGAATTTATATCTTATCGTTTTTAACATCAAAAGAAAAACGGTTTTTCAGCATTGAGAAGGAGCGTTAAATATACCTACCATTGACAACCCTCATCTCTGCTACATTCCGATTTCTCGCAATTTCGACAAATCCCGGTGTTGAAATTGGTGTGCAGTTTTCTTCCCCGTTTTTTGCGTTATAGCAAGAAAATCAACTCACTATATTTCTGTCAAATTCATAAACCGGGTAGAATTCTTCCGGAAATTCTTTTTGTTTGGCACTTGTTTAGCGAATTTCTATCATGCAAATTAGAAGCCCTAAACCAATAAATACTCCAGGTATGAAAAAGATTATGACCTTCATTGTATATTCCGGAGCATAGTGACCCCCCATTCCGGAGCATAGTGACCCCCCATTCCGGCCATAGTGACCCCCCTCTTTTATGAGTTGTGCCCATTCTCTTTTTCAGTTTCTATAAGAGATAGAATATGAGCGTGTTAATCA
>JANXYV010000058.1 GCA_025355875.1 Prolixibacteraceae bacterium | reverse complement strand
CACTCAGGAGAAAATCAATTGAAAAAAAATAGTACTTTTATAATCCCATATGACCTTTGATATAGGTGGCCTACTTTGCTCCGGAATCACTGGCCTACTTTACTCCGGAATGAGTGGCCGACTTTGTCCGGAATAGTCAATATTATTTACAAACAAACAAGCCAGGGGAAATGGCACCACAAATTACATTTACAAACCATTGGCATGATCTCCATAGAATTTTTTAAAATGATGGAAAAAAATATTTTCGATTGTAGAGGTCATCGAAATGTTCAGAACAATGAAACAAGATTCTTTCTTATCCAGCCTCAAATCAACGGGAACTTATTTCATTGAACTATTATTAAAACAGGTTGTTATGAGAGTACGTCAAAGAAATGTTTTCTTTAGTGTAAAGGCGGTTCGCTCGATTAATCATTGAGGGAAAGTAAAGTGACTAAATTAATTATGAAAAAATCAAAGGTGTCTTCTTAAGCAATCCCGCTACGTTAATATTAACCCAAGGACCTTTGTTTTTCTCTGGATAGATTTAACGCAGGTGAATTAATGTGCAAATTCTCCAAACAATATCCATATGGAATTATTAGCATAAAGATTAAGTAAGGATAAGAAATAATCAAAATAGCAATCTTAAACATATGTAAGGCCATATATAACAGGCCTAATCCAATATAATGAATCATTAGATTCTTTGAAAAAACGAATCTTAAAACATTAAATATAAAATGAATATAAAAAAAAATGATAAGTATAAAAGATAATAATCCTATCTGATATTTGCCTTCAATTATTTCTTTTGGCGTTGCAACAGTGCCATAACCAAATATAGCATTAGGTGTTAAAATGTATTTAAATACATCCATTGAATAGTCTAAAGAGCCTCTTTCAGTAGTTACCTTAAGTTGAATTATTTCCTCATATATCATCCTAATAATAGGTGACAAAGCGATAAGTAGTGCTGTTATGAATAGAAGCAATCGACCTCCACGCTTACGTATGAAAAAATTATATAAAAGATGAACCAAAAATACAATCATTAAAACCAGTGCAGCTGTTGTAGATATTGATAATAATAATACTGAAATATACATGATAATTATTATAAACTTCGTTTCTCTTTTAACTGTATTGTCAGAAAGTATGAAAAATAGCGAAGGGAAGATTAAAAAGCACAAAACATGTGGCTCGTGAGACAACCCTAAAAATAAAGGTAATCCAGATAAAAAAGACAATCTGCTGGCATTATTGATAATGGATAAATAAGCGGGAAAGAGGTATTCAGCTCCTGTGTTAATATTATCAGCTCCCAAACTGAATTCGTAAAGGTTTGAGACCGATATGACTTTTGTTCCCAAGAGGATTGCTGATAGAATTATTACAGATACGTTGTAAATTGCATAAAAAATGTAGGGACTTAACAATATTCTAAATGCAATTGCCGAAGATGAATAAATTCTTTTGTAATAACTGAAACAATTAGATAAATAAAATGCAAAGAGTATTAAATTTGTGTAAGCGAGAATAAGAGAGAGGAAAGTTAATGGAATATTAATTTGCTGTAGGATATTTAAAATCCAAATAGTAAGCAGAATAATTCCAATATACTTCGACTGTTTAATGTTATGAGTTTTCCCGCCAAATCTAAATTGTAAAGCTAAAAGTAAAAAAATAAATATTATAAACATTCTAGTTTTAAGTGGTGCATCGAAAAAAACCAGAGATGGTAATATTGATAAATTTTCAATCATTATAATAATAATTAAAACAGCATCAAATAGATAAATTGCTAATGCTGATTTACTTTTCAATAGGATTAAAATTCTAGTCAGGAACAAAGTTTTGTTTTTTTAATATTAATATATATATTCAAATTTGATTCTTTGGGTACAACTTATGTGATTGCTTACACATTAATCTTTACAATGATTAGCATCTTTCACAAAGGGTTTTAATTTATCTTATTATTTAAAGAGACTTTCAAAGTTAAAAATTATCGCGATCGAAAGCATCAATATATGAATGTGAACTGCAATTATAAATTTTTGATCCGCTCTGCCTGGCGTATTTGTTTAAAATTTCATAGTAACCAAAGGTGCGGGATAAGGTAAATAATATTTCGGACATAGTGTATATTTGATTATTACCTTTCAGCCAAACTTCCATGTTATTTTCGTCCATATCATAATAATGGCGTGAAACGGTGCAAACTTGATTTAGGCTATTAACTCTAATATCTTGTGTCCATGAATGATCAGCACCAAAAATTTTTATGGTTGGATAGCCCATGTTAATCGCAAGATATATCGACACGGTCAAAACATTAGCGCATGGAGCAGCCCAGTTATTACGAAGGCATAAATTTGCCCATTTAGATTCAAAGTCCTCAAGTTTTACTGAGTTAAATGTACATATTTTTATATTTTTATGATCAGCAAAGATGCTATGAAAGAACTTTTGTGCATTATAAGGGACAAAAATTGTCAAATCCCATAAAGTCTTACTGCATATAATTTCAAATAATTTTTCCCGATTTTTAACATTGGCTGCTGTAGTGGAGTCTGCGTCCCACCAATAACCAGGGTCGGCAAAAATATAGTAACCCGGACGAATCAACTCGTAATAATCTCCAAGAGCAAAATCATTTACGACGATTGTATCGACACCAATAAATCTTTTGGGGTTCGAAGTGATATCGTTTCTTAATGACGGACCAGTACCAAGAATATTAATATGATTAAGGGTAGATTGTTTTCGAAATCTAAAACCTTTAGTAAATGTCCTATGACGAATTATTCTTGCGGTATCAAAAAATATGTTATGAATCGTATTGATAACTCGGTCTAATCTCATAATTGTTATTTTGTTATTGTTTTAATAGCCAAGGCATAGGATATATTTTTGCACTTAAAATCCAAGTTGAAAGAAAGAATATAAAAAAAGAAAGACAAAAGGATATTGAAGCCCCAATAGCCCCAAACCATAGTATCGAAAAATAAGTGATCGGAATCTTAATAAGTCCAACTGAAATTGTTAAAGCCGCTTGAAGATATGTCTTATGAACGAAGTTAATATAATTTGTGACCATAAAATACATTCCCTGAAAGACAAATCCAAACACAATAAATACTGAATATGTATTTACACTATTAAACCGATCTCCTACAAAGATTGAAATAATACTTGGGAATATCCATATTAAAAGGAGTGCCCCAACAGCGAGAATTACAAAATACGAATATGTGAACCTGACAATTTTTTTTTTTACTTCAATTTCTTCTTTATTTAAGTTCTCAAAAAGCCAGGGGACAAAAGCATTGTTAAATGATACTGTAAACAAACTAATTATACTGCCAAGCTGGAATGCTACAGTATAATTTCCTGTATGATTTAATCCTAATAGATTAGTCAGGAAGAATCTATCTATGGCTGAAAAAAGCATTCCCCCAATTGCGTGTGGTATTAATGGCAGGCCAAATCGCATAGCGTTTTTGGCGTCATTCCAATTCGGGCTAACTTTTATTAGTTTTAATCTGTAAAGTATTAGCAAGCTTATAAATGCTACTAAAATACCGGAAAAAATTTGAGCTTCCAGCCTGCCTTCCCATGATTTATTTAATATGACAACAAATACAATTGTTAAACTAATATTAATGAGAGATTGAGAAATTTGAAGAATTCCATATTTAAATGGCTGGACCTTTACCTGAAAGATAACAAGGACTACAGAAGTAATAAATTGACAAGCTGCAACGATAAGAATGTATTTTATCCAGACATCCTGGATTTGAGTAGATTTAACTATCTGATCGTTAAATAAATAAAAGACAAAAGCAACAATAATGAAACTCCCAAAAAAAAGGGTCAGGCATGTCCCGATATAAGAAGCAAAATCAGACTTATCCTTATCATAATATCTTCTTTGAATAGCACCTTCGAGATTTATTCCGATAAATGGATATACAACACTTACTGCTAATTGAAACATTGCAACAATACCATAATCTGTAGGTGTTAATCTCCGGGTCAGAATAGGCAATAATAATAGTGGAATAGCGGCATTTATGAAACCAGATATAGTATAAATTCCTGAAGTTCGAACTAAAGAAGAAGAAATTAATCTTATAAAAGTATTCTTAATCCCCAACTTCATACTATCTTACGCAAAATCCACACAACCATAGAATTCTCTTATTTTTAAATGGCGATGAATACTGTAGCCGTTTTTACAAAGACCTGTTGGGTCTATATATCTTGCAACGTAAATTCTATCTCCATTGCCATCCAGATCATTGCACCAAATGAAATCATTCATCCATAGATACTTTTTGAAATGGAACCAATATGCAAAGAAAGCATAAGTGCATAAAATTGCAGACGGAAAATAATATTGTAAACTTATTTCTTCTGGATTCTTTCCTCGCGTTGTTTGAAAAACATCTTTTCTAACAAGAAACCATTTTGGTTCAAGAGGTTTTTCAATAAATTTCTCTTTTAAATACCAATCTTGATTATAAAAACAAGGTTCAGATTTGTCTGGATCTATTCCCAAGTGAGTCCTTAGTGATTTTATTGTTACAGTTTCGCCATTTTTCATTTGAGTAGCTCCGAGGAGCAAAATATACTCATCTTGCTTTCTTGTTAATTCTCTTCGACTAAATAAAATTTCCGGATAATTGGTCGGAACAAGAATCCCTAATTGAACAGCAATCCGAGATAACTCCTCTGGGCCAATGAAGTTGTTACCCATGATTTGTCTTGCTTGTTCTAACCTAACTTTTCTTTCCATTTCTGATAGTTTATGATCTCTTCATAGGTTGCCAGATCGCCTAACTTGGAATACTTCTCAATTCTTTCAAATTCAATTTCTAATCTTTCAAATCTCAAGCCCCATCCGGAATCAGCGAACCATCCTAAATTTCTCGCAGGTGAATTATAGAGAACGATGCCTTGGTTCAAATCTATTACTTGACGGAGAAAAGTCATGTATGCCCTGTATTGATGCTCATGTGAAGCTACTAATATCAGTCTCTGCCAACTATTTGAGGATGCCATATTTAGAACTTCATGGGCTTGTTCTTTGGTGTTTAATGATTTGTTCTCATGAATAATAGCCTTACTTGGGACCCCTGTGGCAAGTAAATGGGGGAGTACATCAGAATATGGAAAACTCCCATATTCGTAATCCGTAATACCTCCACTAAAGATAATTTTGTTAGCCCATCCTTCATTGTATAGACTGACTGCTTTTTTATAACGATACAATCCATCTCCTTCAAGTAAAACGATGGCATCAGATTTCTGAAGACAGTCATTATCAATTATTGCTATGCACTTTTCTCTGTCAGTCATAGCTTAGAAATTATCCCAAAATAACGGTTGACCTTTTTCAATATCTTTATTAACAACTTTTCCAATAATTACTTTTTTATATTTTGGAGGAATACCTAAAGCAGGTCTAAGTACATCAATTTCATCGACTTCAATAGCTTTGCCGGCAGGTATATTACATTTGGCATAGAGGCAGCGTCGCTGAACAAAGACAGTTTCGCCTTCTTCTTCAACGACCTCTTTGCGTGTACTCCCCATTGCGCGTTCTATTTCCCGAACATAGTCAGTCATTAATTTGAATTCAGTAGGATTCATTGAGTGCGGATGATCAGGACCTTTATCTGTTTTGTTGAGCGTAAAATGTTTTTCAATAACGCAACCTCCTAATACAACAGATGCAAGTGCAACGACTGGCCCCGGTGAATGATCGGAATAACCGGTAAGAATATCAAAAGCAGATTGATATGTTTTTAATACATTTACATTTGCGCTGTCAATCTTTGATGGATAGTTTGTAATACACTGCATTAAAATAAGATTATTGTTGCCGGTAGCTTCAATGGTTCTGACCGCTTCATCAATTTCAGACATAGTAGCATCACCAGTTGCAAGCATTAAAGGTTTTCCTGTGCGGCCAATATAATCCAGCATTTCCAACCAAGTTATTTCACCTGATCCGATTTTGATAAAGGGTAAATCTAGTTTCACACACAAATCTACTGCATCAATATCATAAGGAGAAGTAGAAAAATCAATTCCTATTTTCTTGCAATAACCTGAGATTTCCTGATGCCATTCTCTTGGAAACTCGGCATCTTTAAATACTTCACTAATTGTACGTCCCCATGAACCATGTACACCTTCTAGTTTCATTAATGAGAAACCACCTTCAGAAACAATTTTAGAAGTACTGAAAGTTTGGAATTTAGCACAATCTGCTCCACATTCTTTTGCAGCATCAATTAATCGCTTAGCTTTATTTATATCATTGTCAAAATTTGCACCTATTTCGGCAATAATGTAGGTAGGATGACCATGGCCAATTAAACGACCCCCAATGTTTATTTGTTTGGAAAAATATTTCATAGTTTGTTTATTTAGAATTCTTTAATAGTTTTATACAATACTTCTGCCTGTATTTCGGCTTCTGACAGGTCCCAATAGTTTGTTTTTAATTGAATCATTCGTTTTTGAAGATACTCAGAAACTGGACACAGATTTTCATTATATTTTTGCCAGACACCATTCCACTTTTGAATTTCATTTTTAAACAAAGGTTCATTGTATGACAGTTTCCACGCTGCATAATATCCATCTCCACCATTTTTTTGAAAAAGATCACGGAATCGGTACCAATCAATTTTCGGATTTTCAGTGTTAAGAATTGCACTATAAGCCCAATAAGAGTTTTTATATCCCATGGGTTCATTCTGGCGGATCAGGAGATTTGTTCCGTCTAGCACCTGATCAAATATCCTTGCCACTTTGATTCGTTGTTCGACCAGTTCTTCTGCCCTTTCCAATTGACCAAGAACAACAGCTGCATTAACTTCTGACATCCTATAATTAAATCCTAATGAAATATGCCGGTTATAATTAGGGTTCTGAATATCATTGCGTGTTATTTTCCCTTGTTTTGCACTAACGCCAGCGTACCCTAAACTGCTAAATCGACGTGCATTATTGGCAAAATTCTCATTATTGGTAGTTAACATCCCACCTTCACCACAAGTTATGTGTTTGCTAGCCTGAAAACTAAAACTTGCAAAATCCCCAAACTGACCTACCAGTTTCCCTTTATATTCTCCTAAAAAACACTCAGCATTGTCTTCGATAAGATAAATTTTATTTTGTTTGCAGACTTCTAATATTTTGTCATAATCAGGACTTAGTCCATAAAGTGAAACAGTTATTATAGCTTTTGTTTTTCCGGTAATACATTTAATTATAGAAGCCGGATCAATATTGAAGGTTGAACTATCAACATCAGCGAAAACAGGAATACTATGGTTTTGCAGAACAGCTAAAGCAGTACTTGACATTGTTAACGGTGGAACAATTACTTCATCACCTGATTCCACATGAAGCGCTGCTAAAGCTGTATGCATTGTTTGAGTTCCATTTACATGACCGATTGTGTATTTAACATTAAATAAATCTCTAAATTTTTGTTCCAATCTGTTGTTGAATATGCTGTTTTTTGAAGTATTGAATTCATTTTCAATAGCTTCCAGAGCATATTTCTTTTCTAATTCAGTAAATCGTTGCATGCTAATTCATTTTTTAATATACATTGTACTGCGTTTCACATCCGAATTCATTAAGTTAATTGCAGGCATTTGATCTAATAATTCAAGTATGTCGTTCATTTTAAAAATATCATTGTAATTGAAGAGTTTATTATAAACCTCTTCTGTCATTTCCCAATCTTGTATTGTGTCTATTGTCCAACGAAGGTATGAAAGATCCGAACTGTTTTTTAAGCACTTCTGTTTAAACAAGTCTGGATTTTTATATAAATATTGCGTAACGTGTTCCTTATCAAAATTATCTGTTGCTTTTTCGCAAGCTATCTGAATAGCTTTACATGAAAAAACTTCTGTATCCAGTCCTTCCGGGTAAGTGGGAGGATTGTTATTGTATGCAAAATCTAAATTGCCTTCTTCAAACATATTTATTACATCATCTATGATTTCAGGATCTTTAAACGGGTCATCAGCAGTTATTCTGACAATTGTATCAACTTCAAATTGACATGCAGCTTGATAAATTCTTTCCAAAACGTTTTCTTCACTACCCCTAAAACAAAAAACACCATTTTCTAATGCCCAGCTTTCAAGAATATCGTCATTCTGATTTTGAGTTGTTGCGAGAATGATCTTGTCAATCCTCTTTGAAAAGCTTAATCTGTTAACAACGTGCCAGATTAAAGGTTTTCCACAAAGCTCCTTAAATACTTTGTTCGGTAGCCTGCTTGATCCTGTTCTTGCTTGTATAATTGCAGCAATCATTTTTGGACTAATTCAAATTTAAAAGGCAAAATCTCAGTACTTTTATTGGCATGTAAAAGGGTAAACATGAATGAACTTTTATGTGTTTTGATTTTGTGCATGGTGTTACTTTTCATTTTTCTTTCCCCCACACCACTTTATCCACAATTTTAGTAAAACTCTGGATGATCTTTACCACCTTTACAGATACGTTGACATCGGTGTAATCGGGGATTGCAGCGGTTGGTTCGTTGTTTTGTTTCATGGCAACGGCAAGTTCAATGGCCTGTTCAATGTCATTGCCTGTAATGCCTCCAATCACCACCGTTCCTCTATCCAGCACCTCGGGCCGTTCCGTGGATGTACGTAAAAGGATACCAGCAAAACCTAGCATGGCGCTCTCTTCCGAAAGGGTGCCGCTGTCGGATAAAACGCAGAAGGCGTTCATCTGAAGTTTGTTGTAGTCGAGAAAGCCAAATGGTTTCATGTTCCGGACCAGCGGATGGAAGATGAATTTGCGTTGTTCAATGAACTTCATGCTTCGCGGATGGGTGGAGTAGATGACCGGGAACTTGTACCTTTCCGCGATGGTGTTGATGGCGGTCATCAGGCTCATGAAATTTTGTTCGATGTCGATATTTTCCTCCCGGTGAGCGGAAACCAGGATATATTTATTTGGTTCCAGGTTAAGTGTTTTTAGCACGTTCGACGCAACTATGGCGTCGTTGTGTTGCTGCAATACTTCCCGCATCGGGGAACCGGTAACAAAAATATGTTCTTTGCGGAAGCCTTCCGATAAAAGGTAACGCCGGGAATGTTCTGTATAGGGAAGATTGATGTCGGAAATGTGATCTACAATTTTCCGGTTAATCTCTTCAGGTACATTCTGGTCAAAGCAACGGTTCCCTGCTTCCATGTGAAAAATGGGTATTTTTAACCGTTTAGCTGAGATGGATGAAAGGGCTGAGTTGGTATCGCCTAAAATCAGAAGTGCATCCGGTTTTTCCTGTTGCAGCACGTCATATGACTTTGCAATGATATTACCCATGGTTTCGCCAAGGTTTGACCCTACACTATCGAGGTAATAATCAGGTTCCCGAAGACCTAAATCTTCAAAAAAGACCTGATTCAGGTTATAATCCCAGTTTTGCCCGGTATGGACGAGGATGTGGTTAAAGTATTTATCGCAGGCTTTAATGACTGCAGACAGGCGGATAATTTCGGGCCTGGTACCCAGGATGGTAATAAGTTTGAGTTTATTCATTGTAAGAAAAGATAAAAGACAAAAGGAAAGAGATAAAAGACAAAAGTGAAAAGATAAAAGTGGTGGTTATTTTGAACGGGTTTTTTGAACAATTGAGCCAAGGATATTTTTCAGTTCGTCAGACTCTTTAATAAGTGATGACAACTCCTGGTCTTCTTTTTCGATTATTCCATGGATTATTCTCAACCAATAATTTGATTCGCGCATTTCGCGGAGAGATATTCTTACTTTATTGTTAAAGTCTGCTTTGGACGACCCGGCTTGTGCCTCCTCATAATTGGCTCCGCTGGAGGTCGAACTTTTGATTAATTGATATCTGATCACCTTAAATTCAATTTTGGCCGGCAAGGTTCTTAAATATTTAATCGTTCTGACCGCAAATGAAAATAACCTTGTTTCCAGATCATTCATCAAGTTTCTTCTTTTGTCTTTCGACTTTTATCTTTTATCCTGAAACCCCACTTTTATCTTTTTCCTTTTATCTTTTGTCTTGACTTTATACCACTTCAAAGTATGTGTCAGGATCCCTTGCATCAAAATGTTCATTGATCCAGAAGATGGTATAAAGCTCTTCATTCCCAACGTTTTTGATATTATGCGTATACCATACAGGCATATCTACAAAAGAAGGTTTTGCCCCATCGAGTTCAAAGGAAAGAACTTCTTTGGTTCCGATCCTGCGCAATTCAATACGCGCTTTACCTTTGATTACCGCAAACCGTTCAGCTTTCCGGGTATGGAAATGGTTGCCGCGGGTGATGCCCGGGACAGTGGTCGAGAAAGAAACCTGCCCGCCACTGTTGAGCCTGACCGTTTCCACAAAGGAACCCCGGTTGTCGGTGTTTAATTTCAGTTTGAACGGAAAAAAAGCGGAATGGTCAATATAGGTTAAAAAAGTGTTGAAGAGATTCCGGTGAAAAGGATCGCCAAGTGCCGGAATCTCTCCCTTTTCGAAATAATTGGTTTTGATTTCTTTCAGTAACTTCATCAACTCCGAAACCTTTATCGTTCCCGTATGCGGAACATACACGCACTCCACTTTTGTCTTTTTACTTTTGTCTTTTATCTTTTCACTTTTCTCTTTTATCTTTTCCATTATTACTTCCACCAACTCCCCGACATAGATCAGTTTCACCTCCCCGTCTATTTCAATTTTAGGAGTTTCATGATGAGTCAACTGATGGCAGAAAGTGGCGATGACAGAGTTATAATATGGATTTCCAAAAGGGCCAAAAACATTGGGGATTACAAGCCCGGTAAAGCTTGCATCGTTCCGTACAGCCCATTTTTCAAGCATTTCACGGCCTTCCCGTTTTGATTTTCCATACAGGTTGTCGCGTTCTTCCTGGGTGGAGGAAGCGAACAAAACAAAAGGGGTAGAATTCGTATGTTCCAGGGCAGCAATCAACTGGCCGACAAGCCCGATATTGGTCTTATAAATCACCTCAGGATCATGATGGCGGTTCATTGCTGCCAAATGAACGATTACATCGCAGGAGGAAACCCATTCTGCCAGTTTCGAAGAGTCTGTGAAAAAAGCGTCTTCAAACGGAATGCGGATAAATTTGTCTGGTTCTAATCCGAGAGTATTGTACAGGTGTGTCCCTACAAAACCAGCTTGTCCGGTGATTCCTGCTTTAAGCATTTAGAAAAGATAAAAGATAAAAGGAAAAAGATTAAAGGAAAAAGACGAATGACAAAAGGAAAAAGACAAAAGGCGGAAAATTGGTCAGGCTTTTATCTTTGTACTTTTATCTTTTATCTTGTTATTTCATTCTGAATTATCGGTAATTTCAACAGCAGTCTCTTTGTTCCTTCCACATCCAGCCGGGCGGTGTTGTGGGAGGTATAGTCGTCAACTTCGGAGACTTTGGATTCACCTTCGGTGAAAAACTTTCCATAATTAAGGTCGCGGTTGTCGGCTGGGATACGGAAGTAGTCGCCCATATCGCTGGCTTTAGCCATCTCCTCCCGGTTTACCAGGGTTTCATATAGTTTTTCGCCATGTCTGGTACCAATCACTCTGATGGGACTCTTCGATCGGTACAATTCCACAAGGGCTTTTGCCAATACTTCGATGGTGGCAGCAGGCGCTTTCTGAACAAAGATGTCCCCGTTTTCTCCATGTTCAAAGGCATAGAGTACCAGAGTTACTGCATCCTGCAAGGTCATCATAAACCTGGTCATTTGTGGATCAGTTAAGGTAAGTGGGTCACCTTTTTTGATCTGATCAATGAATAACGGGATCACCGAACCTCTTGAGGCCATTACGTTGCCGTAGCGGGTGCCGCAAAAGGTTGTACCACTGCCATTGAGATTGCGGCTTTTAGCAACCATCACTTTTTCGCTGAGCGCTTTCGACATCCCCATGGCATTGATGGGATAGACTGCTTTATCCGTGCTGAGTACAATGACATTTTTTACCCCGTTTTCCAGAGCACTATCCAGCACATTTTCGCAACCCATCACATTGGTGCGAACCGCTTCCATCGGGAAGAATTCACAGGAGGGTACCTGTTTAAGGGCTGCAGCCTGGAAAACATAGTCCACCCCACGCATAGCGGTGTCGAGACTTCTTTTATCACGCGTATCGCCGATGTAATACTTTATTTTGTCATTGCGATAAAGCTGCCGCATGTCATCCTGCTTTTTCTCATCGCGTGAAAAAATTCGGATTTCTCTGATGTTGGTATCTAAAAACTGGTCGAGTACAGCGTTGCCGAAAGAACCTGTTCCTCCGGTTATAAGTAATGTTTTGTTGTTAAACATTGGTGTAAATTATAAATTACTATTCGAGTTTTCTCGAAAATCCTGATTTAAATATTACGTAGAATAGTATTACGCATTGATAAATTGGCTGTAAACAGTTGAAATCCCTTCCAGCAGTATATAAGAATGGTTCCACCCCAACTCATTCAGCATGGAAACATCAAGCAACTTCCTCAACGTCCCATCAGGTTTTGAATGATCCCATAAAATGTCACCTTCGAATCCTGTGATTGACTTGACCATTGTGGCGATATCGGCGATGGTTTGATCAGTGCCGGTGCCGATGTTTAAGAAGGTGATGGGTGACGAATCAACCGTGACGCGTGACGAATCTCCTGTGACGCGTGACGGGTGACGGGTGACGAGGTTGGCG
>JANXYV010000057.1 GCA_025355875.1 Prolixibacteraceae bacterium | reverse complement strand
AACGTCGATCAACTTGCCGACACGGTAGAGGACTATCTGATGAAAAGAAAAAATGATCCTGAACAAGTGAAAAAATATTTTCATGGAAAGCATGTTCGGTATGCAGCTTAAACTAACTATTAATTGCACTCATTAATAACTACATGGATAAATCAGAGCATTTTTGGGTATGCAACGGAAATCCTCAAGGCGATGATTATAATGGGTTTTTTACAAGACAATCCATCCCTCAAGGTTTCCTCGATGGTCAAAGTGAATATGGCGTTACCCTGACTTCTCCCCCAACAAATCATATTGACTTGGTAAATTATGATTTGACAGCCCAAAACACATTTCAAAACCCTGGTTTCAGTGGTTTGGAACCTGGCCATCCTGGATATTACGTTAACGGCTTTGTGGACGGTTTTTTAATTCAAAATAGGTGTAATAGTAATGCTTCAATTGAAGATTTACGTGAGGCAACCATGAGCCAGGATGAGGCATCAGGGATAATGATGGGACTTGCCCTAATATACAAGTGTATGGAATCTTCTTCTGCGACAGTTGGATATAACGGGTTGACGTGTAAAGCAACAGCTAGAGAAATCGCTTTGAAAATTATTGGTAAAATCTGTCAGGATAAGCATTGGCGAGTTGAAACACCTTGTGGACAGGGTATTTGGGATAACCAATATTACTCATATGGCTGGGCTCGTGTCGCACATGATTTTTTTGCCGGACCTGAGATTGTAGCAACCTACTTTGATAATGTAGTTGATGAGGCTTGGTATGAGGCAATATGGTGGGCAGTAAGAGAAGCAAATCCAATGGTAATAAATGGGAATAATGTTCTATTCATTGCAAGCGGGTGGGTCGGTGGCCTTTTTCTGCCTGATATTACCTTAGAGCAGCCAACATATAATAGCGTTATGTCGTCTATCCTTGCAGCAATCGGAGATTCATGGGATTTATTTTCGGATAAAACATATCAAGGTTTGGTTTATTCAAATACCGATATTCAAGCTCAATCCTTTTATACATTGCTTTACAAGACCCTTCATCCTGAAAAAGAAATTCAAGAGGATGAAATTGTTTTAATGAATGCTCAACTTATAAATGCTCCTGGTGAAGGACCATACTATTATGGACAAGGCTTGCATCCCCCTTCAGATGGATGGACAGGAGGCTGGT
Source organism: Prolixibacteraceae bacterium (assembly GCA_025355875.1). Taxonomy (GTDB): domain Bacteria; phylum Bacteroidota; class Bacteroidia; order Bacteroidales; family Prolixibacteraceae; genus Aquipluma. Next base: position 3,366 of record JANXYV010000057.1, on the reverse strand, counting down.
CAAGCAGCTATAAATGGAGGCAAGAGACAGATATTCAGGTAAATGGTGCTCCTGGAAATGAAGGTAACTATTCAGGATGTGATTATATGCTTGCATATAATATGTGGTTGATTGGTGGTTATGGTGATTATGCAAAAGTGAGGCCATTATATCACCCCTATGAGGATATTATGGTCGACCATTTTATTCCTTTTCACAACACCATCCTACAACAAAATGTGTGTAACTATCTCGTCCCTTTAACATACCATGTTTATAATTCTATAACATCCAACATGGAAATACTGAACAGTACACGTTACGATCAGGACCATAAGGTGTTGACAACACCTATTGAATCGCTATATGGCTCAGCAAGCTTCACGGCTCGAAAATCTGTGACATTAACCCCGGGTTTCTTCGCTGAAAAGGGTGCAACATTTTGTGCTAAAATCGCTCCTGCCCACTTTTTTTGGACTACTTTCGGGATAAATAATTCTGGATATGACCAAAGTCATGCCATGGGCGGAACATCAAATTATCTTACAACTCCTTGTTATAATCCACCGGATCCAACAGATGGTCCTTCCGAGCTTAAAACAGGTGATCAGATATCTTTCGATATAAGTAATACATTATCTTTGAAACTCTATCCAAATCCTGTTTTTAACAAATTGAATATCATTTTCAACGATAAACAGAAAAAACATTCCTTGAAACTTTTAACTGCAACTGGATTGACACTACTGTCCTTTGATTCCGAAAATGAAGCAGAAATTGTTGATATGTCAACACTGATGGATGGAGTATATCTTATTCAGATATCCTGTGATATTAGTACAGCAACTTGTAAAATTATTAAAAACTGAGATTGTCATTGTATGGAGAGACTAACTTTCGCACTTGCATTAACCGCTATTTTCGGCCTGCTTTTTCAGTCTTGTAAGAAGGATGAACCGACCACGCATTACATTCCTGCCAGCTTAAAGGAGTATGCGGTTTTTCAGTCGGGAAGCTACTGGATATATAAAAATGAGATTACAGGCCATCTGGATAGTGCGTTTATTAGCAGTCCCCCTGTATATAGATACAATCATTCAGGAGGCTACGACTACGACCCGATCGATGAAGCATGCCAGATAAACTATTTTGGATCATTTATACAAACAGCTTATATTTACTTTGACATGTATTACTTGTTTTTTAAGGGTTATAACTGTCAGGTAATGGATGCTACCTCCTATGAGCCTGGCCATGTTTTTATCCTGGGATCTGAATCAACCCTCACCAATATTGCGAGCCTTGATTCAATGACAATTAATAACCATACATTTCATAATGTCTTTGTTACCCGATGGCAACGCATAACTTCGCAAAGCGATACAATCAGGTTCACTTCGTATTTTGTTAAAAAAATTGGTTTAATAAAGTATGACCAGATGATGTACAATACTGATACAACCTGGACTTTGCTTCGCTCGCACCTGGTGCAGTAACTTCACCCAAATCCGCCAACTCTTCCAAAAAGCGGAGAAAATCTAAGTATGAAAAACATTTTTTATCTGATTATTTTCCTGCTCCTTGTCATCTCGGGGTGTAAGTAATCAGGATTAATCTTGTATATCCGATGCGTAACTTTGTAAGATATTTCATAAAAACAAAATTCTTTTCAAAAAAGTTTTGAAGGTATAGTTTTATTCCTGTTTATCTTCCACTGAAATGAAAAAGGGCATTTTACTGTTAGTATTTGTATTTCTCTCATATGTTGGACCTGCACAAATTCTTCTGGGGGGTAAAATCGGGTACGGATATTTTGGAATCCTAAACGATAACTCGATGGGAGATAAGGCCTATTATTCGAATTGCCTGGATAAGTTCATTGTATCAATTGAAGCTAAACAGAGTACCAATCATTTAATTAATCTTGCAATTTCATTAGATTATGTGAATCAATCTTTCAGTGTGGAATCTCGTTGGGGAGGGCATGGAACAAACTATTTGGCAGTTGGAGATTTTTCGACAGGTTCACTATACTTTGAATTCAAGCCTCAATTCACTTTCGGGAATAAGATTAGGTATTATTTCTATCCTGGATTTATCTTTGGGACAATTTTGCATTCGCTTGTGGATGGTACGTTAAAGACAAGTACGATAGACACTACTGGATTAATTAATGAAATGAGTCAGAAAAAATCATCATATTTTCCATCGATAAATTTTGGATTTGTCTTTGGGATGGGGGTTGACATTCCACTATCATCAAAGGTAGGATTGAATGTGGAAAACAATAATAATCTATTATTTGGCGGACCTTCTTGGGGATCTAATAAATCCTCGCTATATAATCTGAACATCCTATGTGGAATTTTTTATAAATTGTAAGAGTCTGAAATGAATAAATATATATTTCTTATTTTCTCTTCTCTCTTTATTATTATGGGGTGTAAGAAAACCACGGAGTACAGACTATCGCCACAGATCAAAAACTACTTTACATTCAAACCCGGAAGTTATTGGATATACCGCAATGATTCAACCGGGGACTTGGATAGTTCATACGTAAAATATTTCTCAAATCACATTCTTGAGGATGAAGAACACTCCTCAAAATGGGAAGTGCTTGTTATTGATTTTAACAGCGTATTTCTAAAGCGGTTAGCAGTTTTTATTAACTCTTGTCATCAAAATAATTATACAGCTCTATTTGGAGAAGGTTTGTCCGGAAACTATTCGGCCAATGGGGTCATCTATTATTCCGAATGGCCTCAGAAAAGATTCCTGATTCCCGAATGTGAGCCTGGAATTCAATATTATTATGAAATTATATCAAAAGATACCATAAATTCTCACATCTATAATGATGTACTATATACAGAGGTACAGTATTTTAATAGCTCGGGACATATAAATTTGCGAAGGATAAGCTATTCTCCCGATTTTGGTATCTTAAAGTTTTATATTGAGGATAATAATGAAAATTTAAGCCGTTCATTTACTCTGATAAGATCTAAAATAATTAAATGATTTATTGAGAGGATTGGCACCGATACTACCCGGACATTGATACGCTCGCACCTGGTGCAGTAACTTCACCCAAATCCGCCGTTTCTCAAAATTTGTGGCGTGCAAAATGGCCGCCATTTTTTGTTTCTATTCAATTCATTTACAGATCAGTAAATTTTAAACGACTGTTTTTCTTCCGGGTACCTTCAATCGAAAAATGATGGGTTCCTGCAATTGACATGGATTGACTATTCCGGACAAAGTCGGCCACTCATTCCGGAGTAAAGTAGGCCAGTGATTCCGGAGCAAAGTAGGCCACCTATATCAAAGGTCATATGGGATTATAAAAGTACTATTTTTTTTCAATTGATTTTCTCCTGAGTG
>JANXYV010000024.1 GCA_025355875.1 Prolixibacteraceae bacterium | reverse complement strand
ATTCATTAATTAACTGGCTTTGTTCCGTTGAAGGCAAGTTACGTATCGCTGATATTATTTGTTGATAGTTCATTGCAATTATTTTTGACTAAGATATGGAATAAATTTAAATATTACAACGCTATATTAAACTACAGCCATTTTATTTTTTACTGAAGCTTAAAATTGATTGGAACAGTAAACTGAACAGCTACATCCTTTCCACTTTGTTTACCCGGAGTCCATTTGGGCATGGCATTCACAACACGCAAAGCTTCTGCATCAAGCATTGGATCAACTCCCCTGACAACTTTTGCATTTGAGATCGAACCATCTTTTGCGACAACGAAAGTGGCATACACCTTTCCCTGAATACCGTTTTTTGCAGCATCAGCGGGATATTTAATCTCTTTACCCAAATATGCGCGTAAAGCAGACTCTCCACCTGGAAATTCAGGCATTTGTTCAACGACATTATAAACCTCTTCCTGATTATATACCTCTTCCTGAACTAAACCTGCTGGTGGAGGTGGAAAATTTTTCATTCCTTCTTCTTTGGTTATCAGACTTTTTAAGTTCTCAATAACTGCAGAATCACCGATAACCTTCAAAGAATTACCTTGAAACACAATGGTTGAAGTCTTTTCAGCAGGTATAGTTTCTACTTTTTCTGATTTCTTTTGCTCACATGCAAATACAGCAACTAAGCTTGCAGCCAAAACAAATCCAATCAGGACTTTAACATTGGCTATTTTACTTGATTTTATTTTTGAGATCATTTTGATACGGTTTTTGATTAATGAATAATTGAAGTTGTTGGCCAGTACAATCTGATCGCCAACATACTGATTGATTAGGACCTGCTTATACCACGAAGGTGCAGTTCCCTGAGAGATTACAGCCTGGTCGGCCAAAAATTCGTGATTTTCGCGCAACGCCCGCCTGAACATCCAAAAGAAAGGATTGAACCATTGAAATATTGCAATAAACTCCAGCACAAGCACATCAAAAGTGTGTCCCTGCCGGATATGCTCTTTTTCGTGTTCCAACATTTTTTCCCAGCCTTTGGTACTTTGCAGGTTTTCGCTGATGAAGATATAATTCAGGAAAGAAAACGGACTTGACTCCTGCTCCAGGATGACCAGCTTTGCTTTTCCTTGCGGAACAATCCGGTTTTTCACAATTAACCGAACAATCTGGTATATCCGGAGAAAAAACAGTAAGGAAAGAACCGCCACCCCAATCAAATAAATATATCCCGGCCAACTGTAATTCAATACGATCCGTTCGGCGCCCTGCGACAACGAATCACCATATATTGTTACCGTGCTCAACAGATTAACATACGGAGTAATGGTCACTTCCTGAAGCATATTCGGCTGAGGGGCATAAAACGGGATGTGCAACAAAGGCAACACTGCAGAGAAACTGATGGAAACCAGCAGAAACCACCGGTTAACAAAGAAAAAAGTTTCTCTGCGCAAAAACAGGAAATAAACCAATGCAAAAAGGCTCAGGCTAATTCCCGACTCCAGCAGATAATTGATAAAGTTAAACATTGGGTGTTTGATTTTGTGGTTCCAAATCTTTTCCTGCTTCCTTGATCATTTCTTCAAGGTCTGAGAGGCTCATTTTGTCTTCTTTGGCAAAAAACGATACCATTTCCTGAAACGAATTGCTGAAATAACCATTCAGGAAATTCCTGAAATACGACTTGGTATAGTCAGTTTTACTGACCAACGGAAAATACTGATGAGTCTTTCCGTATGCGTAATGATCGACAAACCCTTTCTTTTCCAGTATCCTGATAATCGTCGAAACCGTGTTGTACGCAGGTTTTGGCTCCGGAAGCTTGTCGACGATTTCTTTGACAAATGCCTTTTCAAGAGTCCATAACTCCTGCATAATCTGTTCTTCAGCTTTAGTCAGCTCTTTCATTACGGATTCAGTTTAATTTCAGTTTCAAATATACAAAATTCCGGACAAAAACTAATCAATTAGTTCGTCAACTAATATTTTAGTTACAGAAGACAAAAAAAAAGTTCAACTACTTTAGGCTTCAAAGTGCAAATTGGCTGATCAATTCCAACATACAACTAATCAGTCGGTTGGATATCCGGAACAAATATACAACTAAGTTTTTAGTTTTCAAACTAAATCATTAGTTATATTGAAAATATTTTTATTGGAGTTGAAAAATGAAACTGAAATCCATAAAAAAGGTCGCCGGATTTGACACCGGCGACCAAGCAATGATTTAAATAGTTTAGATAGTTACGATCTTTATTGGTTGTATCCCAAATATTCGTTTTACATTTCTATAGACAGCTGCAATTCAGAAATCCCCTAAACTAACCTCTATTTTTTATAGTTTTTTGCAAATCGCAGCCCATCCACCGCCTTTTGCAAGGTCAATTTTCAATTTGTCGGCTTTGGTAACCTGTTTCACGATGCGTTTATAATCGCTGGCATATTTATCAGTATTCATTCCATCCTGCATAATTTCAATTTCGTAGTTTCCATCACCAAGAAACGACAAGTCGACATTCAGAGAACGTGCAGTCCAATCAGTCATTGCTCCCAAATACCAGCTGTTATCTTTCTGGCGTGCCATCAGAATATAGTCGCCTACTTTAGCATCCAATACTTTAGTATCGTCCCAAACAGTCGGCATTTTGCTGATGAATGAAGTACTTTCAGGTTCCTTGTAATAATTAGACGGGCTATCATTCAGCATCTGAAGCGGTGCATCATAGCATACATACATAGCCAGTTGATGACAACGGGTTCCCTGGCTTTCCGGAGAAGAACCACTGATTACATAGTCCTTTTCATTTTTATTGATCATAGCACCCGGAGTAAAATCCATTGGCCCGGCAAGCATACGTGTAAAACAAAGGGTCACATCGTGTTCTGGGGAAATATCCTTACTCCATTTATTGTTTTCCATTCCTTTGACACCCTCGTGATTAATGATATTTGGGTAAGCCCTTGCCATTCCTGATGGTTTGAAAGCACCGTGAAAATCAACCAGTAATTTGCGGTCGGCACAGGCCTTGGCGGTCCGTTCGTAGAAATTAACCATGAATTGTTCTGAACGGGCCATGAAATCGACCTTGATTCCTTTTGCTCCCCATTTGGCATACAAATCAAGCGTTCCGCTCATGTCAGTATCCAGAGCATTCCACAAACACCAGAGAATGATGTCCACATTTTTTGACTTACCATATGCAATCAACTCCTTCAGATCAAGTGTCGGATTGGATTCTTTGATATTCAGTGTAGTTTTGGTCCATCCTTCATCCAGTATAATGTATGGAATATGATACTTTGAAGCAAAATCAATGTAATATTTGTAGGTTTGGGTATCCAACCCTGATTTAAAATCTACCCCGTAAATATTGTTGTCATTCCACCAGTCCCAGGCAACCAATCCAGGTTTAATCCAGCTGGTTTCAGCGATCTTGTTCTCTCTGGAAAGCAAAAATACCATCTGATTTTCAACCAACCGTGCATCTTCGGTACTGATCATGAAAACACGCCAGGGGAAATTTCGTGTTCCGGAAGTTTTCGCGATGTAATCAGCTTCCTGAATATGTTGAATTTCGCGGTCGCCTTTTGGATCCGATTTCAGGATTACTTTTGGGTATTTGCTTTTGAAAGCAGCCTTTCCGGTGGCTTCCATGAATAAACAAGGATAATCGAACAAGTCGGCTTCGGTAATCCCAATCTTGATGTTTTTATCGGCTTTTACCAGAGTAGGCAGCGAGGCAAATTTACCAGCAGCCAGTTCGCTCAGTTTTTTGTCGAGATAAAGCCTTTCGTAGTGCGAATAAACGGTTTCTTCTTCAGGAAAAAGCACACCGTAATCACCGGCGAAATTCAGGCCAACTTCTTCGTTTTTAACGGTGATTCCTTCTTTCAAACTGGTTTCAAACCGATACGCGATGCCATTATCGAAAACCCGAAAGCTGACCGAATAGTTTGGTTTGAAAGTCAGCTTCAGCTGGTTGAAGTTATTTTGAATGGTTTTCGATTTCACCGCAACCACAGTTTGAACTGTTTCGTTCACCGATGTGGTTTTTGCCGAAGCAACTTTTGGGTTGACGCCAAGTACGGTAGTTCCCAAGTCAAGACTTAAACTGTTGTTTGTAAAAATGGCATGGCTGCCTACTGTCGCCGACCATTTGATTTGAATATCGACCGAAACGGTAACTGCAATCTGACCATTCGGGGAAGTGACTTTGTAATCTTTCGCAAATGCGCCAAGTCCAAGGAAGACGAGGAAAATAATGAGATTTTGTTTCATTTTTAAATTGAATAGTGGTTGATATTTAGTTGGATTTTACTTTTTAATAAACCGATAAACTTTAACCGAATGAGGCGCCATTTTTACAAATGCAGTTTTGTTTTCGAGGCTGATTTCTTTGTGTTCCCACAAATCCCGAACTTTGTAATCCTCAAGCTTGTATGGATCAGTTGACCAATAATTGTCGTTGGCTTTAAGCAAAACAGAGTAATCAACCTGAACTTCTTTCACTTCGTCGCCACGGTTAAGAAGGCAAACTGCCTTTTCATTCTTGTCGAGTTTTTTGACCCAGATTTCGTAGTCGCCATTGTCGCGGAAACAAAATGCCTGTTTTCCCAAAACATCCTGATCAAGGGCAATTAGATCGCCGTTTTTCAGAATTTCAGCTGTTTCAGGCGACATATTTCCCAAATCGTTTCCGGCCATCAGCGGAGCCGCCAGCATACACCACAACGAAAAGTGAGTCTTGTATTCTTCGGTGGTCATTCCTCCATTGCCCACTTCGAGCATATCCGGATCGTTCCACCCACCAGGTCCGGCGTATTTGGCAAGTTCTCTTTCCTTATCCAGAATATCAATCATCGAATCCCAACGATCGACGATATCGCCGGTTGTCCTCCAAAGATGACCAACTTCCTTTGCCCATTCCCATGGTTTTGCCGTTCCCCATTCGCAAAGGCTAAAAACGATCGGGCGTTTGGCCGCAAACAATCCGTCGCGCATGGTCGCATAGCTCGATTTGGGTTCCTGGGTAGTGGTGTTGCACCAATCATATTTCAGGTAATCGACACCATATCGTGCATAGGTCCGCGCATCCTGAAATTCGTGTCCTCTTCCGGCCGGACGACCGGCACAGGTTTTTGAACCGGCGCAGGAATAAATCCCGAATTTCAATCCTTTGGAATGGATATAATCTGCCAATTTTTTCATTCCTCCGGGAAAACGGTCTTTGTCGACCACAATTTCACCATTTTCATCGCGGTCGACCTGCCAGCAGTCGTCAATTACAATGTATTCGTAACCTGCATCATGCATGCCGCTGGCAACCATTTGATCAGCCATTTGCATAATGAGCTTTTCACTGACATTGCAGCCAAATTTGTTCCAGCTGTTCCATCCCATCGGAGGAGTTTTTGCAAGCTGGTCGTACTTTTGAGCTGAAGCACCGATCATTACCGATGCAAGAAGAATTGTCCAAATAAGTTTTTTCATGATTAAGAATTTAATTGCTGAATATACTAGTTAAGTTTCTATTGGATTAAAAATGAATCGGCATCGTCCAGAACCGGGAAATCGGATCTGAACCTAAGCAGTTCAGAATATGAAAACTCACCGGAAATAATGGCTTCCAGATTATCATCAGTTTCTGCCAAAATATTTCCTTTTGGACCAATCAATTGCGAGTTACCCGAATACGAAATTAGATTTCCGTCAACCCCTACCCGATTCGCACCTACCACATAGGCCTGATTTTCAATGGCTCGAGCTCTTAACAATGTATTCCAAACCAGGCTCCGGTTTTCAGGCCAGCTTGCCGAATAGATCAGGATATCATATTCGTTTCGGTTGCGTGCCCAAACCGGAAAGCGCAGATCGTAACAAATCA
>JANXYV010000223.1 GCA_025355875.1 Prolixibacteraceae bacterium | reverse complement strand
CGTTCTCCAATTTGGTGTCCACTTTAAGGCAGCAACTGATGAGCTATATCAATGTCTACCGCTTCTTGGAAGACCCCGAAGGAAGTTGGCGCGAAATAGTAAAAGAAAATAAAATGGAATACCAAAACTCACTGTTCCCGGAAATGGAGGGGCTTACTTTTGAATACTGAGAATGCTACAATTAACTATCAAGACTTTACAAACAAATAATTAATAAATTCCGGGTTTACCGGACAACAATGATAATAAGTACAACTTCTTAGAGGGTGGATTCTTTAATTTTTATTTTTTGTCTTTAATCGTTTACTTTCAATCTCTTCAGCTGCTTTTTGTACCTCTCTTTCGTATTCCTCCACTTTCTGACGAATTTCTCTGATTAGTTTTTTATCCCTTTGATAATAGAAAACATCTTCTAGCATATTGAGATTTGCCGGATTAATCCCGTTGGTCGATTTAATATAGCGGTATTTCAGATCATTGTTTTTTAGTTGGCTATTCATGTTTAATTGCCAGATATTGCCTCCAGAAGAAAGCAAAATGATTAAAGCCATTGAAATCATTGTAATAGCTGCTTTACTGTTTTGAAAATCCACTCTAAAATTATGATCATTTTGAATAACCATATTTTGTGGAGACTTCAGCAAGTTGAACTTTTTATCGATCGGAGTAATCACCGCTTTTATTTCAGTAAATACTTTATTGAGATTCTCATTTACCTTGTTAACCGAATAGGCCGAAATCTGTCCCAGGCTTTTTATTTGTTCAGGTGTAAACTGCTGTTGGTTAATCCTGATTTGTAAATCTTCGATAAGCGATATTAGTTCCTGTGGATCAGAAGTTGAATTAGCCTGGTTATCTGGAATTGACTTTTTGCTCAATTCATCTATCTTTTGTTTTAATTCCTCGAACAGGGTATAAACTGCTGAAGAATCCATTTTACTACTTCCCATAAGTTGATTTTTAAATTGATTATAATTGGTGTCCTTTCTTCCTTTTTTTGCGAATCTTAGCTTCCTGTCTAAAAATTTCTTCCTGATTTTCATCATGGCCGGGTGGAAGACTTAGTATATCGAATAGCCCACCCAATGCGGATATTGTATTTCCCACTATCGAGGAAAATTCAATGGTATCCTGCCAGGCAGGTTGTTCCGGTTGGTGCTTTTGAGCCTGTTGTAATCTCTCGTTTTGCTGTAATTGGTAATTGATTTTGGAGAAACTGCAGGTTCTGTCAATTTTGGAACCGTTGAATTCGTAGCCATTCTTTCCAAACCGTACTCCTTGTATTTTGTCTGTGGTTCCATTATTTCGGAATTCGGTTTTAATCCCTGACTTGAGTAACTCTGCTTTTAATTCCTGCCAATTCCGGCATTTAGATATTGCTGATTGGAGTGCATGATAAATTTCATATTTGGTTTTATCGGGTTCTTTTAACCGATGCTCTTTTACGTTCTCTTTGCCTGAAGCAATATAAAGTCCGTATTTTTTGGTTAGCTCCATACAAACCCTGGTGTTTCGCAGCTTCTCGTTCTGGTCAGAAATCCGTTTCCCGTTGTTATCAATCCGGTTGATCACGATATGGATGTGCGGATGGTCGGTGTCGTGGTGCCGGGCAATGATGAACTGTGTGTCCCGGTATCCCATCTTTTCCATGTACTCTAGTGCCATACCAGCCATAAATTGATCAGTCAGCCTGCTTTTATCCTGGACAGAAAAGTCCAGCGAAATATGCGCCACTGGTTTTACTATTTTCGGGTTAAGCTTTTTTTGGACAACAAAACTTTGAATAATAGATTCTTTGTCTTTCAGCCTTACTCCTTCAGCATAAAGTAAATGAGAATGGTCTTTATTCAGGACATAGTTTACCACGCCACGAAAACCACGGCCTTGTACAATTTTAGCAATCATCTTCAATCTTTTTGATTACGTTGTCCAACCGCTCGTTCATAGAAAGGCATTGCCTGTGTACATCAGAATACCCGGCAGCATTTGCCCTGTGTGCAACCTGGTTAACGTTGTTGGCCATGCCGCTGAGTTGCCGGATATATCCCATCTGTTCCGATGTGAGGTGTTGCTTTACTAAACTTGATCGGATAGAAAGGCGGATGAATTCGCTACGGTTAATTCCGGCATCACGTGCTTTGGCTTTAAGTGAATAATATTCTTCGGTGTCCATTTTAATCGTGATTTTATAACCCTTCTTTTCGGCATGGGCTTTGGGTGGCCTGCCACCAATATTCCTGTTTTTGATTGTTTTCATGCTTTGTATTTTTAAAATTTAGATTAGACCGGCGGGATGTTTTTAGCCTCGCAGAGCAAGGTATCGGGCAGACCGATACACAAACTTGCTCCCCACTCAGATGGGATAGATCTGCATGAATAGGACTAATAATGAATAAATTATCTGATTCTATTCGAAAATGTTTATTTCTATTCATTCGTATTTATTTCGATTCAGAATTATTCATAATCCGTCATTCTACAATAGGTTTACATTTCAATAATGTTATCCATGGATGACGGTTTTGCATTGGGATCGGAAAGATTTGACCCCGGATTAATGCTATTCTTGCATTGCCGCTCCAATAGACGATCCCATATGGCTTACTCTTTCTTTCCATCAAAAATCTTCTCAAAAAATTTGCTTTTTATAATAGTATCTTGCTCCCTACACAAAGCGAGACCATCGAATAACCCGATCAGAGTCTGATACCTTTTCGTTTTTGACAATGCATTTGATTTTCCGAAACTGTTTTTGTGCTCTTCTCTAATGCCAGATCGAAGTGATCAATTAGTTTTTTGAGTAGTGGATTTTTGTTTATCATCATTTGAAGATTGGATTCTTTCGGTTGGATCTGAAGCAGGAAATCAGCAATATCATAACCTTCCCTACGCTGTTGGGCCGAGGCATTTTGCTCTAGATAATCGAATATTTCAACCTCGTATCCAAGCTCCTTCATGTGATTTGCTTTGAGACTCCATTGATCAAATGCACCTAAATCAGGAAATAGAACAATCTTACGACCTTCAAGAACATTTAAATTTTCATCCCTGAAACAGCCATGCTTTCCCCCTGAAGCGATCCAGCAAAATTCGGGAAGATAGCACGAAGCGATTAAGGCACTCTTTTCGCTTTCAACAATAGCAATCGGAAGAGCCTTATTCTGATTCAACATATGCTCGCCAAAAAAGCATTGTTTCAGATTAAATTCATTACCGCCAACCATAGAATGCACCCATGAAATATGATTGTGCGGTTGTTTGATCCGTCTGCCGTTTGATGGATCGTAAAGCATAATTTTGCCGGTATGGACTTTACCCGATGAGTCAGTTTGCCAGAAAATGGTTGCTCCAGGCCAATAGTTTGCCGTTCCCACCCGGAATTGTTTCATCAGTTTTAAAGTCTGCTCTTCACCCAAAACAGAAATCAAAAACTGAAATAGTTTATTTTGATCGTAATGGGTTAAACTACGATTGACTATAGATTCGTCGATAAAGCTGACGGGTAGCGGTTTTTGTTTCTGAACTGTTTGTGACCTTGGTGAAAGATCGTGGGGCATTTCTGCTTTTTCAGGATTCTGTTCAAAGTATTGTTTTGGAGTGAAGTGGTATCCGCAATTATTCTCGCGATTACAACGCCCAACATGATTTGGAAATTCGATGATCTTGTCTGTATCAATGTAGCGTGAAAAACAGCCTCTCTCTTTACAGGATGGGCAATTGTGGCGGGTGGTTTTACCTTTGTATGGTTCTAAAATAAATCTATGTGTTTTCATTATTCTTCAAATTATCCGCACTTTCCACACTTTCAAAATCAAGATATTGATATTTTGATCTTTATGTCGTTTCCAAAATGCGCAAATGAGTCACCAAAGTGCAATTTTGCGAATTTTAGAAATTGAAAAAGCGGGAAAATGCAGCGATTAGTAAATTTTTAATTATTTGAATATCTTTGATTTACATGTAAAAGTGTGAATAGTGCGGAAAATGCGCTAAATCAATTTCCGATAGTATCCATGTTTGTAATTATCCAGCAGTTTTTCTTTCGCATCGCTTAAAAAGCGTTTGAATCCATCCTCTGACATAGAAAAGTTGGTAGCAATCTTAATTCCTTCAGAAGTTGAGAAGTCGAAGGGTAGGGCATGATAGAGTTTTACTTTGTCAGATGGAAGCTGTTCCAAATGTGTAGTGAAGCCAATAAAGCCTTGTACTCTGCGTGCGGTTTTCCGAAAGTATTCAACTAATTCAATTGCTCCCTGTACACTAACCGAGTCGATATATTCTTTTTCTGCTTCCCGGCACAGCCATCGGACCATTTGCAATATCAGGCAAAATCGAACAGCATAAATTTCCAGTTTGCTATACACACCCAGCATATCTTCGTTGCTTTCCGTATTATAGAGATCAGTATTTTTCCGTTGCCAGGCATAAAGCTGTTCTTTGGCCACATTTTCAAACGGAAGTTCAAGTGAAACAGGATCTCCGTTTTCATCCACCTGGTAATCCAGATTGATTAATTCTTTCATCAGGTTATGCCAGAGAGGGAAGATATTCAATGGAAGCTGTCGGTGATTCCAATATTGCTTTTCCGTGTTTTTGGGTAAAACAAACAGAATGCGATCCAAAAAACCATTCTGGTTTCGTTCACCTTTGGCCAGTTCCTTTAATACCCCATGTTGAATGGTGCCAATTACGCCAATAAATGAACGCTTTACGGAAACAGAATTTTTTGCCCCGCGTCTATCCAGAATAATGGGTTTGCCGTTATACAAGGACAGCCAAAACTGTTCTTCCGAGCCTTTTGTATATCGATTGAAATTTTTAAACCAGGACGCTAACTCATCAGAATAAAGACAGATGCCTCTTTTGTTGTTCTCGTGAATAAAAGCCAGAGATTCAGGCGTTACATCAGAAACTACAAATTTTTTAAGAACTGGCTCCTCTGGAAATGTTGAGATTCCTTGCGTTTCCAAATCTTTCTTGCTCAGAGATAACAATTCCTCGTACTCTTTATATTTCTGCTTAAATTTTACAGATTCCTCAGCATCGTGTTCAAACAGCGGTTGAAGGGCAAAGCTTAATGGATGACTCTTATTCGTTCCGGGACGGCCAATGAGCGCTAAATATAAGATGGCACGCTCTGTCCAGCCTTCCTTAACTTTTGCAACATGGGTATTGCCAATTCCAACCGACAAAGCAAAACATAGCGAGGAGGCAATGTAATCGGTTGGAAAATTAAGACACTCGCCAGTTGCCGCAATAATCTCGCGTACTTTTTCAGGAAAGACCCGGACAGGAAATTCTGCTCCAATTGGTTGGTCTGCATAATTCAAGGCTTCGCTGATAATATCTTTTGCTGTAATTTTTGTGGCCATAACTTTGAGTTTACAGACTTAAATTTTATGCACAAAAGATTTGCGTGGCCTTCTTAGAAATAGTTCCGGTTCGATTTCAGCATTTATCTCATCGATTGTTTTCTTTTTCCCATTGGAAATCCATTGCATAAGTTCATCCTCAAAGAAATAGAGCTTTTTCCCATTCTTATAGCATGGAATCAACCCTTTGCGAACCAAAGCATAAATGGTTGGTTTGGCTTTCTTTACAAAGCTGCAAGCTTCATCAATTTCAATAGGTCTTCGTTTTTCAACGGATTGTGGTTTGTTTTTCTCAACTAACTCACGAATTTGAGATACTTCCTGAATGAGAAAAGCTACCGCCTCGGGTAACTTGTCGAATGTAATTTTATCTGCACACATATTCATTTTTTTAATGGTTTATGTGCAAATAAAAAAGGTGTTTTACAGGTGTCTATTAACACCTGTAAAACACCTTAAAAACACTTATGGACAGTGATTATTCTTGCTTGAAAAGGTTGCTATTCAGTTTGATTGTGCAGTTTTGGTCTTGAATTCTAAATTTTTTCTTGATGGTTTCTATATCGCTTACCTCTTTGAGTGTAGGAGCAAAAACTTTTTTCAAGAAAATAGCCATTCCGTATTGATCCGAAATGCGAAAATGGTTCCATATGTTCCATCCAAAATGGTAAACATCTGTTGTATTTATCTGGTCGCTAACTTTAATTGGAGTAATTTGGACTAATTCTTTTCTCTCGGAGTAAAGCTCAATGTAATGGCACAGACGATTCAGATCTTGATCTAAAATAAATGGAGCAAATATGGTTTGAGTATAAAGGATGGCCATCGCCCGAGTTTTATCTTGCTTCTTTTCTTCAGCTAGTTGATGTGCTATTCTTATTTCATCCAGGCTAGTTGAATGTAACTCCGTTTGTGGCTCAGTTTTAATAGTAGATTTTTGGTTTTCAGTTAGTTTTTTTTCTTTAATCTTACGTCTGAAAAATGGGATGAGCACAATTATCTTGCCTATCCAGGGGAGCAATAAGCTCCGCAAAACCACATGAATACTCAAATAAACCGAAAACGCAACTATAATAGCCAAGAAAAAACAGACATTTGCTGTAAAAGCATCAAAGCCCATCATGAGTGTAAACAGCCTGGCAATGGTGGCAAAAACCCCTCCGGCAAAACCTACAATAAGGTAGAGAATGATATTTTCTAAATTTTTGTCTTCCATCTGATCATAAAGATAATATGATTTTCTTATTTGAGACTAATCCTGATTGCCGATTCATATTTAGACTTATCCACATTTTTAGCTCAACCTTGAATTATTTTCTGAACGTTTTTTTGAAGACCTAATTATCCTTACTCCTGTATCGTTGCAAAGTTGTGTAAGTGTTTAGAAATCCATTATTTTTTTGGCAATTTCTCTTTTCTTTTCGTCTTCAAACCCTGCAAAATATCCGATTGTTGTTTTTAGGTTGCTATGACTTAATGCTTCGCTAACATATTCCAAACTTGCCCCGTTTCTTATAGCACTGGTGGCAAATGAATGTCTTGCCCAATACGTGCTAACCTTTTCGTTAATCTCAATGCTTTTCGCAAATTTGACAAAATGCTGGTTGATATATCGAATGAAATTTTTCAATTGTTGGTGTTGTTCAACAGGGGTTGTGGAATGATCAATAATGCTAAATACATATGTATTGGGGTCTGTTTGTTCATTTCCATACTTTTCGATAACCGAAAGCGTAAATTTTTCTAAATATACAATTACTGGAGCTTGTTTTTTATTTGTGCTTGAAGTTTTCGCGCGTCTAAAGGAAAGAGTATCTCCCGAAATATCTTTGTGTTGAAGGTTTGCAATGTCTTTAATATTCATTCCATTACAAGCATATGAAAAAAACCAGAATGCTTTTGCCTTTTCCTGTTCAGGTGTTTTAGGTTGGGTAGTGAAAAGGGCTTTCAACTGTTCTTTTGATAATGCCTTTTTTAAGCTCTTTGGGGCTGGTATGCTGTATTTCTTCTTTCCAAAAGGGTAATATTCGATTTCAATAATCTGTTCTGAAATAGCAGTGTTGAATATTGCTCTTAATGGTCGTAAGTACATTCCAACCGTGGTTGGGCTACAATGCTTTTCATCAATTATAAAATTCTCATAGTTTTTAAGCCACTGGGGGGTAATTGTGTGAAATGATAAATTTTCCTTCTTATGAAAATCTAAAAGAGATTTTAAACTATATTCGTAATTCGAAGCTGTTCCGATTTGCTTATTTAGTTTGTATTGTTCGATTGCTTGATTGAAATAGTAGGCTGTAGTTTAATATAGCGTTGTAATATTTAAATTTATTCCATATCTTAGTCAAAAATAATTGCAATGAACTATCAACAAATAATATCAGCGATACGTAACTTGCCTTCAACGGAACAAAGCCAGTTAATTAATGAA
>JANXYV010000211.1 GCA_025355875.1 Prolixibacteraceae bacterium | reverse complement strand
CTTCTGCTGAATCCTTTAACGCTAAAATAAAAGCTTTCAGAGCAACTCAGAGAGGAGTTACTGACATCCCATTTTTCTTGTTCCGTCTATCAAATATTTATGCTTAACAAACATCCGCCCACAACAATATCAACTGATCCCTTAAACTACATAAGTCCTCGAAGTGGTGTCGCCACCACGTCCGGTCCAGTTGGTGTGGAAGAATTCGCCACGTGGTTTGTCAACCCGTTCGTAGGTATGAGCGCCAAAATAGTCGCGCTGAGCCTGCAAAAGGTTTGCTGGCAAACGTTCGCTGCGGATTCCGTCGAAATAGCAAAGCGCTGAAGTCAATGCCGGTACAGGAATTCCATTGGTCAAAGCAGTTGCGCAAACCCGACGCCATCCGGCCTGTGCTTTTTCAACAACTTCTTTAAAGTATGGTGCGAGCAAAAGATTAGTCAGATTAGGATTTGTGTCGAAAGCCTTTTTAATGTCGGCTAAAAATACAGAACGAATAATGCAGCCACCTCGCCACATCAGGGCAATGCCGCCGTAATTCAGGTTCCATTTGTATTCTTTGGCTGCTTCCATCATCAGGTTATAACCTTGAGCGTATGAAATGATTTTGGCTCCGAATAAAGCATCTTTCAGGTCTGAAATCATCTGGGCTTTGTTGATGGTTTTATCAACCGCCGGTCCGCTGAGTACTTTAGAAGCTTCAAAGCGCATATCTTTCTGGGCCGATAAACAACGTGCAAATACCGATTCGCCGATCAAGGTCAATGGAATTCCAAGGTCAAGAGCTGAAACTGCGGTCCATTTTCCGGTACCTTTTTGTCCGGCAGTATCAAGGATTTTTTCAACCATTGGTTGTCCGTCTTCGTCTTTGAAACCCAGAATATCGCGGGTAATCTCAATCAGGTACGAATCGAGGTCGCCTTCATTGTATTTTTTAAAAACGTCGTGCATTTCGTCGGCGCTCAAACCCAGCATTTCTTTCATCAGCAGGTAAGCCTCACAAATGATCTGCATATCGCCATACTCAATTCCGTTATGAACCATTTTAACAAAGTGACCAGCGCCACCTTCGCCAACCCAATCGCAGCAAGGCGAACCATCTTCCACTTTAGCCGAAACAGCCTGAAAAATCTCTTTCACTGCGGGCCATGCAGCAGGCGATCCGCCCGGCATCATCGATGGTCCGAGCAATGCACCTTCTTCACCGCCCGAAACACCGGTTCCGATGAAAAGCAGTCCTTTGCTTTCAACATATTTGGTGCGGCGAATGGTGTCCGGAAAATGAGAGTTTCCCCCGTCGATAATGATATCGCCCGGTTCCAGGTGAGGAATGATCAGTTCAATAAAATCGTCCACTGGTTGTCCTGCTTTTACTAGCATCATCACTTTACGTGGGCGTTCGAGGGAAGCGCATAATTCGGCAATCGAATGCGCTCCAATGAAGTTTTTGCCTGCGCCACGTCCTGCCATAAACTCGTCAACGCGGGCTGTTGTGCGGTTAAAAACAGCAACGGTAAAGCCTTTGCTTTCCATGTTCAATACCAGGTTTTCGCCCATCACAGCTAACCCAATTAATCCAATATCAGCTAATTTTTTCATTACTTATTTTGTTTTTGAATGTTTGTATTTCAGTGTTAATCAAGGTCATTTAGTCGTCATTTTTGGTCATTGATAGTCATTCAATTGTTTTCCAACGAATGACGCGAAGCTAATTACAATCAATGACTAGTTATTAATTGTAAATCCCAGTTTTTTCAATATTTCTAAAGTTCCTTCAGATATATTCTTCGGAGCAATCGTAAACGCCGGAAACTCCCGCCGAGTTGGGTAATCTCCGCGTAATTGTTCAAATTTTGAAGGATCATTCCTGAAATCGGCCTCGTCGTTCCGGATATCGTAGGTGTGCAGAATGGCTTTCGAAATGATCTGCTGTTCGCTCAGTCCTGCTCCATCCAATTCAAAAACAGGTTTCTCCGGAAGTTCAATTCCTGAAGGATGCCAGTTTTCAAGTCTAAGATTGAAGTATTTACTAATAGCATAAACGCTCATTTCAGTTCCGATAGCTTTGCCATCTTTCGAATAACCCGCAATGTGCGGTGTGACAATTTCTGTCATTGCCAACAATTCAAGATCAATATCCGGCTCATTTTCCCAGCAGTCGCATACAAATCCTGAAATCTGACTGCTTTTCAAAGCAGCTTTCACAGCCATGGTATTTACCACTTCACCACGACAGGAATTGATCAAAATCGGTTTCCTTTTCAGGCCTGAAAAGAATGCTTCGTTGCCCAAATGGAACGTTGAATCTTCGCCTTTCATGTTCAGCGGAACATGCAGTGTAATGATGTCGGCTTCATCCATCACCTGTTTCAGGCTGACTAACGTAGCAGAACCTTCAGCACGTTCGCGTGGCGGGTCGTTCAGCAGTACTTTCATGCCAAACAGTTCGCTGATTCGGGCAACTTTGCTTCCCACATTTCCAACTCCAACCACGCCAATGCATAGATCTTTCAACTGAATATTTTTCCGTTCTGCCAGAACCATCAAAGTTGAGGCAAGGTATTCTTCTACCGATTTGCTGTTACAACCCGGTGCATTGGTCCATTTGATTCCGTTATCATCGCAATATCTGGTATCGATATGATCGTAGCCAATGGTGGCTGTTGCAATGAATTTAACCGATGAACCAGACAATAATTTCTCGTTGCAAATGGTGCGGGTCCGGGTTACAATGGCATCGGCATCTTTCACCACTTCCGGAGTAGTTTTTGAACCCGGCAGGTAAATTACCTCCGCTACTTGTTCGAAAGCGCCCCGGAT
The DNA here is from genome assembly GCA_025355875.1 of Prolixibacteraceae bacterium. Taxonomy (GTDB): domain Bacteria; phylum Bacteroidota; class Bacteroidia; order Bacteroidales; family Prolixibacteraceae; genus Aquipluma. The sequence continues at coordinate 211 of JANXYV010000211.1, read as the reverse complement.
GTAAGGGATTTTATCGTCAATTACAATTTTCATAGTTCCAAGTTTCAAATTACAGGTCCCAAGTTGGCCTTGTGTCATTTCATAAATATAGGTGACAAAAAAGATAGAACTGACAACTTGGTTGTTAATAACTAAAGTTTCCCACGTATCTGAGAGTTGATATAAGCGGGAATTAGAATTTAATAAGTAGTGGTAAAATTGAATTTAAAAT
>JANXYV010000208.1 GCA_025355875.1 Prolixibacteraceae bacterium | reverse complement strand
AAAAAAATAGTACTTTTATAATCCCATATGACCTTTGATATAGGTGGCCTACTTTGCTCCGGAATCACTGGCCTACTTTACTCCGGAATGAGTGGCCGACTTTACTCCGGAATGAGTGGCCGACTTTGTCCGGAATAGTCAATGGTGGGTGATGCACTATCAATGTCATTGCAGCCCTGATATCTATCATGTATACGGGCATCGGGGAAGGAAATATTCCGTCTACAGGAATAATACCCAAGTGGCTTGGTGGGAGAAAGAAGCTGTGAGCTGGTTCGAGGGCGACAATTACGCCATCACAGCCGACCATGATTGCAACGTGGAGTTGATCATCGCCTTCTGCCTTATCATCGACAACCATAAAAGTAAACGCCACGGAGACAATGCGGTCTCATATGACATCGGGAATATAGGGGGTCAGATAAAAGAATTTGATCCTTACTGGAGACCGAAATAAAAACAGTGAGTCACGATTTCTTGGAACTTTCCTCACAGGAATAGCATCGTCCATTATGGACACAAATAGGGTTTCCACACTCACTGCAAATCCATTGAGTATTTTCTATTTCCATAAACTGATCTAACCCCATGACTCTAAAGGAATACCCATCCATTACTACTAATAACAAATCCAAAGACATACCAGATTCCATTGTTGTTCGGAGCTAAGACTGACACATCATCCCGCCCCCATCATTAATTAATTGGAGGTTATATATCTTACATACTCATACTTATACTCTGTTTTTGGTTGCTTCGTGTTGTCATCCCAAGCAATAGATTTTTCCAACAACCCATCAGAATTATAGTAACTGGTTGTAAATGATTTCAACTCATTTTCTGAGTCAAACCATTTTTCTTCAATCAGGTGGCGATTTTTATCAAATTTATAGGAAACGTATAAATTTAGATTTACCTCACCGCTATCCCCAAGTGAATACGATCTTTTCAGATAAGCATCCCTACTATCATAGTTATATAAAAGAGAATCTGCCCATGTCGCATTAAAATTTTCATCAACCTGTATATCACAGATTAGCCGACTCTTAATATCATAATTATAAATGTGCCCAAAATACAAAGCACCTATGGTGTTATACAATCTCATGGATTCTAACCTATTTAACGAATCATACGTATAAATAAGTTTGTAATATTTCCATTTGAATAAATCAGTCATACCAAGCCATATTTCAACGACCTTATTGTCAATTTTATCGTATTCACATATTTTTCTTAATTCATGCTGATTGTTTTCGCAATTATAGACACATTTTTGATTGCCCTTTGGATCATAATAAAATTCACTAATTAGTTTAGCCGTTGAATCAATAGGTTTACCATCTATATACTCTAATGAATACATTCTCTGAACTTTGATATGGTTCTTGGAGATTCTTTCTTTATCAAGTTGATCCTGATTCTTTAGAGGAGGGCTTGAACAGGAATACAACATCAGAATGAAAGAGATATAGAAATAGATTCTTTTCATAATTAATTGTTAGTTTCAATTTTTTCTACCTATCGGACAAGCAGCAACACAAATCCCACATATCTTTCGGTCAACCTTCAGATGGTCACGCCCGAATTCAGTGCACTTGTCCCTGCATTTCAATGCATTAAAGAATACATCCCTGTCGGTATGGATATCCCAAAGTAGACCTGTTGCAGCTCCCACTGGACAAATTTCAACACAGACTGAACATGATCCACACCGACTTTTATCTATCGGTTTGGATTCAGGTATGATCTCAGTATTCAACAATATGCTGACTAATCTAATCCGTGCACCAAATTTCTTTGAGATGAACAAATCCGTTTTGCCGATCCAGCCAAGTCCAGCTCTTGTAGCAATCATCTTGTGAGAAATATCGTATCTCAGGGTTGGGTACTTTTCATCAAGTTCCCTGTTGTCCGTCAGGATCGTTGGTTTTATGGCTAAAGCCCCAATACCCTCCATGTTAAGATCGCTGGCAATTGTTTCAGCGAGCGAAAGGGTCAGGTGATTGATCTCTTCATAATGATGCAAATACTCTGGAGTTGGGGCATCTTTAATTCCATCTATGATATCATCATCCAATTTTCGGGCAATTGATATCCCGAAGGAATATCCATTGTACATTGAGGGAAGAAGCCCTGTAAGATTGGCTAATCCATATATGTACATGTTGAATGGATTAAGATGCCTTTTGACTATATCATGAATGAGTTGGTTCGACATGGATTATAATCACTTCACTTTGACCTTTGTTTTAATCTGGGCAGCAAACTCCTTGGCTGGTTTATACGCAGGGATCATATGTGCTGGAATTTTTACAGAAGTGTTCTTAGAGATGTTTCTCCCTGTCTTTTCGGCTCGTTTCTTCAGAAGGAATGTACCGAAGCCACGGAGATAGATGTTTTCACCTTTTGCCATATTTGACTTGATGTTTTCCATGAAGGCTTCAACTGTGGCTTGAACTGCTACTTTTTCGATGCCTGTCTTGTTTGCGATTTCCTGAACGATTTCTGCTTTTGTCATAGGAATAAAGGATTTATTGTTAACGTGGTGATTTGAAGCGGAAAGTTAGAAATAATTGAGGAGCCAGAACCCAGCAAAATAAAATATTCTTCAGGATTCTTAACAATACAAAAAGGGGAGCATATGCCCCCCTTTTTCTCAAAAGTCTGTTGCGCTTTATACCGCTACCCGAATTTGTGTAGGAGTCGCTGAATAAGGGTTTGCTTTGGGTTGTGGTCTCCAGTGATCACAGGCATGAAATTCGGTTCTGCCGATTGTACTTTCGGCTCGGATGAGATTGCGGTGTTTTCAGGTTCAGAAGTTGAAAACTTTTGGAGGATGGATTGAATGAGTTGAGCGTTTTGAGGTTCCTTTCCCAGTTTCTTTTGGCAAAGGGTTTTGAGCATTAAAATTTGTTCTTCAGAAAATTCAATTTCCCTTTCTTCTGTCATACTTTATCTGTATTGGTTTGTAATCCAAATATATAAAATATTTTCGAAAAAAAAAATTTCTGGATTCTGACGGAAACACTTGTTAATATTGGCATTTATAATCAACCCTTACTTTGTAGAATACGGGTGCAGATTCCCAACGACACTACTCATACCTTGATTTATTACATAGGAAATGAATTTCCCATCCTCGTATTTTAATTTTTCTATGAACCTCCAATTAGGATATTCTGATAACTCTTGAAAAAAATCATACAATAATATAAGACCATCGCAACCATCTATAGTGTTGCGAAATTGAATACTATAATGACAGTCAGTATTCCATTTGTCAAAAATTCTATCCTCCCCAGTTGGATCAGCAATAACGATCTTGATATGTGTGTTATATCGAATAGGATCATCAAGTGTTTTTACTCGCCAACCTTTGTTTTTAAAATTGTATCTTTCGCCATAGGGGTTGTAGTAATAGATATAAAAATGAGAATCATCAACGTCTCTTTCAGGAAAATTCCGAGTATAATTGCCTCTTGGTGCCAAGCCAATAATGAATCTTGGATTTTTGGCAATAGCTTCTTCTATTGTATTTGATTCAATGAAGGTATTATCCTGAAAGACACTGTAATATTTCATTTTTCTGTAAATTTGATGCTCATCTAAACTTACTGGTATCGTGAACTGATATACTTGAGCTTCATGTCCCTGACTTCCACTTTTCTATTTGTATAATACAAAATGACGTTAGTTCCTGAGGTGGAAACCTTTTGAAGATTCGAATAATAGGCAGATGAGATGTATTTCAACTCCTGTGATCGAACTTCAACTTTATCATTCTTATACCAGATCACGACTATTTTATCGCCAGCAACAGCATCTGCCATATTGGAATAATAGCCGCTGGCGATATATTTGCCATTGACATCCCGAACTTCAACTTTGTCACCTTTGGTAGTGACAACCTGAGCGAAGGAGGTTAAGATGGAAAAAAGAAAGAAGATCAATATTGTAGAGCGTTTCATTGTTTAAAACTATTTATGAAGTAACTTGCTCAAATATTCAAACCCATTTTAGTATTGAAGTGATGGTGACATTCTATCTGAAAACTGAATGTAATGAAATTCAATATCTGAGTATGATCCACGGTTTAATAGCATGATTAGGTTCTCATCTATTAAACGATGTAGTGAGAAAGCCAAGAGGTATCCCTTTATTTTATTCACTTGGCTTAGGGTTTCAAATTTTTGTTTGCTTTTGGGGGAAAGTTGAAATTCTCTATCCTTCACTTTCTTCATAAGAAACACATAGAACAATATTTCGGACAGAATGCCAACTTTTTTATTCGTCTCGGCTTTAAGTTCAAAAAGCAGTAATTTATTGTCATTACTTAGTCCCCAAAGATCAATCGCACTTTTTCCATGAGAAAAAATTGCAGAATCTCTCCTCACCTTTCCTTTAAAAACTCCAACAGGCAACTGTCTATCAATATCTTTAGCATTCGTAATTTGCTTAAGCTCTTCCTTGAGGTCACTGTCAATGAATCTCTTTTCTAAGATACCTTCTTTTAATTGTGGTTCATGCTCATTTTTCCTATCACTTGGGCAATTAATATAAAAGGTTCCTGAACCATTTGTTACTAAATCATCTAAGGCTGATTTGGATGACTTACTTATCTTAAACCATGAATCCAAATGCTTTGCAAAACAGTCAACCCTAAATAAAAATCTCTGATAGTGCCGTTCTTCTCTTGCATTTTGAAATGTTTGTGGAATATCCCAGCTAAGAAATACATTTTCGAATTTGCCCCAACGCTTTAAAACCAGAGCCCAACCTTCAAATGAAGTCCTGTCTTCTTGCATGTTTTTACAAACAGCCGATGATGAAATATTGAATTGAACATCTCTTCCAATCAGTTTGAAATTAATATCTTGTGGAAGTTTAATATTCTGTCTTTCACCAATTTCACTATGGTAACTCTTTTTGATCAGGTTTAAAACAAGTTCATTGTCATTCATCATATAATCACTTATTTTTAAAATTGTTCCTGATCATCCCAAGGCACATGAATCTATCTTGTTAAATGACGGCTTGATAAACATCAACGGCTATTTTATAAAGATTAACACCAAAGAATAAGGAAAGGGCTTTTAGTTTTGGGCGATTACCCATTTCCATTTCTTCAAGTTCCACATACGGGTTACAATCTGCTGAAAGTAAAACAGATGGGACAATTTTATAATCGTTTGGATTTACATCCTTGATGGTTTTAGATTTTTTGAATTTATAATCTTTAATATAATCAGCTATCAATTTACCTTGATCAACCTTTTGGTAATAAGTATATGATTCTAAAATAGCCCGTAGAAGAGTTTCCTTGTTACCAATATATTTCAATTCTATCAGATGAAATGTTTTCGTTTCTTCATTATATGAAATCAGGTCTATCTTCCCAACTCCTTTATCACTTGAAGTGTTTTTTAATGGCACTTGATAATCAATAACTTCGCCAATTTCAGCAAGTTTTAGTCCAGTAATTCGTTTGGCGAAATTTTCTTCATCTCTATTGCTTGCACAGAGATCAAGTTGAATCTTACAATGGTTATCACGACAGTATGATCCAGACCTTGTTACTTTGGAAATTTTACCAAATTCCTTTAAATTTAAAAGAATTTCATTGGCAATTACTTCTGAATATGGTTCTTTTGTGTCGGAAGTTTTTCCGCCCCAATTAACACATTTTGACTGATATAGTGTGTCAATACTCGCCAGAGCAGTATTAGTCTCGGCTTTTGTTTCATCAAATTTGTATCCCATTTTTTTATATTTTAAGAAACTGTTTTGATTTTATTTTTCGATTCTGTTAAGCATAAGCCTGATCATTGCTAATTGGATCATCGTTTCACTTGTATCAGTCAGGTATTCATAGTCTTTACTGAGTCTTCGGTAACTTTCAAACCAGGAGAACG
>JANXYV010000213.1 GCA_025355875.1 Prolixibacteraceae bacterium | reverse complement strand
TGAGAGAACACCTGCTGATAATCAGATCATTGGGGTTCGCCCCTTTATCTCCCACCATACAAAATTAGCCGGAAAATTATTTTTTCCAACCTATTGCAACTATTTAGTTATCAACAATATTATTTTTGAGCTGAATCGCTGCGGAAACTCCATTTTAGAGCCTGTCGGTTAATGGGAGGAGCTCAGCATTACATTGATCGCAAACAAATTGCTTTGAAATGGTGATGCAGGCTTTTATGTTATTTCCAAAACACAAGGAGCTGATTTGCATATACTCAAAGGCGAAATTATTAATTAGTATTTTGATAGTAAAAATTGTTTACTGTCGATAATAAAATTATTATTGATAAAAGAAAGTTGCATTTCAATCGAATGGATTACCGAAATAGCTCGAAAAGAAAGGCAGATAAGGGGTTGGTTCAAAAGCTTATTCGTGCTTTAATGCCTTTAGGAGTGTGACATTATTTTGGTAAAATACCCACAATATGTCATTTTTTCAATATTTAACTACGTATGTATCATTATATTGGTGTATTTTCAGCAATTACACTAATTTCCAATACATATGTTGAATTTAGATCATTATATTGATTTTTATTTGACCGATCAAAGGTCAGTCCTCGGCTCAAATTCAATTGGGAAGATATTTCAAAAAGAATTGATGGTCAACCAATGGGGTTTAGTATCTCAGGAGTCCAACGAAAAGGATTTATTGGAAAACCCAGGGGAATAGAGTTAGTTCCAAGAATGAATTTAGATGAAAAATCTCAGTTTATTATAAAACCAATGTTGTCCAGGTTTAATTTTCCCGACCAAACGCCCGCAAATGAACATGTAACCATGCAGATAGCCAAGCAACTGTTTGGTATCAAAATAGTCGAATGTGCATTTGTGAGCTTTGCTAATGGAACTCCGGCATTTATCACTAAACGATTTGATTATGATGCGAATGGCGAAGAGTTAAATCAGGAAGATTTCGTATCCGTAGTAATAGCCCTGAGGTATTTGTCCTTCGGTGATTTTAAATTGAATTTGGTTGACAATTAAGAATTAATTTGTATATTTGTCAACACAAAAACAACTGCAACGATGGAAAACAATTTTGCCAACAGACTAATTTCAGCTCGTAAGATGGCTGGGTTGTCGCTACAAAACTTAGCCGACAAGTTGGGCAATGTCATTTCAAAGCAGTCGCTGAGTAAATACGAACATGGTGAAATGAGGCCTGACAGCGAAATGGTTATTGCCATTTCAAACACCCTTAATGTCCCTGTAAATTATTTCTATTCTGAACCTGTAATTGAAATTAACTTTGCCAATTTGGGATTTAGAAAACATTCATCAAAGCTTTCTCCTACTGAAGAAGAATCGGTAAAAGAAAAGGCAAAAGAGGCATTTGAAAGGTATTTCGAATTGGATAACCTTTTGAATGCTGAAGATGATAGTCATTATTTTATTTATCCCCAAGTTATTACTACCCCTGAAGACGCAGAAAATGCGGCTATCCAACTTCGTAAAGAATGGGACTTGGGTTATGACCCTATTCCTGATGTTGTTGAAATGCTTGAAGATAAGGGTTATAAGGTCATAGAAATTGATGCGCCAAATTCTTTTGATGGTTTTAAAGCGGATGTTGGTGATAAAAGGGTAATTGTGCTGCGTAAAACCAATCCGGACGATGATATTGTGCGGAAAAGATTTACCGCTTTACATGAATTAGCTCATCACGCTTTGACTTTCCCTGAAGATATAAGTGAAAAAGATGAAGAAAAGCTTTGTCACGCTTTTGCAAGTGCGTTGTTGTATCCGGCAGAAATGGCACGTAAAGAGATGCAAAAAGCAAGGTTCCATTTTTATCAGTATGAACTTCAGCTAATTAAAGAAAGATGGGGCATTTCCTTCTCTGCAACGTTTAGTCGCGCCTTGCAATTAGGAATTATTGATGGCAACGTTTACAAAAAATTCAATATTGGTTATCGGGCACGGAAATATCATGTGCCAAACAATGAACCCGGACGTTTCCGTGGGAAAGAAAGACCTGTGCGAATGGAGCGGTTGGTTTATGTCGGGTTAGCCAAAGAAGTTCTGACAATCAATGAAGCTGCCTATTTTGCCGGCATCTCTTCATGGACACTCAGGTCACAAATGAATCAGCTGGTATGAAGGTCGTTATAACAGATGTCAGTGTGTTTTTCGACTTGTTTCATTTACAGGTGCTTCCAGAGTTTTTCGCTTTGGAACTTGAAATTCACACTACGGATTTTGTATATAACGAAATAACAGACTCGGTACAGAAAAGCGAATTTGCGATTTTTGAACGAAGCAAGAAGCTTCATATCATTAAAATAACTCCTCATGAAGAGGATGATATTCGTGCGATGAAGCTTATCCGTACAAACAAATCTTTTCCCGACCGGACTGTATTATGGAAGGCCAAGCAATTTAATTGTGCGCTACTAACCTGTGATAGTACACTTCGGAA